>NZ_BTFW01000001.1:353500-707000 GCF_033242265.1 Novosphingobium sp. IK01 | reverse complement strand
ATGCCCGATGGCGTGGCGGCGGCGACCGGACCTTCTTCTGCGCTCGATGCGCGGTCGAGCATCGCCTGGAGCGAGTTGCCTGCGGTCTTCTTGGTCATGTGGCCGAATCCTTCATGCCATCATATAGGCGTATACACGTATACTTGTATAGATTGAGGATTTCAGCCGCTGCCGCGCCCTTCGGCTCGAACTCTTGCGCGGTCAGTCCGGCGCCCTGGGCGCGGAAGAATGCCTTCCGGTTGCCGATGGTTACGGGGCAGACAGCGGCCCCCAACTGCTCGACAGCGGCTATGGCGTCAGCCGTTTCGGTGCCTTGTGGCGAGACAAAGGTCAGCACGACGGCTGAAGGCTTGGCAAGTTGTCGGACCAGATCCAGCGTGTGGGTCATGCTCATGGTGTCGAACACTGCCGCCTTCGTCGGGACCAGGACGAGATCCGCGTGGGCAGCAGCCTGATAGGCAACGTCGCGGGCGACTGCCGCGCCGTCGATGATGACCAGGTCTGTTCCGGCGCGTTTGGCCGCCGCGATCACCGGGCCGAGCCGGACGGCCTGCAACGAACTGACTGCCGGGGTTTCGCTCTCGCGCACGTCCGACCAGAAAGATGCCGTCGCCTGCGGATCAAGATCGAGGATGGCGGTCGACTTGCCGTCGGCTTCCGCTGCCACAGCCAGGCACGTCGACAATGTGGTCTTTCCGACGCCGCCTTTCTGGGAAAGAATAGCGATCACCTTCATGGCCTTGGGGTTCCTTCGATACCATGTGTATGCCCGTATAAATGTATACACGAATACACATAGAAAGCTAGAAAAACCCTGGCAACGTAGGCAAATTTGAATGGTCTGTTACCACCATTGAACTGCGGTTCTCCCCTCTGGCGTATATCGCCCAATTTATGCCGTTCCGGTGCGGCCCCGGGAAAGTCAGTCGACGCCAAACCGGCCTTCCACGTGCCTCGCCCCGTCGATTGCAACCGACTCGCAAGCGGCCATTGAAGCTCTGGACTAGGCCGTGAACCCATAAATCTGTGATGCTAGATTACCAGCGGCCACCGTGTGGACAGGCACGCCCTTCGAGCGCAAAGTGCAGGCATGAAGAAGCTGGCCGCCATCTATGAACGCAAGGGGCAACTGTTTGTGACGGCGTCGCACAAGACGGCGGCGGGTTTTTGGATCGACGATGAGCAAGTGGCTTGCCTCAGCCAGCCTTCGCATGATGAGTTGGGTCGCGCCATCGAACAGGCTTTGGCTCGATCGCAGGAAGGCGTCCCGACGCCGCCGCCCGATGCACACATCGACAAGCCATTGCTGGCGGCCGCCGGCGTTCGTTCGTGGACCACGTTCATGAAATTGTCCAAGCATGTCAGTGTCGTGAGCGACGGGAGTTTGCTCAAAGTCACCCCCTATCGCAATTTGGGTAGCAAAGAGGGCTTTGAGCCGGAGCCGGATATAGCGGTTCCATCTGCTAATTCGGCCTCGGCTTTGGGGCAGATCGTTGCAGACCTGCTCAGCCGAGCGGCATAGCGGCATTGGCTCGAACTTTCTTCTTCCGTCAAAATCTGATTCAGGCTTGGCATGAGCCGATATGACTTGACCGACTTCGAGTGGCGCGTGATCGAACCGCTGTTACCGAATAAGCCCCGAGGTGTGCCGCGCGTCGATGACCGCCGCGTGCTGAACGGCATCTTCTGGGTGTTGCGGTCCGGCGCGCCTTGGCGCGATCTGCCCGAGCGCTATGGCCCGCGCACCACCTGCTACAACCGCTTTGTAAGATGGCGGAAAGCAGGAGTGTGGGATCGGATGATGGACGCCATTACCGCCGCCCACGACGGCGACATTCAGATGATCGACAGCACATCTATCCGGGCGCACCAGCAGGCTGCGACGGCAAAAAGGGGGATCGAGATCATTGTCTCGGTCGCTCCAGGGGTGGACTCACAACCAAAATCCACGCGGTCGTCGACGGGCAAGGCCTCCCGATCCGGCTGAGCCTGACCGCAGGACAAAGCCATGACGGCCAAGCTGCCGACCATCTGCTCAAACATGTCGGTGCCGGAACAATCGTGCTGGCGGACAAGGCCTACGATGCTGATCGCATCCGGGCGTCACTGCGTGAGAAGGGAGCGTTTGCCAACATTCCGCCCAAGGCCAATCGGAGGTCGAAACCGTACTTCAGCACGTGGCTGTACCGCGAGCGGAACCTGATTGAGCGCTTCTTCTCCAAGCTGAAGCACTTCCGCCGTGTCGCAACGCGCTATGACAAGTTGGCAGAAAACTTCCTCGCCATGGTCCAACTGGCCTCAATGCGGCTGTGGCTCCGTGTTTATGAGTCTACGGCCTAAGCCTATCTGCGTTGGCTTACCCTGGACGCCATAATGCCACTCGACTTGGCTTTCCTGCCACAAGCGTAGGACTGAGGTGTGGCATATTTGTGCCGAGCGGTCATAGTAGCGAGGAAGGGGCGTGAAAAAATCTCCTGATTGAGCGCTTCACGCACACCAAATCCCTTGATAAGGCTGTTAGAAGAGATTTTTTCACGAAGTCATTCGGAAAATTCAGGAAAAACAATGCTTCTTAGATTTACGGTCCAAAATGCCTACTGTTTTGGCGCCGAGTCGGTGCTGTCCATGGTCGCGACAAATGACGATCGACACCCTTCACATGTCACTCAAGGCCCTGATGGCCGCCCAAACTCTCTGCGCTTGGCTGCCCTCTATGGGGCTAATGGGCATGGCAAAACCAATTTAGTTCGTGCGATTTCCGCTTTGCAAGATTTGGTTGCCGAGCAGAAATGGAGCGTTCCTCGCTTCAAACTCGATCCCGATCTTGGGAAAGAGCCGACACGAATGGTAATCGAATTTCGGCAGGGGGAGTTTGATTACGAGTATGGCGTTGTAGTTAATGGTAAAATAGTCTCTGAGGAATGGCTTTTTCGGACGGATGGATCGGGAAAGGAAATTCTTCTATTTGAGCGAACCAGTAAGAAAAATAATGATTCATTTGAGACATCGCTCGTTCCAGGAGATAGTCTTAAGAGGGAGCCTAGCCCGGTTAAGGGCTTAAAGATGAGCAAATATCTTGAAGTTCTTTCTGCAGGACTGAAGGAGAATAGGCCATTCTTATCCGAACTGGATGAGCGTAAAATTCCTCTTCTTGATCCAGCATATGAATGGATTACAAAAAAGCTTGTAACCATAACTGCAACGTCAAATTATGCGCCACTATTTGATAGGGTTGGTCGTGATGAAGAATTTCGCAAATTTCTGGAAGGATTTTTGCGTCGATGCGATGTTGGAATTTCTAATCTCTCATCTCGAACTATTAAGCTAGATTCTGCCTTTTCTGAAAAATTGCCGGACCATTTCATGCAACAAATATCGAGCATGGAGGCCGACGAATGCCTTCACGTCAAAGGGGATGACGGGATATCTTTTGTGCTGGATCGTGATGCGAATGGCGAGATCGCCATGAGGAGTCTCGAGGCTGTTCGCCTAGACACACGAGGAGAGAAGGTAGAATTTTCATTTGATGAAGAATCATCAGGTACAAGGAGAATGCTTGATCTAGCCCCAATGATCGCAGACCCGAAGGACGATAGGGTGTATGTTGTTGATGAGTTAGACCGCAAATTGCACCCGATGCTAAGCTATCGTTTCGTCGAGGAGTTTTTGCGTAAGGGAGCTGGACAGCTAGTCCTCACTACTCATAACACACACCTAATGGACCTCGACCTTTTGCGCCGTGACGAGATATGGTTCATTCAGAAGCGCCCTGACGGTAGCTCTGATCTCTATTCCCTGGCGGAAATGAAAATCCGTCCAGATCTAAATGTCAGGAAAGGCTATATAAATGGGCGCTTCGGTGCCATTCCATTTCTAGGGAATCCTGATGCGATGGTGGAATGTTGAGGCCGCTGTATGCCCATAACAAGTAGGCGGGCTAGGCCCTTAGATCGTACCACTGCAGTTCGAGATGCCACTCTCGTCGTTATCGCCACAGAAGGAAAGATAACTGAAAAGATATATTTTGATATTTTCCAATCCACTAAAGTCCAAGTCCGGACAATCGTCAGTGAAGACAATAAGAGTTCACCTGAGCACGTCCTTGCTCGCCTGAAGGAATTTCGTGACACTTTTGAGCTCAGCGACGACGATGAATTGTGGCTAGCGATCGATCGGGATCGCTGGACACTAAAATCGCTGGCTGAGGTTGGGCGACGCTCGCAATCTGATGGCTTTGGGGTTGCATTGAGCAACCCCTGTTTCGAGATCTGGCTGTTGCTTCATTATTCAGACTCTGTTCCTGAAAAACTGAAAAGTTCTGAGGCGGAATCCCTTCTTAAGAAAGCTAGAGGTAGTTATAATAAATCTTCATATGACCCCAAAGACTTTGTTGAAAAAATTCCATCTGCGATAATTAATGCTCGATCCTTGGATGCAAATCCAAGTGATAGATGGCCAAATAAAACAGGAAGTCGTATTTACAGAATTATAGAATCAATAAATTCAAAATCAAAATTATAGGATTTTGTTTTTATTAGGTGATGGGCGTGTCCGCGCCCTTCCCTCCGCCTCTCCGGGCGGGGCAGAACTTATTTCGCGGCGCCTGGCGCTACGCTGGCAAGCAGGGCCGTGATATCGTCCGGCTCCTTGAAGGCGACGGCCTCGAAGCCCAGGGAATCGTTGACCTCGGCCAGGCGTTCCTGGATCGGCACGATTTCGAGGTGATAGAAGGATCTGGCCGCGTCGATGACGTTGCCGAAGCCGGTCCCGTTCTTGGGCACGATGCCGAGCAGCTGGGGCGGCGTGCGGTGGGCCGACAGCATGTCGTCGCGCGTCACCTCCTTGATGCCCAGGAATTCGTCTTTTGCGGCCACCTCGGCGATGGGCTTGATCTGCACACCGTCCGGTTTCCCGTTAGGGATGTGCAAGAGCAGGTTGCGGAAGTTGCCGGGCCCTTTCGAGTTTTGCAGGGCCTTGCGCAAGGCCTCGATATCCAGCTCCTGCATCCCGGCTTCGCTGATGTAGAGGATGAACCCGGCGTGGCTGCCGTTGAGGTAGTAGCGCCGCCGGAACAGTGTGGCGTTTTCGTTGAGCAGGCCGGACTGCAACGCCGATATGTATTCGGGCATGCCGTAAATCTCCTGAAGCGGGTCAGGCTCCAGAATGTGATGCACGCGGCCCAGCAAATGGGGCTCGTAGGTCAGCAGGCCGGGCTGGATGAACCAGAACTGCCCCGGCGTGATGCCCTTGCGGGTCCATGCCGCCGGGCTTCTCTTGAGGCTCATCGGCTCGCCCAGGACGTTGGGCACCTCCTCGACATAGGCATTGCCGAAGATCAGCCAGTCGAGTGCCCAGGCCGAGAAATCGGCCCGGCTGAGCCACTTCGACGGCTTGTAGGAAGCCCGCAGCAGGTTGCGCTTGAGCAGGATGGCGCTCTGGTGGTGCGAGGCCATGCGATAGGCCTTGCCCAGCCCCACCGGGCTGATCGGGGGATCATACCACCGGGAACCGCGCACGACCTCGAACATGTCGAAAATCTGGCTGCGGTCCAGCACGCTTTCGGGCGCGCCGAACTCGTAGGAATGCCAGCCCTGGGCCGGGGCGACGGCATTGCCCGGATGCGCTTGACCGTCCATCTTAGAAAATCTCCATGGTCGAGGAACCGCCGGGCGATTGGGTGCTGTCGAGCGGTTCGAAATAGATCGCGTGCATCACGGCCCAGGCCACGTCCGCGTGGCCGATGCCGCCCGCGCGATCGGCGGTGTATGTCACGCCCTTGCTGGTGAATTCCGGCTTGATCGCCATGAAGGCCTGAAGGACATCCATCCACCCGGCATCGAATTCGAGGCGCCCGGCGCTGATCACGTTCTTGGCCTTGAGGACCATCTGGGCCTTCAGGTGGACCGAATAGTGATAGGCCTCGGCCAGGGGGAACCACTTGGACACGAGCTGGTGCACGGCCTTGCCCGCGCCGGTGGTGTCGATGCCGATCCGCGTGACGCGGTATTTCTGGGCCATGTCCTTGATCGCGGCGGCCTGCCCCTCGAAGTCCTTGCCCTTGATCCGCTGCTTTTCGAGGATGCGGAACTTGCCGCCGGGCTTGAGGGGCGGCGCGACCGCGACCAGGGCGGCCTCGTCGGCTGTCGCGCTTTCGCTGGCGTTCGGGTCGTAGCCGATCCAGACCTCGCCATCGCCGAACGGGCGCAGGGCATAGGGTTCGAAGTCCCGCGACCATGCGTCCCAGCTGTCGACCATGCAACGGCGCATGAGCGCGAAGGGGAACATGCTCTGGCTGTCGTCAAGGAAGATGCACCGGAACAGGTTGTCGAATTCGTCGGCTGCATATTCGAGTTGCAGTTCCTCCACGTCGACCAGATCGAAACCGCCCTCGATGGCGTCGAAGACGGTGACGATCTGGCGCCAGACATTGTCCGCGCCCAGGGCACCGGCCTTCAGGTGGTCGTGCGAAATGTCGATCTTGATCCGGTCGCGCTTGGCCCGCCGCTTGTTGACTCGCTCGCCGGTCCACATGGGGTGGGCCTCGTGGGCCAGCGTGCTGGGCGTCGAGAACAGCGTGCGGGTAAACTGCTTGTGGGTCGCGATGGCCGAAGCGACCTTGAACAGTTCTTCGAACCCGTAGATCCAGAAGCATTCGTCGATGATGACATCGCCGGTATAGCCCTGCGCGGTGCGGTAGTTGGTGCCCAGAAAATAGAGGGTCACGGCCTCGATAGGGGTGCCGTCTTCATCCGCGCCGCGCTGGATGACCATCGGGTCACCCTTCAGTTCGATGCCGCAGACCTTTTGCACCCATTGGACGATGTAGTTGCGAAAGATGTTCGCTTGAGCGCGCGAGGCGGAAATGAAAATCTGGTTCTTGCCGGTCTCTAGCGCGACGAGCAGGCGCTCGCGCGCGAAATACCACGTCGCACCGATCTGGCGCGACTTGAGGATCATCCGGGTGCGCAAGGACGTGGAAGTCAGCCAGACCGACTGATGGCCGAACAGCCCGGTTTCCAGATCCGCCCGCAGCTGCGCGGCCATCTCGGGCGTGATCAGGTTCTTTGTCTTGTCCTTCTTCTTGTTGGTGGCCCTGGCCCCCTTCGCCCGGTCAGGGTTGAGATCGACCTCGTTGCCGCCCTCGCCCAGATATTTGCGCTGGCGGGCCATCCGCTCGAACTGGCGGCCCAGAAGGTCGATTTCCTTGTAGTCGCTGCCGGTCTTCTGTTCCTTGGCGATCAGCATCAGATACCGTTCGAGCGTGCCCTCCTCGGCCCGCTCGATGGCGCTGGCCTGATCCCACTTGTGGCGGACCTTCCAGCTGGAAACGGTCGCATAGGGAAGGCCGAGTTCGTCCGCGATCTGGCTGATCGCCCACCCCCGCCAGTACAGCGAACGGGCCTGAACATTCTGGGCGATGATCGGGGCAATCGCCAGACTGGCCGGGTTCGGGTTGGGCGGGTTCTGGCTGGCGGCGTCTTCCATGGCTTCACGATGGGAGAACGCCCGCGCGAAGGGCACCGGGCGGCATTGTGAGGCCGGAAGCAACACTATGCGCGCGTTGAGAAAACGCGCGTCCGGCGGTGTTGTGTGGCCTCACCCGGCGCCGCCGCAATCCGCGCCATAACCAGGATGGAATCCAGCATGGCGACGAGCCCCAAGTTTTTCCGCGTGGCGACCGAAGGCGCGACCACCGATGGCCGCAAGATCGAGCGCGCCGATATCGATCAGATGGTGGCCACCTATGACCCGGCGACCTTCGCGGCGCGCGTCAATGTCGAGCATGTGCGCGGGATTGCCCCGGACGGCGTGTTCGGCTCCTACGGCGATATCCTTTCGCTCAAGGCCGAAGACGTGCAGCTGAACGTCGGCGGCCAGATGCAGACGCGGCGCGCGCTCTTTGCCGAAATCAAGCCACTGCCCTCTCTGGTCTCGCTGACCGGCGCGGGGCAGAAGCTGTTCACCTCCATCGAGATCAACCCCAATTTCGCGGGCACCGGCAAGGCCTATCTGGCGGGCATCGCGGTCACCGACAACCCGGCCAGCCTGGGCACGGAAATGCTCGCATTCTGCGCCGGGCAGGGGGCCGCGTCTCCCCTCGCCTCGCGCAAGCATGCCGAAGGCAACCTGTTCACCGCCGCGGAGCCGGTCGAGATGAATTTCGCAGATGCGAGCATCCCGGTGCAGGACAGCACGGGGATTCTGGGCCTCCTGCGCGCGATGTTCAATTTTTCGGTGCAGGGCAACACCGGGCCTTCGCCTGTCGCGGAACAGGTGCCGGCCACCCAGCCCCCGGTCGGCAATGGCGGGGCCACGGCGGCGCCTGCCGGTGGTCACGATACGGCCTTCGCCTCCCTCGGTCAGGCGGTCATCACCCTGGCCGAGCAGCACCGGGACCAGATGGAGCAGCTCGCAAGCCGTCAGCAGGCCACGGATGCGGCCTTCGCCGCGCTTCAGGAGAAGCTGGCGAACACGACCGCGCACACCTTCACCCAGCGCCCCGGCGCGACCGGCGCCGACAACGTGGAGCGCGCCGACTGCTGATCGCCTGATCGATCAGCCCTTCCCCCCCAGTTTCCCCAAGGATTTCCCATGAAGCCGCAAACCCTTGAACGCTTCACCAGCTTCGTTGGCCGGATGGCCGAGATCAACGGCGTTTCGCCGGACATTGCCGCCACCCGCAAGTTCACCGTCGCCCCCTCGGTCCAGCAGACGCTGGTGACGCGCATGCAGGAAACCATCGAATTCCTGAGCGAGATCAATATCATTCCGGTCGATGAACAGAGCGGTCAGAAGCTCGGCCTGGGCATCGGCGGGACGATTGCCGGGCGCACCAACACGGCAGGCGGCACGCGCCGTGCGGGCATCGATCCCACCGCGATGGATGGGTCCGACTATTTCTGCAAGCAGACCAACTTCGACACCGCCCTGCGCTACGACAAGCTCGACATGTGGGCCAAGTTCCCGGACTTCGAGACGCGAATCCGCGACGCCATCGTCACCCGCCAGGCGCTCGACCGGCTCACGATCGGCTTCAACGGCACCTCGGCAGCCGACCAGACTGACCGTGAAGCCAATCCGCTGCTTCAGGACGTGAACAAGGGCTGGCTTCAGAAGATGCGCGAAGACAGCCCGAAGCGTGTCCTCTCGGCTGTCGAGGGCGGCAAGGTCGCGGGCAAGGTATCGTATGGCCCGAACGGCGATTTCACCGGCATCGACGCGATGGTGTGGCGTGCAAAGCAGGTCCTGCTTCCGGCCTGGGCGCGTCAGGCTCCCGGTCTGGTCGTGCTCGTGGGCGACGACCTGATCGTCGACAAGTACGGCCCGATCATGGACGCGGCGGAAGGCTCGCTCGACACGCTGGCGAAGGCTGCCGTGATGGCCGACCGGCAGTTGGGGGGCCTGCCCACCGTCCGTGTGCCCTACTTCCCGGCCAATGCGTTCCTGATCACCACGCTCAACAACCTGTCGATCTACTACCAGGACGGCAAGTCGCGACGGCTGATCAAGGACGAGCCCGAGCTTGACCAGGTGACCGACTACCAGTCGTCGAACGAAGCCTATGTGGTCGAGGACTACAGCTTTTCGGCCTTGGTCGAAAACATCGCCCAGGCCGCCTGACCCCGTTTTGGGCAGGCCTGAGCCCCTCCCCTGACGGCCTGCCCAACTGGCCCCGCGCCGCGATTTTCCGCCTTTCTCGCGGCGCGGGCCAGATCAAGGAACTTGCCCCATGAAATGCCCCTTTCGCGCCCATGTCGAGCGCGTTTCAGCAGCCAAGGCCGGGACCGGCGCGCGGATGAATGGCCAGGGCCTGGCCCCGGCAGAGCATGGCGCCGGGGCCAGCGAATATCGCCTGCTTCTCGCTGCGCTGGGCAATGACCTGCGCCAACTGTCGAACACCCAGTCGCTCGAACGCAAGATCGAGATCAAGCGCGGCCTGTTCGACCGATACCGCGATTGGGTCGACGGGGCCCTGTCCGCCGAGCAGCCCGCCCAGGACGAGATCCTCGGCACCATGCTGGTCTGGTCGATTGATATCGGCGACTGGCCGCGCGCGATGGCCATTGCCGAGCATGTGCTGCGCCACGGCCTGACGCTGCCCGAACGATACAAGCGCACGGCGGGAACGCTGATCGCCGAAGAGGTGGCCGAAGCCGGTCTCACGCTGCCGTCGACCGTCGACCTTGCCACGCTTCAGCGCGTGGAAGCCCTCACCGCAGCGACCGACATGCCCGATCAGGTCCGCGCCAAGCTGAAAAAGGCGACCGGGCTGGCATTCAAGGCCGCCGCCGAAGCCTTCGACCCGAACGCGGAAAGCGGGGTTGCTGGCGGAAAGCCCGCCCTGATCCGCGCCGCCATCACCCAGTTTGAACGCGCCCTGGCCCTGAACAGCACCTGCGGGGTCAAGAAACTGATCGCCCAGCTTGAACGCGAACTTGCGCAAGCCGCTTCGGAGAAAGCCGAATGACCGCGATTGTCACCGTTCACGCAGCCACCGGCCCCGTGATCGTCTCCCAATTCCTGATGGACCAGGGCGAACCGGCGGATGATTCCCAGTGGGAAGATATCGGTGGGGTGGCGATGGGCGAGACGCGCGATTTCTACGCGCATGACCGCAAGGCCATCATGGTCCGCTCGATCCCGAAGGGAAGCCCCGAAATCTAGAGATGCGCCCCACAGCGCCGGGGGGCGGGCTGCGCCCGGCGGCTTCAGCCATGCTTGGCCAGACGGTCAAAGCCCCCACCCCCCACCTATCCTGAGGATGCATCATGTCCAGCACGCCCCTTGTTATCGCCCCGGTTCCCCTCGCGTCAGCCGTAGGGACCGTGCTGTCCGGTGACGGGTGGTGGCCGGATATCGACTGCAACGACATGCGCGAAGCCTTGCGCATCGGCGAGGCTGTCACGCATGCCCGGCTGATCATGGCGCTGGAAGGCGCCATGATCACGGTGACCGACGATCTGGCCCCCTGGCGGGCCGCCCAGGAGGCTGCCGGGTTCACCTCGCTGGCCGCCGTCCGACCGGCCCAGATGACAAACGGCAAGCCCCGGCTCGTGGTGCTGTTCACCAATGCCGTGCGCTACGGCGCGGCGGCCGAGCTGTTCGAGCATTCCACCGACATGACCGCCACCGGGGCGATGCAGGGCCGCGAAGAGGCCAAGCGCCAGCAGGGCGGCGATTTTGACGCGCGGCGGCTTCAGGCCGTGCGCTCGATCATGGGAACCACCCGTGTCGCCGTCGCCCTCTTGTAAAAAAGGAAAGGCAACATCCATGATCCTGCGAAAAAGCCCACCCAAAGTACCGACGCTAAAAGAATTTACGCCTAAAGGCCCTCCACCGGCCCAAGGTTATATCCCCAATGGGGAAAATGGCGATACCAAGACACGCCGCTGGGCTATCGAACAATCGATTTTGTTGAAAGGCAGCAAGGCTGAACCAGCTTCCATTATTGAAATGGCAGAAGCCATCGTCGCCTTTGTGAAGGGCGAAAGGCGGTGACGACCCGCGCCACCGCGCGCCAGAACGAGCCTCTCGATCTGATCTGCTGGCGCGTTTTGGGCACCACGGACGGTGGCGTTCTGGAACAGGCCCTGACGCTCAATCGCGGCCTGGCCGAACTGGGCGTGTTCCTGCCCGAAGGCACCGTCGTCATTCTGCCAGACATTCCCGACAATGCGACCAGCATCGTCGAGACCGTCAACCTGTGGGATTGAAGCCATGAAAGCCCAGAGCCTGCGCGACGGCATTTCCGCCGTGTTCCCCGATCTGGCCAAGGTGCCCGACCGCTTCAACATGTGGATCGACAAGGGCGTGATCCACGCGACCAATGCAGGCGGGCACGGGTTCGAATGGCAATACACCCTGAACATCGTCGTCGAGGACTTCACGGCCCACCCGTCGATGATGTTCCTCGTGATCTGCGAATGGGCGCGGCACAACCAGCCTGATCTGTTGCAGCCCGGAAAGGAAGCCTTCCGGTTCGAGGCGGATATCATCGACGCCAAGACCGTCGATTTGCATGTCGAGATCCCGCTGACCGAACGGGTGCAGGTGATCACCGACGCCAGCGGCGCGGCGCATATCGAGCATCTGGAAGAGCCGGCCTCCTACCTGCCCGATGATGACGAACTTGCGCCCGGCGCGGTGCTGAAGCGACTCATGATGGACAGCATGCAGGTTCTGCCTGCCACTCAGGGATGATCTGACATGGCTGATATGGATGCCCTCGAACCCTGGCTGGCCGATATCGCGGCCCGCCTCACACCCGGACGGCGCCGGGCCCTCGCAGGCAAGATCGGGCGCGTCATGCGCGGCGAGAACGCCAAGCGCGTGCAGGCCAATGTCGAGCCCGATGGCACGGTCATGGCCGCCCGGAACCCAAAGAAGCCCCGGCCCAACGCCAAAAAGAAGCGTGGCCGGAAGCCAACCGGCGGGCGCATGTTCAAGCGCATCGAACTGGCGAAGAACATGCAGGTCCAGACCTCGCAGGACGGCGCCCGGCTATTGTTCAAGGGTCGGGTTGCCGGAACCGCCAAGGTGCATCACTTCGGCCTTGAAGACGCGGTCGACCATCGCATTCGCAACTCGATCCGCGTCCGCTACAAAGCGCGCCGCCTCCTCGGCTTTGGCCCAGGTGATCGCGACACCATGACCGCCGAAATTATGACCTGGCTCAACGGGGAGTGATAAGCATATACTGAAGGCTGCAAGCGACCAACTTCCACCATTCCTACTTGGTTTTGGGGATGTCACCATACGTTGCCAACTGCCGTTCTCTGCGCTTTGGTGCGCAGTTCATGGACGCATGGACGCGATTGGCTCTACCCATCCTCCGAACGTCAAACAAATAAGCGCTTCACTTTACCGTATTATAGAGGTGGTCAAGTGCACGATAGCATTTTGGATAGTGATCATAACGAAGTATATGATGGCTATCTTCG
Organism: Novosphingobium sp. IK01; assembly: GCF_033242265.1. NCBI lineage: Bacteria > Pseudomonadati > Pseudomonadota > Alphaproteobacteria > Sphingomonadales > Sphingomonadaceae > Novosphingobium > Novosphingobium pituita. The sequence goes on along the minus strand of NZ_BTFW01000001.1, from coordinate 694,059 downwards.
CGTGGTACGGTTTCAGTCCAATTATCGAATGCTTCCTCGTCTATATCAATCAAGTGCCCAAGGTCGACATGGTAATCAACAGGCACGGAATCTGCAGTCATATGGCTTTCTAAAACACCCTCTCCTCTATGTTCATCCAGCGATCTCCTTTTTATCAATGCTGTCATGGCGATCTCGGCATAAATCCAAGGAGATCCCGTGGTTGATGAAATAACATTGCTCGAATTTATTGATTTTGGCGTGTTGACAAAAAACAAGCACTCGCAGCGGTTAATCATTTGCGAAAGTGCCACAGATAGCATCATATGGACATGCGATGTTGATCTATTTCTCTTTTGGTAAATGTATGATTTACCTCTGTTATTTGTACAATATTCGTCATCTATCATTTTCAAGAGTTTATCAGAATGCCCCCAAACCATCGAGTCAATAAATGATTTTATTCCAAATTTATAGTGAAGATATCCGGAGAGTGAAACGGCCAAATCTCTATCTTGGTGAGAATGCGAGATGAAAACATTGGCCTCAATATCCGGAAACCAACTATTTGTCATTTTTGAAGCATCGAGTCTTCCTGATTTGTTGATGAAATCAGACAGGATGCACCTTACCTTTTTACTACGATAATTGAATATACTTTCACCTGATTCAAGATATTCATCCAATTTGTGGCGATTTAATTTTAAATTATATCCTTTATACATCGAAATTATCCCGAATTAAAGATGTGTGAAAGGTCCAGTAATTATCCAGAAACCTATCGGCCCGCTGCGATAGCCGCTGCATCGGTCCAGTGCAGCAGGTTGTCCCGCCCACCGTCCGTGATCCAGTCATAGCAGCGAGCGCCCGAACTCAACGGCATAACGTGGCCTGCCTGGGGAATATCGAGCCACTTCGGCCAAGATGACAGTGGCGCGTTCAGTCGCGGATATATCCGCCATGTTTCGTTGAACCGCTCGTAGATGCGCGGCTTGTTCTGGGCATCATAGCCAACGGCCATTTGTGCTAGCGGATTGAGACCCGGAAGAGCATAGCCGTTGTTTGGGCATTTGCAGTTATGGATGGTGACGACCACCAATCCGTTCCCGCGCTGAAGGCTCTTGGCGATCTCGTACCGTACCCATTGGCGGTTCCAAGTCTCGTAGCCAGCCAGAACGCAAGTGACAGAAGTGCCTTCCAACCCCTTGTCGATCGTGCGCATGAGTGCGCTAGGGTTCTTGAGCTTGGCCTCTTCCCACAGGCTGCGATCGTGCGGGGTTAGCGTACGCCACTTGTCCAATGCCCGGAATTGCCCGGCCTTCCGAATGTGGTTAACGCGGAAGATGTCGGCCTGATAGTGGAAGGAGTAGAACACCCGCCTGATCTTTGGGGCTGCCAGACCTAGCATGAATGGATTGACGGTTTTGGGTGCGGGCATCGCTGCTTCGGGCAGCGTATTGAACTGGTCGGTAATCGTTCGGTTGGCTGCTCCCAACTCCGTTGCGTCAGTGAGGCCGAACAGGCCTCCCAACGCCTGGCGCGGCGGCGGTGGGGAGGCCGGCAGGCTCAGTGCATTGACCGGAGGTGGAGACGACTCCATTGGCAACCCGAGAAGCGCCCGGACAAGCGGGGACATCGGCTGGTTGTTCGGTGCGGATCGAGCTTGCCCCAGAAGAGCTGCAAGGGCTGTCAGATCGGGCCTTGGCCGGTTCGGGTTCGACATGGTTTGCAATAGTTAATAAAACCACGACGCCAATCAAGAGAAGTGCATAGAAACCAGCCACGGAAACACTTCGCGCGGCAGTCAAATAAGTGGATAAGTCGAGCTTGTCCGCCTTGATGCTCATGTTGGAGGCTTTATCGAGCGAACGTCCGGATACGTTTTTGTAAAGTTGCCGATACCGTCTTTCGAGAGCAAGGTAGTAACAGTCCATCAAGCCGAAGATCAGAACGACTACCAATGCTGCCCATATCAGCATCGGAACTTGCTTATCGAAGGCAACTGCAATAATGCCAACAATGATCGTGACGCAGAAATTCTTCACTCCGGCGCTGTAACCTGACATGCGGGTTATGATTCCCTGAATCATGTTCATATGCGCGATCCGCAGATCAACAAGTTTTTCAACGGATGGAAGGGTCTGATTGGCCATAGCGCATATCATATGCTTGACCGACTTCGGATGTGCAATGGAAGAGTGCGAACCTAATCAGACGAACCTGTCGCAATCGATACATTCTATCTTCAAGGCTGACTAAGCGGATGAGCGTATGGCAGTCGAACCCGATTCTCGATCTGAAACGGCCATTTCGGTCTGCTCTCAGGTCTGGGTAGGTAGGAAATAGGAATTTCCCTTATCACTTTTGCACAAATGGCAGATTCCGGCGTAACCAAACCCTCTTGGTAGCGGTTGTGATCGGCGGCAAAAGCCCATTAGATCGCTAAACCGCCGCGCTTTGCCAGTGATCGATATTCTCGCATCGTCGGATGCACATGATCCGGCCCCGTGTGCCTGATCCATACCAGGGCGTCGCCATGTCGGGCCGCCTCGGCCTCGACGGCCATGGCGGCCTGTGGATTGCAGGCCGGGACGACCCAGACGACCTGCCTTGCTTTCACTTGCTTTCTGATCGCTGCGATCTGGCTGGCGGTATCGCCCCGGCCATCATTGCTGCCCAGGCTGATCAGCACGCGGTCTGCCGACAGGGTGATCTTCGCATAATGGCGGTGCCACCGGGCCGATGACCACCCCTTGTGGGCCATGGAGGTGCAGGCGGGCGCGTAGTGGTGGATGCCGTCACCGATGCTGTCTCCGGCGGTGATACACGACATCAGCGCGCCCCTTCCCCGTTGTCGGCGGGGCCTGCCACGGCGATGCCCTGGGCTATCCACTCCTGCCCGACTTGATACAGCTGGGCGCGGAGAGCGGCTTCGGCGTTGAGCTTTTCCCAATCGGAGCGGGCAACGGAAACCATGAGGGCAGATCCGGCCTGACCGTCATCGCCTTGGGAAGCCGGATCGGTTCCGGGCACAGCGGCTGCGCCGCCTGAACCTTGAGCGGGGCCGGGGTGCAGGCTGCCGTCATCATGATGAGCAGCGCCAGACACAGCACCAGCGCCGGGCGCACAAGAATGACCAGAAGCGCGTGGAGCAGGAGCAGCATGCAGAGCAGCAGCATGCTCAACGGCAGCGTGATAATCGCCAGAAGCGGCATCGGAAATCCTCGCAATTTCGGCTGATATGGCCGCAGGTTCGTGATTTGCGGCGGCCTGGGCTTGGCCCGCTTGGGCTTGGGCCTTTTCCACCTGCGCCAATGCGGATTCGGCGGTGGCGGTCCGCTGGCGCAGGCCGGTGAGGCTGACGACGTGCAGCGAGATCGGGCCGACCTTGACGCCAAGATGAAGCCCCTCGATCCGCACGGTCTGCGCGCCCAGGGCCAGCACAGCGGCAACCAGGGCCATTCGGCAGGCATCCGCGGTCAACCATGCGAGGATCTGCCCGGCCCGCTTTTTGAGCGCGGCCAGCGCCGCAAAGAACAGCGCGCTCATGCGGCGGCATCCTTCAGGCACAGGGCCTTTTCGCGGCTGCGCCGGTTCACGAGCCCGGCCACCACCCGGCCACCGGCCTTGTTGAACCAGGTCAGCGAGGTGCAGCTGGCCGCGATATGGCCCGCGTTGATCTGGCGGCGCATGGTCGACCGGCAGTATGTCAGCCAGCCCACGTTGTAGGCCAGACTGACCGCCGCCCCCCGCACGTTGTCGCGGTTGGGGATGGTCAGGGCGAGGCCGGGCGTGCAGTCCATCACATGCTGCGCAGTGTCGGCCAGACGCGATTCCAGCATGATCGCGCACTGCGTCTCGGTGAAGGACTTGCCGGGGGCAATGCCCGCGCCCGTGAGGCCGTCGCACGCTGTCGCCTTGCCAACCAGGTCAAGATAGACCCGCAGGTATTGGGGGCCTGCAACATGCGTGATCGTCGCCACGCCGTCCGGTGCGATCCGGGCCGATACGGTGCGCCCGCTTTCCTCGGCAGGCACCTGCACAAGCACCAGCGAGGCGGTCGCAAGGCCGACGATGGAAGCCAGCGTGCCTTTCTTGAACGGGCTCATGCCCGGTTTGGGCGTGTCGAGCGGCTCAACCATTGGCCGCTCGCTTCCCGCGCTTCAGGTAGGTCGGGAGGGCAAAGACGATCACGCCCACGATGGCACCGGCTGCCGGTCGCCAATACGGCGGGACATAGGGCACCAGCCCGCCCAGGATATTGGGCTGCGACACGACCGCGCCGGAAAGGACAGCGAAAATCGCCGCCAGGCGCACATGCCAGTACCGCCAGAACTGGCGGGTTCGCGTGATAAAGCTCATCGGGGGGTATCCTTCCTGAAGCGGCGCAGGAGGCGCTGCACGGTGGCCATTTCGAAGATACGGAGCACCCACCAGATCACGGTCAGCAGCGTGACGACGTTCACCGTGTTGGCCATTGCGAACATGATGCCGACCGCCGATGCGAGCGCGTCCAGCACATGCCTGAGCGCCGGGGGCATCGTTGCCGACAGGCTTTCAAGCGCGGTCACGATGACACCAGGGCGTTGGGCATTTGGGGGGCTCCTTCAGTGAGAAGGACAACAGGCCCGCCCTCGCCCGATCATTCAACGCGGGCAGGCTGTTAGGCCCCGCGCTACAATGGCGCACCATAGATAGAGGCGGGGCGTTGGGGTCTGGTCGGGGCGAAAGGAGAGCCCTGTGGCCATCGCATCAGACAGCTTTGCCGGTGTTGACCTGTCGCGCCTGCCCGCTTCGGACATTATCGAGGCGCTCGATTACGACAGCCTCTTTGCCAGCAATCTGGCGCAGTTTCAGGTCTACTTCCCCAGCTTCGACGCCACGGTCGAAAGCGATCCGGTCTTCAAGATCATCGAACTGTTCACCTATCGCGAGCTGATCCTGCGCCAGCGCGTGAACGACACGGCGAAGGCCGTGATGGTGGCTTTTGCGAAGGGCAACGATCTGGACCAGCTGGCCGCGCTGTTCGAGGTCGAACGCTATGTCCTCACCCCGGCTGATCCCGTCACGGGCACGGACGCGGTGCTTGAGAGCGACGACGATTTCCGGCGGCGTCTGGTCCTCGCACCGGAGGGCTATTCTGTCGCCGGGCCGGAAGGGGCCTATATCTATCACGCCCTTGAGGCGAGTTCAGACGTGCTTGATGCCTCGGCCTACAGCCCGGCATCGGACGATATCAAGGCCAAGGTTCTGGCCTTGCTGGCCTCGCACAATGTCGGTGCCGACGTGACCAGTGCCATGCAGGCCATGCTCGATGCTGCCGTGTGGCCGGGAACGGTCATCACCACGGTTCTGTCGCGCACAGGCGACGGCACCGCGCCGCAAGCCACGCTCGATGCCGTCGCCGCGAAGGTATCCGCCGACACCACGCGCCCGCTGACCGATCATGTCACGGTCCAGTCCGCCCGGATCATCCCTTTCGAAATCGTGGCGGCGCTGACCTTCTTCGCCGGGCCGGACAGCGGGATTGTCCTGTCGGCGGCCAGGGCGCAACTGGACGCCTACCTCGCCACGTCCCTGAAGCTGGGCCGGGACATCACGCGGGCGGGCATCATTGCCGCCCTGTGCCCGGAAGGCGTGCAGAACGTCGACCTTCTCTCTCCCCCTGCCGATATCGTGATCGATCGGCAGCAGGCCGGGCACTGCACAGGCATCACGATCACGGACGGCGGCGTGGGAGAATGACGGCGGCCCCTTCCCTGCTGCCCCCCAACGCGACACCGCTGGAACGGGCGTTGGAAATGCTGGCCGCGCTGCGCCTGGGCAAGATCGACACGCCCTTCCGCGAGCTTTGGAATGCCCAGACCTGCCCGGAGGAACTTCTCCCCTATCTGGCGTGGGGGCTGTCGGTCGACCAGTGGTCGGCGGATTGGCCGCTGTACATTCGCCGGGCACGGGTCGCCTCGGCCATCGAAATCCAGCGCCGCAAGGGCACCCCGAAATCGGTCGTCGACGTGATCAACAGTTTCGGCGGCAGCGTGAAGATGCGCGAGTGGTTCGAGACGACCCCGCCGGGCGTGCCCCATACCTTCAACCTGTCTGTCTCGCTCGGCGGCCAAAGCAGCGATGCGCCCAGCGCCGACTTCATCAACGCGGTGATCGCCGAAGTGAACCGCACGAAGCCCGTGCGCTCGCAATACGACTTTTCCGTCGCCCTGGCGACCCGCGCGCAAGTGGGCCTGCATGCCGCCGCGCGGGCCGTGACCTACGCCCGGCTGTTCTGCCAAGCCTGATCCCTGGAGCCCCGAATGCCTTTTACCATCACCGTCACGAACGCCGGGCGTGCTGCCATCGTCAATGCAGCGAACACGGGGACGAACGCGGTCGAGATCGCCCAGGTGGGCGTGTCGCAGACGGCGATCACCCCCAGCGCCGATGCAACCAGCCTGGCCGGGGAAGCCAAGCGGCTGTCGACGATTGCCGGTGATGTGGTCGCGGACGACGTGATCCACCTCACCATGACCGACGAAAGTGCAGACACGTATACACTCAGGTCGTTCGGGCTCTACCTTGCCGATGGCACGCTTTTCGCCCTCTATGGCCAGACCGACCCGATCCTTGAGAAGGTCGCCGCTTCGATTGCCATGCTGTCGGTCGACGTGGTGTTCGCCGACATAGCGGCAACTTCCATCACCTTCGGGGATGCCGGTTTCGTGAACCCGCCCGCGACCACCGAACGGCAGGGCGTGGTCGAACTGGCGACCGTGGCCGAAGCACAGGCGGGGATCGATGCCCTTCGCGCCCTCACGCCGCAGGCCGCGCGCTCGGCCATCCTCGGGTGGCTGCTGGCGCAGGACGGCGCGGGCTCCGGCCTCGACGCGGATCTGCTCGATGGCCAGCAGGGCAGTTGGTACACCAACATCGCCGCGCGCCTCGGCTATGTGCCGTGGGGCCCGACCAACGATGGGGCCGGAAGCGGGCTCGACGCTGACCTGCTCGATGGTCTGGACAGCAGCTATTTCGTGAACATCCCGGCGCGTCTGGGATACACCCCGGCCAACAAGGCGGGGGACAACGTTACCGGCACCTTTGTTTTCGGAACGGCAGGTGGGAACCGGGCGGAGGCACGCGCCAGCGGCGACTTGCACACCCGTACAGGACCCGATCGCGGCATATTGCGCTTCGGTGACAGCAATGCGCGTTACATAGAATACAATGGGTCACGGTTTTACTTCAACGAATGCGAGATATACAGTGGTCCCAGCAATTCGCTGACGTGGAACGCGGGTAACGACGGCGCCGGTTCTGGTCTCGATGCCGATCTGCTCAATGGGCAGCAGGGCAGTTGGTACGCGGACATCATCGGGCGACTGGGATACGCCCCGGTGCAACAGGGCACGGGTGTCGGCCAGCAATCCAATGCCATCAAGATTGGCTGGAACGGCAGCAAGTTGCAGCTGACCGTCGACACCTATGACCAGGGCAACATCGTCACCGAGCCCAATCTGGCGAATGCCAGCATGAACGTGAACGCGGCCTATGTGCAGCGCAACAACAACCACTTGTGGGGGCCGGACAACGATGGTTCCGGTTCGGGCCTCGACGCGGATCTGCTCGACGGCTTTCAGGCCGATGCCTTCGCGCGCATCACCGCCCAGTCGATTGGCAGCACCGGGTATCTCGCCCTGAGCAACGGGCTGAAGATCGTCTACGGGACCGTCCAGCTGACGCAGGACTCCTACAGCTACGCGACCTTTCCGATTTCCTTCGAAAATGCCCCGGCGGTTGTTTTTCCGACGATTGCGACGGTCTCCAACAGTTCTGAACAGAACACGATACTGACAGCCCGGACCGCAAACGGCTTCACCGTCTTTCAGGCCGCCGACATCTCCAATGTCTCGCTCCCCTACATCGCAATCGGACGCTAAACGATGATCTACTTCAGCCCCTCGACATGCGGTTTCTACGAGGATGGACAGGGCGCCGCGCCCCCGCCCGATGCCATCGCAATCACCGCCGACGAACGCGACCGCGCCCTGGCCGATCTGCGCCCCGGCCACCGGATCGTCGCCGGGGACGATGGAAAGCCGGTGGTCGCCGCTGCCACGCTCACGCCCGACGAGGTGCTGGCCGTGGTCCGTCGCCGTCGCAACGCCCTGCTGGCGGCCTGCGACTGGACGCAGGCCGCCGACAGCCCGATCCCTTCCGCAGATCGCAGCGCCTGGGCCGATTACCGTCAGGCCCTGCGCAATCTGCCCGATACCATCACCGATGCGGGCACGGTCGAATGGCCGACAGCCCCCAGCACCAGGAGCGAATGACCATGGACATCACCACTTCGATTGGCGCTTTCGATGCCGCAACGCGCAACGTGCCGGTCACTTTTACCTATGCCGGGGTGACCCACCAGCGCGACGTCAACGCGGTCCTTGACGCGACGGGCGCCTATGATGCCCAGGGAACGGCCCAGCGGGTCGATGCCGTGGCACGGGGCGTGAAGGTGAAGGTGGATCTGGGCGTGATCAGCAATACCCCCGAACCCGCCGAAGATACCACGCCCGCCACCGGTACGGAAAGCTCGGCCGCGGCTTCCTGATTTGGTCTGTTGTGGCGGGGCAGCATACAAGGCCGGGTGCTGCCCCGCGCACAGTGTTCCGCGCATGCTTCGGGCATGCGCTCCCCGGAAGATACCCCTACTGATGCCGACCAGCTGATCCGCTTTGGCGTGATCGCGTCGGTCGATCTGTCTGCCGGGCGCTGTATCGTCTCGCTGGACGATGAGTCCCGGTCTCCCCCTATTCGCTGGATCGAGCGCCGTGCGGGCCGCACGCGCACATGGTCGCCGCCCAGCCAGGGCGAGCAGGTGGTCCTGCTGTGCCCCGGCGGTGAAATCGGCGCGGCTGTCGCGCTGCGCGGGCTGTTCAGCAGCGCCTGCCCTGCCCCCGGCAATGATGAAGCCGAACTGATCGAGTTCGAAGACGGCGCGGTCTTTTCCTACGACCCGAAAGCGCACGCCCTCGCATGCATCCTGCCTGCCGGTGGCACTGCGGAGATCACCGCGCCGGGCGGGTTTACCCTCGTCGGGGATCTGGTTGTCAGGGGCAAGGTTTCTGCCGATGGCGACGTTCTGTCCGGCTCGATCAGCCTGAGTAGGCATCGGCATTCCGGCGTATCCTCGGGCTCTTCCCAAAGCGGTGGGCCGCTCTGATGCTGGGCATGGACCGGAACACCGGAAAGCCGCTGTCGGGTGATGCCCATATCGTCCAGTCGGTCGGCGACATCATCACCACGCCTATCGGCACCCGCTGCGGCAAAATGCGCGATTACGGGTCGATTGTGCCGATGTTGCAGGATCAGCCGATTACGCGCGCGACACCCCTTCTCGTGGCCTCGGGCGTCGCCTCGGCTCTGGCCCGCTGGGAAAAGCGCGTGTCGGTCAAGCGTGTGGCCGTGACCGGCGAGTTCACCAGAGGGCAGGCCGTTTTGACCATCGATCTGGTCCGCCGGGGCACCGAGTCCAACGCGCTCACCACCATCACCATTCCCCTCTCCATCTGACAGGATCGCCCATGGCCCTCCACGGTATCAAGACCAATCTCCTGACCAGCGCCGCCGTTGCGATTGGCTCGGTTTCCACGGCTGTCATCGGCCTTGTGGCCACGGCTGACGATGCCGATGCGGCAACCTTCCCGCTCGATACGCCGGTGCTGGTCCCTGTCCGCAGCGCCATGGCCAAGGCGGGCAGCACGGGAACGCTTCACGCGGCGCTGACCGCTATCGCCGAGATCGCAACGCCTCAGGTCGTGGTGGTTCGCGTCGCGTCTGCTGCCGAAGGCGGGGACCAGGACACCGCCGTTCTGGGGACGGCAGCGGGCAATGCTTACAAGGGGATGCAGGCGCTTCTTACGGCTGAGGCGAAGACCGGCGTGAAGCCGCGCATTCTGGGCGCCCCCGGTCTCGATACCCAGGCTGTCACCAATGGTCTGGTCGCGATTGCCAAAAAGCTGCGCGGCTTCGTCTATGCGATGGCCCAGGGCAATGATGCCGCCAGCGCGATCACCTACCGCGCCCAGTTCGGCGACCGCGAGTTGATGCTGTTCTGGCCTGCCACGAGCAAGGGCCCCACCGACACCATCGCCCGCGCCCTCGCCCAGCGCGCCTATATCGATCAGGCCCAGGGCTGGCAGAAGACGATTTCGAATGTCGTCGTCACCGGCATCACCGGCATGAGTCACGACGTGTCGTGGTCGATGGATGACGACACCACCGACGCGGCGCTGCTCAACGCGGCGGATATCACCACGATCATCTGCTACAGCGGCTATCGCTTCTGGGGCAACCACACCACGTCCTCGGAGCCCTCCTGGCTGTTCGAAAGCGCGGTGCGTACCAGTCAGGTTCTTCAGGACGAATTCCAGCGCGGCCTCTTCTGGGCCATGGACAAGCCGATCACGGCGGGCCTGATCAAGGACATGATCTCGACGGTCAACGCCCGGCTGCGCAAGCTGGTCGTCAACAACCAGCTGATCGGCGGGCGTTGTTGGTATGATCCCGACAAGAATGCGTCCAGCGATCTGGCCGCCGGTCAGCTGGCCCTCGACTACGACTTCACGGCCTGCGCGCCGCTCGAAGGCCTGACCGAAAACCAGACCATCACCGACACCTATTACGCGGATCTGTCCAGCCAGATCAGCAGCACCGGCGCCACGTCGGGCACCTGACCGGATCACGGTTCCCTTCAACAGCATCGCTAGGAGCCAGACATGGCATTTCCCGCAAAACTCAAGGACATGAACCTGCATCTTCAGGGGCAGGGTCACAAGGGCGTCGTCTCCGAAGTGACGGTGCCGAAACTCACCCTGAAGCTGAACGAGTTCCGCAATGGCGGCATGATCGGCGCGCTTCAGGCCGATATGGGGCTCGAAAAGATCGAGCTGGATTTCACGATGGGCGGCCTCCTGGAAACGGTCCTGCCGGACTTCGGCGCGGCGGCCTATGATGCTGTGACGGCCCGGTTCTCGGGCGCCTATCAGGAAGACGGCTATGGCTCTGTCCGCGCCGTCGAAATCACCGTGATGGGCAAGTACACCGAAATCGACATGGGCAACGCCAAGGTCGGCGACGACACCCAGCACAAGGCCAAGATTTCGTGCATCTACTACCAGATGGACGTCGATGGCGTGAACTGGGTCACCATCGATATCATGGCCGGTGTCTTCGAAGTCTTCGGCATCGACCGCATGGCCGAAATCCGCGCTGCCGTGGCTGACTGACGCCCTTCCCCACCTCTGACGACCTTCGCCCTGGCGTGAATTGCGGTCACGCCGGGGCGACCCTCCCCGCAAAATTCAGGAGCTTTTCCGATGACTTCTCGCAAGACCGAAATCAACGCCGCCTTCGCGCCCGATCCCGCCAAGTCGGTGATGATCCCGCTGGCCAGCCCGCTCAAGCGCGATGGCGGTGTCGATATCGACCAGATCACCCTGCGCAAGCCGAATGCCGGTGAACTGCGCGGGCTCAAGGTGCCCGATCTGATCAACGGCGATGTGAACACGATCATCACGCTGTTGCCCCGCATCTCGTCGCCGGTCGTGTCGGTCCATGAAGCTGAAAAACTCGACGTGGAAGACCTGGCCGAGATCGCTGGCGCCGTCGTCGGTTTTTTTATGAACCAGGCGGCGCGGGCGCAGATCGAGAAGATGATGGGCGGCTGACCACCGAAGACCTGATCGCCGACGTGGCCGCCGTGTTCCAGTGGCCGCTGTCGGAACTCGAAGCCATGCCGCTCGATGAACTGTTGGCCTGGCGCGAGCGCGCGGTGTCGCGCTGGAACGCTATGCAGGGGCAAGAATAGTGGCCGACAACAAGCTCAATCTGGTGGTCCAATTCAGCGCGCTTGACGGCCTGTCAGGCGCGCTGAAAGGCATGATTGGGCTGGGGCGCGATGGCACGAAGGTCATCGGAACCCTGCACAAAGAGCTGAAGGATATGGAGGGCCAGCTCGTCGACGTGGAAAGGCGTCTGTCGAGCGGAAGCATGCAGGGCGGGTTGCTGATGGCCCAGCGCGAGCTTCGCGCCGGGATCGAGGAAACCACCCGCGCCCTTCAGCGCCAAAAGCGGTTTATGGCGATTGACCGCCGCACCGCGACGATCCGCGCCCAGGCCGACCGCTACAAGCAGGAAGGGCAGTCGGGCCTCATGTGGGGCATGGCGGCGGCGGTCCCTGCCTACGCGATGGCGCGCGAGGCGGGCGAATATCAGGCCATGGTCAACCAGCTGCGGATACTCGGCCTGGGCGACCGGGCGGTGTCCGATCTGACGGCCTATTCCAAGGCGATGAACGTCGCCGGATCGAGCGCCAAGGACAACCTGCGCTATCTGCTCGAAGCCCAGGGCGCATTCCGCGAAAGCGGCGAGCATAGCGTGGCCGATCAGCTGCGCGGCGCGAAGACCATGGCCCCGCTCATGGCCAAGATGGCCGCCACGTTGCAGGCCAGCGGGCACGCGATGGACGAAGAGCAGGAGCGGTATTTCCTGCGCTTTGTCGAGCAGGCAGGCGGAACCACAGATCCGCGCCGTGCTTCAGCCCTGACCGATGGCCTTTTCCGCGCGCTTCAGTCCTCGGGCGGGACGGTCGACCCGGCGGCCTATCAAGCGTTCCTCGCGCGAGCCGGCACGTCCGGGATGCGGCTGTCATCGCGTGCGATGTTCGCCGATTTCGAGCCCCTGATCGCGGAAATGCACGATCAGGCGGGCGTCGGGCTCATGGGGGCCTATTCGCGCATGAACGGCATGGTCAAGAACCAGGCGGCCATGCGCGAGTCGATCCGGCTCGGGCTGTGGGATCAATCGAAGATCGAGTTCAATTCGGTCGGTGGCGTCAAGCAGTTCAAGAACGGGCAAAACCCGTTGAACGCCAATGCTGCCGCCCTGATGGCCAGCGATCCGGTCGAATTTTACCGCAAGTTCGTTCTGCCTTCCTATCAGGCCAATGGCGTGAAGGACGTGCAGCGCGAGAACATGATGCTGTTCGGCAATTCTGGCGGCAAGCTCTTCAATCTGATCGACAAACAGCTGCCGACCATCTTGCGCTCGCGCGAGGCATACCAGCGCACGCAAGGGCTGGATCAGGCCTATAACCAGACAAAGAACGGGTTTTTCGGGGAACAGGGGCAGCTGCGCGCTGCGTGGAAGGATTTTCTGGTCACCGCCGGGTCCAAGGGGGGGCTTCTTGAGGGCCTCACCAGCGGCCTGCATGTGGCAACGGGTGCCCTTCGCACGCTGACCGATGCGGCAAATGCCCACCCGACCGCGTTCAAGTGGATCAGCATCGGCCTGACCTCGCTGCTGGGGATGAACCTCGCCATATCGGCGGGGAAGCTGGCCTTTGGCAATCTGCTCGGGCCGGTGGCCCAGCTGTGGGGCGTGTGGAGCAAATACCGTGCGGCGGGATCTATCGCCCTGGCATTTCCGCGTATCGCACGGGCATTTGGTCTGGTCCGTGGTGCAGCCGGTTTGCTGGGGCGCGGGCTTGCCCAAGCCTTCGGTCTCATGCGTGGGTGGACTGGTGTTTTCGCTCGTGGCCTGGTCCGCTCATTTGGCTTGGTCCGCTCGGCCACAATGATTCTTGGACGAGGCATGGCCTGGGGTTTTGGTCTGATTGGTCGTGCCGGGATGCTTCTTGCCCAGGGTCTGTTCCGGGCTGGAATGCTGATGATGGCCAATCCCATGGTGGCGATCATCACCGGCATCATCGTAGTGGTCGGCGTGCTTGGCTATGTAATCTATCGCAACTGGGACAAGATACGCGGTGCCTTTGCGCAAGGCATTGCCTGGATCAAGGCCAAGTTCAGCGCCCTGCCCGCCTGGCTGAAAAGCATCGGATCAATGATGGTGCAGGGCCTGATTAATGGCATCCCGATTTTGAGCCTTGCCTCACGGCTTATTCAGGTCGGGAAAGTCGGTGTTCAGGCGCTACGCGATCATATGGGAATCCGCAGTCCGTCGCGCCTCATGATGGAAATGGGCGGGCATGTCAGCAATGGCTTTGCGATTGGCATTGCGCGCACCAGCCATGCCCCTGTCCGCTCGATGCAGCGCATGGCAACCGCTGTGGTTGGCGCAAGCTCCCCGATCACGCGCGCTGGCCATCTGCAACTGGCGCCCGCCGCTGGCGCGCGTTCGCGCATGTCACACGCGGGAGGCCCCGCGAAGATCGAAATCCATATCCACCAGCAGCCCGGTGAAGACGCCCAGGCGCTCACCCGGCGCGTCATGGCCGAACTGCGCCGGGCCAAGCGCAAGGATGGCCGCGCCGAATTCACCGATAGCTACTTCTGATCGGAACCGCTGATGCTTGCCGCTCTCGGCCTCTTCGTATTCGATACCGACACCGTCCTGTTCGACAGCATGGAGCGCCAGCGCTCATGGCGGCACCCGCGCATGGATCGCCTCGGCGCCCGCGCGTCGGCGCAGTTCGTCGGCCCCGGCGATGACCGGATCTCGCTCCCCGGAACACTGGTCCCGGAGATCTGTGGCAGCTATTCCAGCCTCGACACCCTGGCCGAGATGGCCGATGCGGGGGATGCCTATCCTCTGGTCAACGGGGCCGGTTTCATCCTCGGGTATTACACGATTGAAGCCCTCAACGAGCGGCATTCCAACCTGATTTTTGACGGCTATGCCCGCATGGTGGAATTCCAGATCGAACTGATGCGGGTGGCCGACGAATGAGCCAGACCATCATGCAGCCCACCCCGGCCTGGCAGGTCATGCTCGATGGCAAAGACCTGACGGCAAAGCTTGCGCCGCGCCTGTTGAGCCTGTCCCTTGCCGAAGACCGTGCAGAGAAGGCCGACACGCTCGAACTTACCTTGCATGACGACGACGGCGCCATGGTGCTGCCGCCCGAAGGCGCCCGCCTGACGGTCGCATTCGGGTGGGCAAAGGGCGCGGGCGTGACGCTGGGCCTTGTTAACAAGGGCTCCTTTGTCGTTGATGAAGTGCGGTTTTCCGGGCCGCCGGATACGGTGACCATTTCGGCCCGATCCGCCGATTTCGCGGGTGCCTACCGCAAGCGGAAGAACCGCAGCCATCACGGCCAGACGCTCGGCGCCATTGTCGCGCTCGTTGCCAGGGACAATGGCCTCAAGGCCTCATGCCACGCCGATCTGGCCGCGGTCGTCGTCACCGCAGCGGAACAGGCCCACAAGAGCGACATGGAGTTTCTGCGCGATCTGGGGCGCCGCTATGACGCGATTGCAACCGTGAAGGCCGGGACACTGATCTTTGCCCCCGTCAACGCCCGGACGACGGCCAGCGGCAAGGCCATTCCTTCCTTCACGCTGACACGGCGCAAGGCCGATCACGTGGACTATCACCGCGCCGCGCGCGATGGCGCCCAGGACGGCGCAGAGGCGCAATATTACGACCAGGACAGCGCCGCCCGCAAAACGGTGTCGACACCCGGAACGCATCGCAAGAGGCTGAAAAAGGTCTATGCCAGCCAGGCCGACGCCCGCGCGGCGGCCAATTCCGAACGCAACCGTCTGGCTCGCGCGGCGGCCACCATGAGCTTCACGCTCGCGCTGGGGGATGCCAGGATCGGCGCGAACACCTCGGTCACCGTCACAGGGTGCAAGTCGGAAATCAACAAGCGCGCCTGGCGGGTGACCTCGGTGCGGCATGAACTCGATGGGCAGCGCGGCTTTACCACCGCGCTCGAAATGGAAGGGGTGTAATACACCCATACGTGTATGGGTGTATACGTGTCAGAACCTGCGCAACATCCCGATGACTTCGCCCAGGATGCGCAATTCGCCGGGCTCGACCACCTCGTCGGCAATCGTGGGGTTGTCGCAGATGATGCGGACACCTTTCGAGGTCGGCCGAAGCCGGGCAATCATGCCCGCCCCGCAATACAGGATCGTCCATATCTTGTCGGCGCGGTCCAGCGTGGTCCGGGTCGTGTCGACCAGCAACAGGTCGCTGTCCAGCAGGGTGGGCTGCATCGTGTCCCCGATCCGTTGCACGACCATGATCGCCTTCGGGTCGGTCGGGGTATAGGCGGCTAGCATCGCCCGGCTGAAGAAATGAGGCCGGACCTTGGCCGGGATCTCGTTGTACATGATCCCCTGCGATGCTCCCAGGTCGATTTCCCGCAAGCATACCATGTCATGCCGGGATAGTTCCTTCTGGACGTCGTCGTCCTCGATGACGACGAGGGACACGCGGGCCTTCCGAAATTCCTCTGACGCCATCATTTCCGGCAGGATTTCTTCAGAAATCGGGTTTCCGTCGAGATCGCGCATATCGATGCGCTCGTTTGTCTCGGCCAGCAGCCAGGGCAGATTGACCTGAAGCACCCGCGCGATGGCCCCGAAGTGCTGCGTGCGGCGGATTTTGCGGCTCATCATCTGGTTAATCAGGCTGACCGACGCCCCGATGCCGTTCGCCAGATCGGTTTGGCCAAAGCCCAGGTCGGACATGCGCGCCTTGATGCGCGTCAGCCGCTCGACAGTGATTTCCAGTGCCTTCGCCTTCACGGCCTTGCGAGCCGTTTGCAACTTTATGACATTTTCCGTTCCCATGGTTCCAATCCGCCTTGTGGTATTAATTAAAAAGCGCCATGCAGATTTCGCCATGTTTTTACGCGACTTATCCTCCCGTCACGCGCCAACTGTTTGGCGAAAGCCGATTCGGCACTGGCTTGGGCACGGCATAATCGCCCGGATGGGCACAGCACAGTCTAATCTCACTGAAATCAGACTCAGGTTTCCGCCTTAATAATTCAGTGGCGCCTGTTTCCGACCAATGCGGCGACGGTTTCAGTGCCGTCTATGCACAGGCCATTAGCCAGATTGGTCCCAAAATTATCACGGATTTAAATCTTCATCCGCTTGAGGGTTTACCATGAATCGTTTGCCGTCCGATATTGTCATCCCGCTTGCCCCCACGCGCGATGGCAATTTGCGCTGCCCGCACTGCAAAATGCCGGGGCATCGGCGCACCAGTGAAGAAGTCTCGATCACCCTGCGCTCGATGCTGTTCGCCTGCTCGAACCCGCATTGCGGGCATACATGGCGCGCGTCGCTGTCCTACGATTACGGCATTTCCCCCTCGTGCGTGCCCGACCCGGAAATGGCGGGCCTCGAACTGCGCACGCCGCGCCGGGAAGACGTGATGGCCGCCGTGCGCGTGGCGATGCGCCGGGAAGCCCCCGACCCGAACCAGTTCGAAATGTTCGCCGCCTGAAAGGATCGATCATGCGCGCGCAAGCCTCCCTGCCCTCCCGCCAGATGCCAGCCCCTCCTCACCGTGCCCGCAAGTCGGGCATGACGCCATGGGAACTGGCTTACGAAACCGTAGCCCAGGATCTCGCCCGGTACGGCGCGGCCTTCAGTGCGTCCGCGACTGCCGAAGAGATCGGCGTGCCCCCCGATATGGTCCGGCGCCTTGCCGCGCTGGCCATGGTCAAGCGCGATATGGTCGCGCTGGGGCTGCTCGATTTCGAGGATGCGATCCGCATCGGCAGCGAGGGCCTTGCCGCCTCGCTGCGCCTTTCCGGCAAGGACCACGGCAACCCCGATGCACCGGCCACCGTGCATCCGCGCTTTGCCCAGGCCAGCGCCTTGCGCCGGTCGGCCATCGGCGCGCCGGATACACGCCATGTGGCCGCGCCGCGTACATCCTGCCCTCGTTGCGGGACTCGATCGGATTGGGGCTGTGTCCATCAGCACGTTGAAATTGCTGAATAAGGAAGCCGCAATGCTTGGCGAATTCGTTAATCTGGTTGATCTGCTGAAGAAGGACTGCCCGTGGTTTGATGAGGCTGCGGCCCTGTTCCCCGATGTGAACATGCACGCGCTTGTCGCCATGGGATGCCGCATGGAGCTGGTCGGGAACGCCCTTCTCCTGTCGGCGGATTGCCTGCATATCATGCCGCTTCTGGGCGGGGTCGACGCTGTCATGGCGGACCCGCCCTATTCGAGCGGCGGCCTTCATCAGTCCGCCCGTTCGGCAGCGCCCTCACTCAAGTACCAGTCGCCCAGCGGTCGCGGCCTCTATCCCGAATTCTCGGGCGATAACCGCGATCAACGCTCTTATGCCTATTGGTCGACGCTCTGGCTCGGGGAAGCCCGCGATGCGGTGAAGCCCGGCGGCCTGCTCGGCATGTTCACCGACTGGCGCCAGTTGCCGGTTTCGACCGATGCGGTCCAGTCCGGGGGATGGACCTGGCGCGGGATCACTGTCTGGGACAAGACCGAAGCCACCCGCCCGCGCCGTGGGGGCTATCGCAACCAGTGCGAATATCTGGTCTGGTGCAGCAACGGCGCGATGGGCAAGGAAGGCCACTGCGCGCCGGGCGTCTTCCGCCGCGCCACCCAGAGCGAAAAGAAGCACCATATCGCGGGCAAGCCTGTCGGTCTGCTCGAAGACCTGCTGTCGATCTGCGGCGATCTGGTCCTCGATCCGTTCATGGGCAGCGGAACCACCGGTATCGCTGCGGTGAAGACGGGCCGCCGGTTCATCGGCATTGAAATGAACCCGGACTATTTCGAGGTCGCCCGCCAGCGGATCGCGGAGGCGCAGGGCCTGACCGTGGAGGCACTGGCCGCATGATGCCGGGCGCGCCCTTCCCGCCACCGCAATCGAGCGCAAGCGTCCTGCTCTGGCATCCCCGTGCGGGCGCCTACCTGCGCCGTGGCGGTGAAGGCTTCACGCGGCGCCTGACGCATGCGGCGCGCGTGACGCGCGAAGAGGCGCGCCAGATCAAAGCCAGTGGCCATCTGGGCCATCTGGAAATCGAACCCTGGCCGGAAGGCCCCCAACCGATCAGGCCGGGCGCAGTGCCCGGCCTGCGCCGGGCGGCATGGGCGGATCTGACAGATGAAGACTTATTGCGCCGTGCGGTGCTGGCCCTGCTCTCAGGGGGGAAGCGGCCAGCCTGGACGGTGGTGATGGATGCGCTGGTGCTCAACAGCGCGGCTGCCGTGAAGCTTTGCAGGCGGCTGAATATCGAGCAAATCGAAAGGACGGATCGTTGATTTTCAAGACCCTTCTGGGGGCGTGTGCATGTCCCCCCTTGCCTGTGCAATCGAATCCCGATAACGCTAATCCCGTCGTCACGAAAAAGGTGACGCTGCGGGTTCGAAGCCGCAAGAGTTTTTCCAGCGCCTACCCGCGCCACCAGTCCGATTCTGGTGCGCTTTTTTATGGTCGGGCGTACCGCGGGGGCGTTGAGCCCGCCGGTAAAGCTGTGACTCCCGGTCTTCGAACCCGGTATCGCCCGACCGCCAAAAAATCCTTTGATTGTCGGGCTTTTGCTGGGGGCACGAGCCGATGACCACGATGAATAATGAGCCGTTCACGAGCGAACAGACGCTCGAACTGGCCGTATCCTCAAAAGTCAGCATGCCTGAATCGACGAAGCTTTCGCTCGATAACCTGTTCGAGGCGCTCGACGTGATGGCCACCATCACCAGCGTTCCCGAAGAGGATCGCGGCACCGAACACGAAGCGGCGGAATTCGCGCCGATCTTCAGTGCCTTCGCCGATCTGGGCAAGCGCCTGATGACCGATGCCCACCTCGAATTCACCCGGAAATCGGCATGACACAGCCCACGCCAAAGATCATTCGCTTGCCCGAAGTGCGCCGCGTTTCCGGTCTTAGCACCACGTCGATCTACCGCCTGATGAGCCAGGACAAGTTCCCGCGCCAGCGTTTGATCAGCGTGGGCGCCGTGGGCTGGCTCGCCGCCGAAGTCTTCGAGTGGGTATCCACGCGACCGAAGGTTCAGACGTAACTTCAGGTGGCTTTTGTGGGGGCGTCATGCCCCCACCACTTTTTCAAAACGCCCGGTTTTTCGCTTAAAAGGTTCAGAAGGTTGTCGGACACCTCTTCCGCCAACAAGCCGTGCCAGTTAATCTGCAAATGTCTTATTTACAGATGCTTGCGGCCAGTTTTTCCGGTTTTGCGTCCACAGTTGTCACTGTTTGTTCTCATGCATCGCCTCTGCCATATGGCTTAGCCTATGGTATGTGATTCTGAGGATATGGTATGGGCATGCTGAGCGACACCAAGGTTCGCGGGGCCAAGGGCACAGGCAAGGCCTACAAGCTTTCGGACGGCGAGCAGCTTTACCTGCATGTTTCGGCTGTCGGCGGCCGGGTCTGGCGCATGAACTACCAGTTCGGCCGCAATGCTCAAGGCAAGCCGGCGCAGAAGACGCTGACGATCGGCCCCTACCCTGCCATTTCGCTGAAGGACGCGCGGGACGCCCGCGATCTGGCCAAGTCGATGCTGGCCAAGGGGATCGAGCCCAGGCCTGGGGATCTGTTCGAACGGGGCGCGGGGCATGATACGCGGCCCACGTTCAAGGGTGTTGCCATGGCATGGCACAAGCTCCAGATGCAGCGGTGGTCGAAGGTGCATGCCAAGGATGTCCTCGACTGCCTTGAAAAGCTTGTGTTTCCGGTAATCGGCGATCTCGCCATCGAGGATATCCAGTCGCCCGAGGTGCTCAGGCTGCTTCAGAAGATCGTGGATGGCGGCGCGATCGAGACCGCACACCGGACGCGCCAGCGGATCAGTGCCATATTCGTCTATGGTATCGCCACGAATCAGACCGTGCGCGATCCGGCGGCCAGTCTGGCCATCGCCCTGCCCCGCAAACCCAAGGCCAAGCCACAGCCGGCCATCACCGACCTGCCGGCGCTTCGCCAGATGCTCGTCGACTGCGAGGCGGAACGGTGCCGCGCGCACACCAAGCTGGCGCTGCGCCTGCTGGCCCTGACAGCGGTCAGGCCGAACGAGATCCACGGCGCCCGGTGGGATGAGTTCGAGGATCTCGATGGCGAGGAACCCTTGTGGCGGATCCCCGCGCACCGGATGAAGGGCGACGTGGACCGCAAGGCGGAAGAAGATGGCGACCACCTCGTCCCGCTGGCGCCTCAGGCGGTAGACGTGCTGAAGGCCATGATGCCGCTGACCGGCGACCTTGAACTGATTTTCCCGTCCGACCGCCATGTGCATCGGCCCATGAGCGAGAACACGCTGCGCGCCCTGCTGATCCGGGCCGGATACTACCAGCGCCACGTTCCCCACGGGTTCCGCTCGGCGTTCTCGACGATCATGAACGAGAGGGTGGAGCGCGCATGGCGTGAGGCCGGGCATGCGACCGCCTCCCCCGACCGCGCGATCATCGACCTGATGCTGGCCCATGTGCCCACGAACCGGGTGGAAGGCGCCTATAACCGCGCGGCCTACATGCCGCGTCGGAGAGAACTGGCGCAGGAATGGGCCGACATCCTGCTGGCAGACATGTGGCCGCCGGCGATCCATATCGGCCAGCCCATGCGCTATGGTGTGGCCGGGGCAGGACGCCCCGGCCACTGATCCGTTACGTGACGCTGCCGCGCGCCCAGGCGTCGACCTCGCTTTCCCGCCACCGGGCGCACTTGTGGCCCAGCTTGCGCTGATCGGGGAACTCCCCTTTGCGCATCAGGGCATAGATATAGGAGCGCGACAGCGACGTGCGGGCCATCACCTCGCGGATGGTCAGGAGCCTTTCGGGCGGCGGGGCGCTCATGTGCCCTTCCCCCGCCCCTTGAGGTGGCTGCATTCGGCAGTGTCCCATGGGGGCATGTGCTTCTGGCACTGCGCGAGGGCGCTGTAGCGCTCGATGCAGCCGGACAGGAGCAGGCACAGCACGGCCATGCGGGCCGCGCGCCAGTGCTGATGGGCCGGACGGTGGATCATACCCGCCCTCCTTTCAGGCCAGCCAGCGCCTGGGCGACGAGGAACGGGATCGCGATCAGCGAGGCGAGCAGGATCAGGGCGCGCGAGGCGCTCCTGATCGTGAGGCCGGCGCGGTGCCTGTGGGGGGCGACGGGCGCGCAGGCCCGGCATGCGCAGCCGAACGGATGGACGGCGTTCGAGGGGCGAGCGGCCATGGTCAGTCGAGCCCCAGCGCGTTCTTGTAGATATCGGTGATGCTTTCCATTTCGCGGCGGTCGTCGGGGCGCATCTTGCGCAGGCGGACGATGAGCCGCATGACCTTGGTGTCGTAGCCGGTGGCCTTGGCCTCGTTGTAGACGTCGCGGATGTCGTCGCTGATCCCTTTCTTTTCTTCTTCAAGCCTTTCGATGCGCTCGATCAGGTGGCGCAGTTGCTCTTCGGTGGCGTTTGGCTGGGACATGGGATGCTCCTTGGAAGGTCAGGCGGCGATCTGGTGGCCGCGATGGGGTGTCTGGGTGGAGTGATCGGGCAGGCGCGGCGTGAACACGCGGCGGCCGGTCTGCGCGCAGAGGGAGCAGATCCGCGGATCGGCCTGCGCCCATGTGCAGTCGAAGCCCTCGACATCGAGCTGCGGGGTCCATTCGTCCCACCCGCAGGCCCGGCACAGGCGCGGGTGCCGGTCGGCCGGGGTGTCGCAAAGCTGGCGGTAGACCGTCAGGCTGAGCGGGAACGCGCGGGTCATGGACCACAGCCGCTTCATGCGGATGCCGACCGTCTCGATGCGGCGGAAATTGCGCTCGACATCGGCCTGGTGCTCGCCATGGTGCCAGAATGGCCGGGCGGCCTGCGCGATCGAGAGCCCGGCGGCCTCGCGGCGCATGCGGATATAGTCCCAGGGCATGACCGCCGCCCAAACGGGATCGGGATCACCGATCATGGACAGAAGGGAGGGAACGCTGCGCATGGTCGTCCTTTCGCTTTCAGGAATGGGAGGCCGTCGCGCGCGAGCGATCGTGGAAGACCCAGCAGCGGACCGGGGGCACGCCCTCGTTCCGCGAATTGACGGCGGTCTGCTCGACGAAGCGGCGGTTTTTGGAGGTCTTGAGGGCGCGGATCAGCTCGGCATGGGTGGGCAGCTCGAGGCGCTTTTCGGCGCAGCGGGCCTCCATTTCGTTGAGGCGGACCGCGATGATGCCCTCGGCATGGCGGCGGTGGTGGTTGATGTGGCCGCTCGCCGCTGTCGGATCCTCGTTCTCCTCGAGGTAGTCGAACCGCTCCCAGAACAGGGTGACGATGGGGTCTTCGCTGTTCACGGCCAGTTGCCGCTCGGTCGCCATCTCGACGATGAACCTGGCCGTGGCGGCCTGCTGCTCGTCGGTGATCGGGAGCAGCGCGCGCAGCGCATCGAGGAAGGCGAGCAACTGCCCGTGGGTCTTGGCGAGGCGGTTGGTGCGGATGCCCGGCATGGCGAGCAGCTCCTCCTCGTATTGCGCAAAGGCCTGCCGGAAGCGGGCCATGACCTCGTTCTCGCGCTTGGCGGCGTGGACGATGAAGCCCGAGACGGTCTCGATCGGCCACTGCTCAAGCCGCTCGGCCGAGGCCTTGGTCTGGGCCGACCAGCCCGTCATGTCGAAGCCGAGCGACATGATGCGTTCGAGCACGGCCCGGCTCGCATTGACCGGCTCGTTCTGTTCGATGACGATCGCGCCCCGGAACGGCGGCTCGAAGGTTTCCATGCCCCCGTTGCGCACCCCGCGTGCGCGCACGGTGCGCCCGTTGTAGGCGGTCTTGAGTTCTTCCCACTCGAACTTGCGGGCGTGGCTGGCTTCCTCGCGGCGGTCGCCCTCGATCAGCACGACCGGCAGGTTGCCCACTTTGCCCAGGTTGCGCGCCATGGCGGCGGGCGTGGCCTTGGCCGGGTCAAAGCCTTCGTAGTTCTCGCGGCCCAGCAGCTTCCAGAGGAACTCGACCAGCGTGGTCTTGCCGGTGCCGGGCAGCCCGTGCATTTCGAGGAACGGGAAGCTCTTCATTTCGGTGCGGACCTGCTCGGCAAACAGCGATCCGAAGAAGAAGCTCAGGCACACCAGCCCCTTGGCGCCATAGGCGGTCCACAGATCGGCCAGCCAGCTGGTGTCGAGCCGGTCGGCGTCATACTCGATGTCGAGCAGCCGTTCCGAGGTGCCCAGCTTGATCGCCTGCTTGCCGATCTGGAAGAAATCGTCGTCGTTGGGCCGGAACACGCGGCCATTGGCGACCGCCAGTTGCCCGAAGACATAGGCCTTGGCCTCGCGGCAATAGCCGGTGAAGCCGAGCGGGCGCACGTCGGGCAGATCGGGGGTCTGGTGCTGGAGGATGCGGGTCAACTGGGCGACGTTGCCGGTCCACACCCCGCCAAAGGCGAACAGCCGGTCTTCGAAGTTCGAGGACTTGCGCAGCTGGGCGGCGGTAAAATCGCCCTTGACCGGCGCGCGCTTGCTGCTCGGATAGCGGATATCGAGGAAGAACTTGGTCTCGTCGGTCGCCTCGTCACGCTGGCGATAGAGGACGCGGAACGCGCAATTGGCGATTTCCTCGACGCCCAGCGCCTCGCGCGAGGCCTCCATGCGGATGATCGCCTCTTCCCGGCTGTCGATGTCCTTCAGCTCGCGGGTGCGCCCGCGCCGGTATTCGTCGATCTTTTCCTGCACGACCGAAATGTCGATCGAGCACCAGTAGGTCCGGTTTCCGAAATTGAAGTGGAAGCTGTTCCAGCGGTGCTTTTCCCAGATCAGGTAGGCCTTTTCCTGCGCGCTCCGGGCCAGCAGCACCTGCCCGTGCCACAGGTAGTCGGCACGGTGGCCCTCGCCCAGGCGGTCGAGCCGGAGCAGGTCGTTCCAGTCCAGTTCCTTGCCTGTCTCGTCCTCGCCCATGGGCAGCGCGGCGCTGGCGTCCCAGCGGTCGTTGCGGGCCTGCTTGACGAAGTCGCGGTTGCCCTTGGTGCCGGCGGGGCCAACGTCGAAGGCAAAGATGATCTTCGGGCTGCGGTGCGGCTTGTCCGAGGCGGCGATATGCGTGCGCAACTGGCGCAGGAACTCGGACGGATAGTTGTTCGACGACATCGTCGAGGCCGCGCGCTGGCCCGCCTGTTCGAGCGCCCAGGCATTGAAGATGCCCTCGGCAAACCAGATGCTGGCCGCGTTGGCGAAGTCTTCCATGGTGAGGTCGGGCCGGAACCACGCCTGCCCCTTGTAGGACTTGCGCGGGGCGAAATGGGCCTTGCGGTCAAACCGGCCTGGCTGGTCGATCAGGCGTTCCCACCAGCTTCCGCCCGGCAGCGGGAAGCGGACGGTGGCCGAGCCGATGCCCCGCCCCTCGTCGCGGAAATATTCCTGAGAATAGGCATCGCGCATGCCCATGAGGTTGAGGCCGCGCGCATCGGTCAGATAGGCATCGGCGGCGGCATGGGGGTTTTCAGGCGTTTTCTTGAAGCGCTTGGACCATGTGTCGAAGACCTCGGGATAGAGGTCGCGAATGGAGGCCTCCCAGCCACAGCGGTTGGCCCGGCCACACTTGAGCACCCACGGGCTTTCTGCGCGGGCATAGACCTCGCGCCCGTCGCATTCGGGGCACTTGCCGCCCTGAAGCCACTCGCCCTGGTCCTTCTTCCACTGGAAGTCGGTCTTCAGGAGGGGCATCAGTTCGCGGCGAATGTCGTCTCGCATCTGCATGGAAATTCTGGTCTTTCTGGAGGGATCGGGCGCGGCGCGCGCTTATGCCGGCAGCATGATCCACAAGGCGGCGAAGAGGGCGAACAGGGCTGGCAGGGCGGCCACGAGCACGAAAAACTCGGCTCGCTCGGCACGCGGCAGGGCCCGCCAGAAGCCCCACCATGCGGCGAAGGCAGAAGGCGGGGCCCGGAATGGACTGGATGGGGTGGGCAGCATGGGGATGCTCCGGTCGAAGGGGCGGAAAAAGGCAAAGCGGGGGCGTGCCCGGAAGCGAACCGGGTCTGAGGTGAGCAGGCGGGAGGGTGTCAGGCCGCGCGGGCGGCCTGATGTTCGGGCCGGATCAGGGGGTGATGGCGGCGGTGTCGGGTTCGCTGGGGGGGCCGTCGTCGTTGGCGGCGCGGTCGTTGGCGGCGCTGTGCCATTGGGTCAGGGGCAGCTTGTGGCGGGGCATGGGGAAGCGGGAGGGCCGGGTCGTGCGGATGGCCTCCATCGACACCACGAACTGGTGCCCGCAGGCATCCGGGTTGCGGCAGTGATAGTAGACCTCGCGGTAGACGAGGCTTTTTTTGCCGACCGAGCGGGCAAAGGCGCGCCCGCCGCAGGCCGGACAGCAAACGTGTGGAAGTTGGACAGGACGCCCGGACATTATCGCATTTCCCCAGTGGCTTCGCGTCCGGCCCCAGTGCCGGGCAGAAGGGCTTTGAGCCGACCGAGAAGGCGCGGGAACAGCGCGTCGGCTTCTTCGGTCTCGGCAATCGCGCGATAGATCTGCGCGGGCGTGGCGCCGGGATGCAGCGCCTGGATGCAATGGCTGATGGCGTCGCCCGTCTCGCGGGTGGTCGCGGCGATGTCTTCGGCCAGCGCGGTGCGGCAGGCCACGGCATCGACCAGCGCGACATCGAGTTGCAGGCCATAGCTGGACAGGATCGGGCCATGATCGCCCCCGGCGGCGATGAACGCGCGGTCGAGCGCCAGCGCCTGATCGAGCGTGGGCGTGCCATGGCGGTCGCTCTCGCTCCAGTGGCGCACGGTGCGGACCGAGCGCCCGGTGACTTTGGCCGCAGCCTCCCACCCGATGGCGGCGGCAATCGTGGTGATGGCCCGCGAAAACGAGAGCGGCGTGCGCAGCTTGGTCATGCCGCCACCTTCGCGCGTTGCGCTTTGCCGGGCTGATCGCAAACGACGGCAGCGCCCCCGTTCGCTACATCAGGCGCAGGGCGACCAAGGGGAAAGACGACGTGTTCGGCGGTGAGCGGGAGACCTTGGGCCAGCCCCTTCTCCAGAACTTTGGCCTGCGTTTGCGCCGGAATATGCCCCGCGCGCTTCCACGCCATGACCTTGCTGGGGCTCTCGCCGAGCGCCCGCGCCATGGGGCGGATGCCGCCGAACAGGGTGAAGATTGAGCAAAGCTGTTCCATGGACAGCTTTGTCTAAGATTAATGTACACATGTCAACATTTAAAACGGACATAAGGTGTCCAGAAAACATGTACGCAAGGGGTATGTCATCCGTAGCCCCTCTCTTGAAGCAACTGCGACTCACCGCCGTTCCGTCGATTTCGCTGCGAAAGACGGCCGAAAAGCTTGGCGTTGGGCCATCGACCTACGCGGTCTACGAAAACGCGAACCTGTACAAGAAACCCCACCTCCCGATCGATCTTGCCCGTAAGCTGGCGGCAATTTTTGCGGATCATGGCATTGAGCCTGCGGAGGTTATGAAGCTTGCGGGCCTTGTCGGAGAGGAAGTCGCCCCCGAAGCTGCCGCCGTCGAAGCTGCCCGCCCGACGATTCAATATGTTCCGTTGCAGGTCGCCCTGCCTAGTGAAGGTGCGCTGCGCGATATGTTCCATAGCCTGCTGGCTCTGGTTCCAGAGGGCGCATCGCGGGCCGAAATCGCCGAAATTCTAGCTCGATGGCTGCCAACTGGCTTCGCAGGGATCGGCCCCTATCTCCCCGATCCTTCGGCAAACGCCCCGACTGTGCCCGAATTTCGGCCTCCAGCAGCCCCCGCAAACGATCACGCATCGCCACAAGCGTAGCGCACCCCACAGTACAAACCGGACACCCACACGCACACCCAGGCATAAGCCGAACCTCAGCCGCACCCACTCTGTCTCACCTCGATTCGTTCACATTATGTTCTATCTGGCGCAATATGCGACTGTAGGAAAGGGAAAAAATTCCTAAAGCGTAAATCATTGTGAAGACCCGGTCCCGAGCATGGCCAGCCAAACAAATCTCCCGCCTGCATAGTGGGCTATGGGGCATTGGCAGCCATTCTTCCCTGTGGTGCATATCGGCAGCTTCCGCCCAATAGATGCCGTTGCCTAAATTTGGCAGGCTGCTAGGCCAAGAACATGAATTACATGTTCCTCGTAGTTGCGATCATTGGTGAGGTCATCGCCACCTCGTTTCTGAAACAATCCGAAGGCTTCACGCGCCCTGTCCCTACGCTGATTATGGCCGCAGGGTATGTATGCACTTTCTACTGTATGTCCCTCGCTCTGCGCACCATTCCCACTGGTATCGCTTATGCTATCTGGTCCGGGGTTGGCATCGTTCTGGTCACCATGATCGCATGGGTCGTTCAGGGGCAAAAGCTGGACGCCGCTGCGCTCGCAGGCATGGCCCTCATAGTCTGCGGTGTTCTCGTGATGAACTTGTTCTCTTCTACCGGTGCCCACTGACCCTGAAGCGAGAGAACGTCCGCTTTCCACCAAATTTCGACGATAAGCGCCCATCCGGACACGACCTCATTGCGGACATTCGGCGTGGCGCTAGATTGGGTGAATGACCAGCATCGCGGACCTCATCCCTGAGCTTAGCCTATGGAACAACGGCGCGGGCATTTCTCCCGATGGCTGGATTTTCAGCGAAGGCCGGGCCGACCACGCATTGGGATTCTGCTCCTTTCTATGGCCGAATTTCGAGGTATTCGGGGATTATGTCCTTCGTGCGCCGGTTGACGTTGAGCGACTGCGTGGTTGGGAGAAGGTCAGCGACATTTCTCGCGGAGACATAGAGACCGCGATGAACGCATACCTTCTGGACGACGTGTTCCCTCAAGATCAAACCAATGGCGAATTGAAACAGGCGCAATGCGAACGCCTTGCCGGCATCATGGCCGAAATGCTCGCGGCGAAGCTGGCTCGTGAGTTTCCTGACCGCCGCTTCTCTGCGTTTGCTATGGGGGGGGATGACTTCGGTGTTTCGTTTCACCAAGTCTGACGTCCGCTCACCCGCCCTTTCTGCCACAGTGACTGTCACGCGGGAAGGTCGATAGCCACCCTTTGTACATGAGAGCCCGGAAGGGCAGCTAACCACCAAAATTGGCTCGTCCCCCCCTACCCCGCCACCTCCATCTTCAACTCGGTGATGAAGCCGCCTGCGTTGTCGAGGCGGTGGGTTACTTCGGTGATCAGCCATGGGGTGGCGTCGATCTCGGGTTTGAAGCCGGTGAGGGTGACGCGGGCTTCGGGGATGGCGTCGGGGCGGCCCAGGGCGAGGCGCATGTCGAGGGTGGCGGGGGCGCGTTTGAGGCGGGTGTGTTCGGCGGTGGCGGCGCGGCGGGCGGTGGCTTCGTCGGGATAGGTCTTGCGCAGGGTTTTCGCGCCTTCGGCCTTGCCCATGGTAACGGCCCGGTGGCGGGCGGCCTTGCGGTCGTGCCAGTGGGCGGTGACACCGGCCTGCCCGTCGCGCGTCTGGCGCTGCCATGAATGCCCATCGCCGCTGCAGCGGGTGAGCGCGAGGGTCGGCAGGGGCTGGCCCGTGCTGGTGGTGCCCGCGCCCTTGCGCGCGAAGATCAGGGTGCCGGTCTTGATGGTGGCGACGGCATCGTTCTCGCGGCCGAGACGGCGCAGGAAGGCGGTGTCGCTCTCGCGGCTCTGGTGGAGCGCGGGCAAGGCGATGGCGGCCAGATCGGGCGCGATGCGCAAGGCCAGGGCGTTGCGCCCGGCGATGTCCTGCAAGACGGTGCCCAGCGTGGTGTTCGCCCAACTCTGTTCGCGGCGGTTGCGGATCGCGCTGGTAAAATCGGCGGCGCGCGCGCGGATGCGGATCTGGTCGGGCGGGCCGCTGTGGTTCACCTCGTCGACCTTGAAGCTGCCCTTGTGGACGAGGCCGGGGGCCACGTCGCGCCCCTGTTTCCACCCCAGCATGACCAGCAGGCGCGCGCCCTCGGGCGGGATCGCCAGCAGGCCATCGGCATCGTCGAGCACGATGTCGAGCTGGTCGGCCTCGTCGCCGCGCTTTTCCGAGATGGCCAGCGAGACCAGGCGCGGGCGCATGCGTTCGGTCAGGTCGATGCCGTCGAGGGTGACGCGCCAGTCGGGGATGTTGGTGAGGGCTTGGATCATGCCATGCTTCCGGCGGGATCATCGACGCGCAGAAGGTCGATGGCAAAGTCGATCCGCAGCGGGCGGCCATCGGCCATGAGCCCGGCGTGGCGCTCGTCGATCGCCTCGATCACGAAGCTGCCGAAGACCAGCCCGCTGCCATCGAGCAGGGGCAGCGCCTCGCCCTGATCGGCCATTTCGCGCAACTGGTCGAGCGAGACGCGGCCATCGGTAATCTCGGCATAGACCGAGCCCGAGAGGCTGATTTTCTCGTCCCCTGCCCCCAGAAACTGCACCGCATCGCGCGCGCCCACGCGGGCCGAGCGGGCAAAGCGCCAGTCGGTCTTGCGCTGCAATTCGTCGTGGGCGAGCGTGGGGATCTGGAAGAGGAACAGGCCAAGGGCCATCAGGTGCATCGCGGGGCCTCCTTATCCATCACCAAACCCGCGCCCGCGCCGCTCGCGCTCGATGTCCTCGATGGCCTTGCGCACTTCGCGGGCGATGTCGGGCGCCGGGGCGGTTCCGGCGTTGATGGTGATCGTGTAGCTGGCCGGGGCGGCACTGGCGGTGGGCGCGCCCGGCCCCGGTGCGGGCGCGGGCATCGCGGCGGCAGGCACAGCCGCGCCGAGGGCCACCGCGCTGGCAATCTGGCCCGAGGCATCGCCGATGCGGCCCAGCATGGCCCCGCCATCGGCGCGGAAGCCCGCGGTCATCGCGTCGGACAGGCTGGCGATGCGCTGGAGCGGCCCGGCGGTGTTGTCGGCCAGCCCCTGATCGAGCCCGGCCATCACAAAGCCGCCCAGCCCGGCAAAGACCCGCGAGGGCGAATGAATGCCGAGCTTCGCCTTGAGCAGGGTGACCAGCGAACTGCCCACGCCCGTAATCGTCGCCGCCACCGCGCCGAGCATCGAGGTGATGCCGTTGATCAGCCCCTGAATGAGGTTGCGCCCGATCTCGGTAAAATTGAGCGATTGCAGATAGGCCAGCGCGGGCGCGAAGGCCTGAACCAGCAGGCCGAGCGGCGTGAAGGTCAGGAAGGCATTGACCAGAAACGCCAGCGCGCCCGAGGCCATGTCCTTGATGCCCTGCCAGATCCCGCCGAACCACGCGCTGATCGGCCCCCAGTTGTCGTAGACCAGATAGGCCGCCGCCGCGAGGGCCGCGATGCCCGCCACGATCAGCAGCAGCGGCCCCAGCGCAATGCCCAGCGGCGCGGCAGCAGCCGTCAGCGCCCCAAAGGCCAGCGCCAGCCCGCCCAGCAGGACCAGCAGCCCGGCCCCCACCCCCAGAAACAGCATGATCGCCTTGGTCATCGCCGGGTGTTCCTGCGCCCAGTGGCGCATGACATTGGCCGCCTCGGTCACTTTTCCCGACACGGCAACGACCGTAGGCAGCAGCGCCTGCCCCATGGTGATGTTGAGGCCCGAGAGCGCATTGGCGGCAAGGCCGGTCGCCCCTTGCGTGGTGGAGACCGCCGACAGGTATTCCTGATTCATCGACCCGGCGTACTGGCTCTTGTCGCCCACCAGCGCGAAGTTCTTTTGCAACTGGTCGAGGCTGGTGAGCATCGGTGCGATGGCCGCGACGCTCTCCGACCCGAACAGGTCGGTCAGCGCCCCGGCCTGTGCCTCCTTGGGCAGGGCCTGAAGGCGCTTCATCACATCGGTGATCGTGCCGCCCGCGTCGCGCTGCATGTCCTTGGCCACCTGCTGCGCATCGAGGCCCAGCGATTTGAAGGCATCGCGCTGCGATCTGGTCGCCGCCGTGCCCTTGGTGAGCGCCAGCATCATGTTCTTGATGCCCGTGGCGCCTACTTCGGATTCCACGCCCACGCTCGACAGAACCTGACTCATCGCCGCGATCTGCGAGGCGGCCAGCCCGCCGACCTTGCCCAGCGGGCCGATCCGCGTGACCATGTCGGTCACCGCGCCGACATCGCCGCCGAAGCTGTTGGTGAGCGCGTTGATCTGGTCGGCCAGCGCGACCACGCCGGACTGGGGCAGCTGGAAGGCGGTGCGCCACTTGGCCATGGTCGTCCCGGCCTCTTCGGCGGTGCTGTCGAAGGCGACGCCCATCTTGGCGGCATCCTCGGCAAAGCCCAGCAGTTCCTTGCGCGGCACGGCGGCCCGCCCGGCGGCGGCCACGATCTGGGCGATCCCCTCGGCCGACATCGGGATGCGCGTGCTCATCTCCAGAATGTCGTCGGACATCTGGGCAAAGGCCTGGGGCGTGGGGAAATTGACGACCTTGCGCACGTCGGCCATCGCGCTCTCCAGCGTCATCGCCTGTTTGGTCGCCACCACCAGCGGCGCGGCAGTGGCCGTGCCGGCGGCGATGGCCGACAGGCCCATGCCGGTGGCCTTCGAACTGATCTCGCCCATCTTCTCCGACGCGCGGCGGGCGGCGTTGACCTTGTCGAGCTGGGCGGTCTGCTGGCGCAAGGTGGCGTTCGCCTCCTGCGTCTGGGAGGCGAGGCGTTCCTCGTGCCGGGCAAGGTCAAGCACGTCGATCCCGGCGGCGCCGAGCCCGGCGGACAGCTTTTGCAGCGCGGCCCCGCCCTGCTCCAGCCTCTGCGCGGTCTGGCCGGTCTGGCGCTCGACTTTCTCGAACTCGGCCCGCAGCTTCTTCGTGGGGGCTTCGGTCGCGTCCAATTGCTGGCGCAGGGCGGCGAGCCTTGCCTGCAAGGCCTCGTACTGGCGCGCGTCCTCCGCATAGCGGGTTTCGGCGGCCTTGTAGCGGCCCACCTGCTGCTGCTGCGCATCGAGCGCCTTGAGCTGCTCGTGCGTGCGCGCCAGATCCTGACGCGCGGCGGCCGAGGCGCCGGTGATCGACCGGAGCGGGCTGGTCAGCCTGTCCAGCCCTTCGAGGATGACTTGCAGGCGAAGGTTACGGTCGGCCATCAGCGTCTCGTTCGGGTTTCCGGGGAGCGAGACCGACGGGCGGCATGATCACGCCAGCCCATCAGGTCGGACAGGGCCATCGCCTCCATGGCGGCGGGCGGCCAGTGGAAGACGACCGCCACGTCGGCCATGGCATCGTCTACTGTGCGAGGGCATCCGTGCGCCGCGCTTTCTGCAACAAAAAACTGCCGATCTCGGCCCCGCAGGCGAGCAGGTCCGCCGGGTCCATGTTGGCCACCTCGGCCGGGCTGAGCGGGGGCAGCGTGATGCGCGGCAACAGCACGCCGAGCGCATCGACCTTGAGCTGGCCCAGATCGACCAGGGCCAGCCCGCGCAACTCGCCCGCCCTGGGCTTGCGGATCTGAACGGTCTCGATGGTCTGTTCGCCGCGCTGGATCGGGGTGTCGAGCGTGACGGTGCGGAGCTGGGGGGTATCGGTCATCGGGGTATCCTGTCAGGCGAGAAAGGGAGAAATCAGAACAGGCCGAGCGCGCTGCGCTGCTGCGCCATGAGGTCGACGCCATCGACGATCTGGACCATGTTGAGCGGGTCGATCTCGATTTCCGTGCGGCCGTTCCAGATGAGCTTGTAGTAGGCGAGCGCCGAGGTGACCGTGAAATCGGCCGCCGAGCCCAGTTCCTGATCGCCCATCTCGATCTCGGAATGGCGGCCGCGCACGACGATCTCGATCGAGTCGCTCTGGCCGGTGTCCTGCTGCTGGTAGAAGCCGACGAACCGCAGGTAGACACCGTTGACGCGCACCACGCCGAACTGGCGCAGCATCGCGCGCTCGGGGCCGCCGAAGACGGATTTCATCTCCAGCGCCTCCATGCCCATGTCGAGCTTGACCGGGGCGGACATGCCCCCGCCCCGGTATTCTTCGAGCTTGCGGGTGAGCGTAGGCAGGGTGACCGTCTTGACCTCGCCCACATAGGACTGGCCTTCGTTGAACAGCATCAGGTTCTGGAGCGTGCGGGGCAATCCCATCGGGGGTTCCTATGCAATGGGGAGGGAAGAAAACGCGGCGGCGGGCCTCAGCCCGCCTGCGAGAGCTGGCTGGCAAAATCGGCGAAGTAGCTGTCGGTGATGCGCTGGTTGAAGCCGAGGTCTTCGAGCGGCGGGGGCACCGCATAATCGTAGTCGATCCGCAGCTTGCCCGCCTTGAGGCTGTCGACGGGGTTGTCGGTCTCGTCGAACCAGGCCTTCGCGCCCAGGATCACGCCCGCAGTCTTGAGATCGAGGAAGAAGCCGTTGACCGTCTCGACGATGTCGCGCGCGAGCGAGGGCGTGAGATCCTTGTCCATCGCCCAGACCATGCCGCGCGCCACGGTATCGGCCAGCAACTGGGCCACGCGCACGGTGCTCTCGAACACGAACAGCGGATCGTCGGCACAGGTGCGGTTGCCCCAGAAGCGGAAGCCGCTGTCCGAGCGGATCAGCGCGGTGACTTGCGCGGCGTTGAGCACGCCGGCATCGCTGGTCATGTCCTCGATGTCCCAGTGGATGTCCTGCGTAAGGCCGACCACGCCCGAGACGGCGACGTACGACAGGGTCTTGTGCGGGCCGGTCTGCTCGTCGATCAGTGCGCGCAGGCCCATGGCGCGGGCGGCGGCATAGCTGGTCACGTTGGCATTGGCGGCGGTGTCCCAGGCGAGGAAGTCGGGCATCAGCAGCATCAGCTCGCGCTCGCTGAAATTGGCGCGATAGGCGGTCGCTTCGGTGATCGTCGCGCCCAGCGCGCGGGCATAGACAAACCCGCGCAGCTTCTTGGCGATCACCGCGAGCGCGGCGGTGACGGCCTGTGTCTCAAGGCCGGGCGTGCCCAGGATCTTCGGCTTGACGCCCAGCTGCGCCTGCGCGGCGAGCAGGGCCTGCATGCCGGTCTTCGTGCCCTCGGCGGTGGTCGTGCCGATCACGTTGCTGGCGGTGGCCGCATCGTCGGCCCCTTCGGCCACGCGCACCACGACCAGGACCGGGCGGGTCTGGTCGGCAATCGCGCGCAGCGAGCGGGCCAGCGTGCCAGCAAGCCCGGCCTTGCCGATGGCGGTCTCGATGTCGGTCACGAGCACCGGGCGGTCGAGCGGGAACGTATCGGCATCGGCGTCGGGCGCGGTGGCGACAAGGCCGAGGATCGCGGTGGAAACAGCGGTCAGCGTCCGGGCGCCGGTGCTGATCTCGGTCAGGGTGATACCATGTTTGAAGGGCATGAACGGGTTCCTTGAACGGGCCGGGAGCGGAATTGGCGTTACAGGGTGAGCGGGATGGACAGGCGCACGAGGGCATTGGCCGAGGCGGTGTCGGTGCGCCGGGCATCGAGCACGACTTGCGCGGAACCGGGCCGCTCCCCGACGACCAGGCCGACACGGCGCAGGCGCAAGCGGTCTTCCCAGCGGGTGAGCGCGACAGCGGTGGCGGCATAGAGGCGCAGGATATTGGCGGGCGTCATGGGCTGGTCGATCAGCTCGGGCACCAGCGAACCATAGTCGCGGCGCCCAACGCGCGTGCCCATGGGCGTCGAGAGAATGTCGGCAACCGACTGGCGAATATGGTCGAGGCCATCGAGTGATGCGCCAGTGGTGCGTGCCATGCCCGCCATCAGTCGCAATCCAGCCCGGAGCCGAATTTGAACCACTCACGCGGATGTCTCAGTATCCAGATCAGGCCACCATATCGGCGGTTGCGAACGGAATAGGCCGCCCAGACGAACAAGCGGCAGTAGCAGACGCGCTTGGTCCAGCTGATTTTGTAAAGGCTGCTCATACCGGCGCCCCGGTCTGGCCGCTGCCGCCCTGTACGCCGGAATGCCGGTGCCCCTTGAGGGAAACCCCCTCCCCCACGACATCGCCGCTGGCAGTCAGGGTGCCGTTGACGGTAACATCGCCATGGATGGTCAGCCCGCCGGGCGCATCGAGCGCAGCCGTGCCCCCAGCGGGCAGCGTGACAGCCAGCGCATGGCGCACCGGATCATAGCCGATCCAAGCCCCGTCGGCGAAAGCAAAACAGACAAGATCAGGCTGATCGGACGGCGCCGGGAAAGCATCGCAATAGAGCCCCGGCAATACAATCCCGTTGCCCAGATCCCCCTCGGGCGAAAGCACCAGGCACTGCTCGCCCACCGAAGGCGGCGCCCAGACCCGCAAGCCCCCGGCCCGCCACGCCACCCACGGCAAAGGCCCGGCCACCACACCCCCGCCCTCCACCATGCAGGTCGCCCCGGCCGCATCAACAGCCGCCACCACGCCAAGGCGCAGGATGTCACCAGTAAGGTGTTCAGGATCGGAAGTGGTCGCCATGGCCAGACCATGGCGCGGGTTCGCTCAGGTTACGCGGGGGGTGTATCGGGTTGGCTGGCTGGCCAAGTGCTGGTAGCCGAGCGAGGGGCGACCGAGTCTGGGACGTTCCTGCCGATCGGAACGGCGGCAGGTAGCGTCAGACTGCGCCTAAATCCGTCATTTATCCAACCTTGGTTGCCCGCTCACCTTCGGCTAGGTCGGAGGACACTCCGGAACGGCGGCTTCACGGCCGCGTAAGCGAGATAGCGAACATTCGATTGCGTCAATGCTGGCCGACAGCATGCTCGACAATTGATCCTCAAGGATCTGTTGCGAGAAGCCTAACGACACCAGGCCTGCGGCGAGACGTAGTGCTCAAAGGTGATGGCAGCTCACTTTCTTTGAGCTCGCTACAGACCGTTTTTTACAATTTTTCAGATTATTGAACGTCAAAACTCTTTCGCACTGGTCGAGTAACAGATAGGTGTTTGAGCTATCTATCGGATGGCGCGCTAGAGGAATCGCCTTTTATGTACCCCGTCTTCTTTTCAGTTGCATCAAGCGATATCTCTTTCGCCGAAAAAATTTTCGACAGGATTCCAGATGGGCATACATACTTGTACTCTAAGACAGGAGTAGATGGTGCCCACCTTTGGGATGAAATTTCTAAGGAAGAGCTCCCTAAATCACGCCTACTGATCATTTTTTGGTCCGAGCGATACGTCCATGCTCAAGGATGTGTACAAGAAATTTTGCAAGCTCGGGAATTGGTTCAACAAGAACGTATTAGACCACTGGTTTTAAGGCTTGATGATTATCCCATCATCTTCGACGAGACCATGGACCCCAAGCTTGAGCCCGTATTTGAAGCTTTGAAGGCAATGCTGGGATACCGCACTTCCCCCGCATCAATCGATTTCATCCATGCGACAGACCTAGTTCAGCGTGCCGTTGAGCCCCTTCTCCGTGCAGATCATCCGCAATTTCCTAGACTTGACCTTGACCCAGTTTGGCGGACCGCCATTCAGAAGGGGCGTTTTGACTGCCTACCTGTAATGTGGATCACTGGCTTCAACGGCGTCGGTCGAGAGACTTTGGTCAGAAATTTCAATCGAGCATTCGTTCCCAACGGACGAGGTGTTCTTGTTGAGATCAATGAAACTTCTCTACCTAATCAGGTTCTTCTAAGAGTTGAGAGCGAAGCATTTGGGCTGTCCCGAGACGACCTCAAGGATATCAAGGTTTCGACGTCTGAGACGGAAATTAAGGCATTGGCTGATGCTATTGAGCGAGTTTTTGCCGCCGGAGACTATGTTATTCTCAAGCATGCCAGAGTGATTGAAGAAAATGAAGAGCTCCCTCGCTGGCTGGATGACCTGTCCAACCTGCTGGCCCCCTCTCGCCGCCCAAAGATGTTTGTTATTTCTCAGACACCGGTATTGGGAGAGCGTCGAATCGGGATATCTGATTCTGCAGCAGTTCAGCGAGTTCCTACTATATCGGAATATGAGCTAAATGAATTTTGTTATCAATTGATTGGATATTTCGATAAAAATCCAGCACGTTGGTCTGATCAAGATGTTCAAGGTTTAGTTAAGTCTGCTGGAGGTACTATAGGATTTCTTGTTTCTCTGGTGCGTTCATCTGCAAATGTCGAGGATTTCGATACAATAGATCAGCTTATTGCGCGCGATACCCGCTCAATGTCGACTTCTATCACCGCCTATGCGCGCTGGGCATTCAATCAGTTGCGCGGCGATGAAGACGAGCAACGAGTTCTAGGCCGTAGACTCATAAACACGGAGCCACAGCCGCATTGAGGCCAGTTGGACCATGGCGAGGAAGTTTTCTGCCAACTTGTCATAGCGCGTTGCGACACGGCGGAAGTGCTTCAGCTTGGAGAAGAAGCGCTCAATCAGGTTCCGCTCGCGGTACAGCCACGTGCTGAAGTACGGTTTCGACCTCCGATTGGCCTTGGGCGGAATGTTGGCAAACGCTCCCTTCTCACGCAGTGACGCCCGGATGCGATCAGCATCGTAGGCCTTGTCCGCCAGCACGATTGTTCCGGCACCGACATGTTTGAGCAGATGGTCGGCAGCTTGGCCGTCATGGCTTTGTCCTGCGGTCAGGCTCAGCCGGATCGGGAGGCCTTGCCCGTCGACGACCGCGTGGATTTTGGTTGTGAGTCCACCCCTGGAGCGACCGAGACAATGATCTCGATCCCCCTTTTTGCCGTCGCAGCCTGCTGGTGCGCCCGGATAGATGTGCTGTCGATCATCTGAATGTCGCCGTCGTGGGCGGCGGTAATGGCGTCCATCATCCGATCCCACACTCCTGCTTTCCGCCATCTTACAAAGCGGTTGTAGCAGGTGGTGCGCGGGCCATAGCGCTCGGGCAGATCGCGCCAAGGCGCGCCGGACCGCAACACCCAGAAGATGCCGTTCAGCACGCGGCGGTCATCGACGCGCGGCACACCTCGGGGCTTATTCGGTAACAGCGGTTCGATCACGCGCCACTCGAAGTCGGTCAAGTCATATCGGCTCATGCCAAGCCTGAATCAGATTTTGACGGAAGAAGAAAGTTCGAGCCAATGCCGCTATGCCGCTCGGCTGAGCAGGTCTGCAACGATCTGCCCCAAAGCCGAGGCCGAATTAGCAGATGGAACCGCTATATCCGGCTCCGGCTCAAAGCCCTCTTTGCTACCCAAATTGCGATAGGGGGTGACTTTGAGCAAACTCCCGTCGCTCACGACACTGACATGCTTGGACAATTTCATGAACGTGGTCCACGAACGAACGCCGGCGGCCGCCAGCAATGGCTTGTCGATGTGTGCATCGGGCGGCGGCGTCGGGACGCCTTCCTGCGATCGAGCCAAAGCCTGTTCGATGGCGCGACCCAACTCATCATGCGAAGGCTGGCTGAGGCAAGCCACTTGCTCATCGTCGATCCAAAAACCCGCCGCCGTCTTGTGCGACGCCGTCACAAACAGTTGCCCCTTGCGTTCATAGATGGCGGCCAGCTTCTTCATGCCTGCACTTTGCGCTCGAAGGGCGTGCCTGTCCACACGGTGGCCGCTGGTAATCTAGCATCACAGATTTATGGGTTCACGGCCTAATTTTCCTAAATGATGTTTCCCCCTGCGATCTGGTTGATATCGAATCTGTCGTAAAGCCACAAAAGCCAATTCTTCGTGTCATTGGAAAGCTCTTAGAGCTTGGAGTGATCGAGCGCGAGGGGGATAGTCTGTACAGGCTGACGCCGCTGCTTGCGAATCGCCTGAGCAGGGACCTTATTAGAGTCGATTTGTTGACCTGGCTTCGCAAGGCTCTTTACGGATTTGTTCGAGAACCCATCGAATTTGAAACATCTCAACACGAGTATATTCGCATTGAGTCTCGAATTCAGGCTTCTTTGCTTGGTGAAACAGAGCATATCCCTAAAGGGGTATTGGAATTTGTGTCGGCTTCGCATTGGTTCCAAGCGGGTGTTCGCCTGTACCACGCACGACGTCGAGGACCGGCGTATCGTGTCTTAAGGAAGGCGTACCAGGCGCGCGATGAGTTTAGAGCAGAATCACGTGTGGAGTTGACGCGATATTTTTGCCTTAGCGCTATTCGAAATCACAAATATGATGAAGCTGATGCGTGCATTAAATTGTTAGATGGCGTCTATAATAACAAGGGAATAGCGGCATTCTTGAAGGCTGATTTACTTCATCACCAAGGTGCATTTCGCGATGCAATCGAACAGTATGAGATTTCTCTTGATTTAAATAAGGGAAAAAATAGCCGTATCGAGCGCACCTATCGACCACTCATTCAATGTATAATCTTGTCTCCACGCCCAGATTTTCGGCTAGCTGAAATTTATGCAAAGAAGTGGCTGGAACTGAGACATACCGTTTTCAGTTTGATGGCGCTGCCGCGGGTCTATTTGAATTGGAAGTATAGGGCAGACCCCAGAAATTCTGCACCGAGCGATATCGATGCTCGACTGGAAGCAGCGAGAGCAACTCTCGAGAATGACCCGGGCGTTGGAAGTGCTGCGTTTGAATTAAGGGCGGAAGAGGCCGAGCTTACGGGGGACTACACCAGCGCTATTGAATATATGGACAGGGCAATCGGTGTCGATCCACGGTTCGAGCTGAGAGCCGAACGATGGAGATTTTTGGCACGTTCAAGGATCCCGGATCTAGTTATGAAAGCAATTTCCGAGCTAGATGCCGCCCGTGTGAATCAAGATTATCAAAGCAATTGGTTGGCATTTCTTCCAGGGTTGGCTGAAACCTACGGTATCGCATTGTTAATTTTAGGGAGCTCTTTCAACGCATTAAATACGTTTGCCCCACAGCTTTCTACCGCAGAAATTGCATCAATCATAACCAAAGTTCGGAAGAGAAGGCTTTAAGCGAAAATCACATGCGTTAGCTACGACCAATCGGCCGGTGGCCAGGAGAAGTGGCCCGGTTATCCTAAACGGCATTTGGCTATGGATAAGTGGATTGCCTGCCGGTTGTCGTTTTCACATGCCTGTGCGGGGCGTCATGGCAGAAAGGTGTAGTCCAGAACTGGGCGGGGTTTGCTGGAGGGCTTTTCGAAACAGATGAATGACGGACTGCCCCTGAGGAGGCGGACAGAGGCGCTGAATGGGTAGTTTTCGGCGGCAGCGAACAACGAAGCCCGGCGCGTGGAATGGCCGATGTTGGCGTAAGCTGACCTTCCCGGCACTACGCCTGAACGGCAATGTCTGGTCGCATTCGGCCTTGGAAACGTCAGGAATGAGGGAGACGTTGCGCGGGATGTGCTCGATTGCTTGTCGTTTGATAATAGGCCAAATCTACGAACTCTAATTCGGAGTTCTACATGTTCGGGGACTTATCGTCGGTCATCCTTGGGTTGAAGCGCAGGTTCATTGGGCCCGAACGCGATGCTGGCAGTTACCGGGTTTTCACGACGGCATTCGATGAGGTGCTGGGGAAGGACGAGCTATCCGCTTTGAACAAAGCTATGCCGTCTGACCAGAAGCGCAGTTTCCAAGAGGCCAATCAGCGGTTTGACACCCTGTTCATGGCTGAGAGGGTCGAGATCAGCGCCGCTGGCGCTGCGCTTGTTCGCGAGCTTCGACAGGGGCTGACCGAAGAGAACCGCTTGGAAACGGTAGTTTCCTTCCTGATCGACCATTCCGGCTCAATGCGGGGGCTGCGGATGATGGCCGCAGTGCTGGCGGTCGAAGGGGCTGTAGACGCGTTGGCGCATGCTGGGGTCACCACGGAAATTCTCGGCTTTACCACCGCAAGCTGGCGGGGAGGTAAGTCGCGTAAAGCTTGGCGTTGGGCAGGAAGGCCGCGCAACCCTGGCCGCCTTTGTGACTTGCGGCATATTGTTTACGGCGAGGCCGAGCGGATTGACAGTCGGCCATGGCAGCTGCGCATGGCTTTGCGTCAGGATCTGCTGCACGAGAACATCGATGGCGAAGCACTTGCTTGGGCTGCCGGCAGGCTTGATAGACAGGCATGGTCTCGCCGTGTCATCTGCCTTGTCTCCGATGGTTGCCCTGTGGATGACTCCACGCTCCATGCGAACGAAGATAGATCCCTATTGGCCCAGCATCTGGAAGAGACGGAGCGGCGTCTCGCCGCCGAGGGCTACACCATCGCAACGCTGGTCATCGGGGATGAAGTTACCCCCCGATCGGCACTGTTTGAACGGGCCGTAGAACCTGAAGCCGCAGGTCTGGGACTGATCCGTCTATTGCACAGGGCGTTACTAACGACGGGTGATGGCTTAAACTGACATTCCTCGAAGTGCGCTGGAACGGCGCATTCTGGTCGATACCTGCCCCCCCCGCGCGCCCGTTCCCAAGCGCGCGGGAGCCCTGCCTCAGTTATCGTTTCCGGGGAGCGGGAAGTTGCTGATGAGCAGTTCTCGGGCCGGGCGGGACTTGGCGCCAACGGTGTAGGTCGTGGTGATGGGGGTGAGGTTGAAGGGGGCGAAGGTTTCGCGCACGCCCTGGGTGTCGTTGAGGGAGACCAGGAACTTGCCCTTGATGGTGGCGAGCTGGCTGGCGAGCGCGGCGAAGTCCTCGCGGGTGAAGACGTCGGGGCCGTAGTCGCGCTCGCAGGCCCAGTAGGGCGGGTCGAGGTAGAACAGGGCGCCGACGCGGTCGTAGCGGCGGATGAACTCGGCATAGGGCAGGCGCTCGATCACCACGGATTGCAGGCGCTCGTGGATCTCGGCCAGCATCGGTTCGAGCTTGCCCACGTCGAAGCGCGCGGGCGAGGAGGCGTCGACACCGAAAGTGCGGCCCGAGACCCTTCCGCCGAAGGCCAGGCGCTGGACGTAAAGGAAGCGTACCGCGCGTTGCAGGTCGGTCAGGCGTTCGGGAGGCTGGGCCAGCAGGCGCTCGAACTCGGCCCGGCTTGCCACGCGGAAGCGCATGACCTGCCCCCCGTCAGTCCCTCGATCATAACGAGAGTCCAGCAGTTAAATACGATGCCCCCTGCGCCTGCACAAGCGCGTCGTGCGTGATGGCTTCGTCCTGCTCGAACGCTCGACGCGCTTGTGCAGGCGTTCGATTTCCCAAAGATGAGTGTGGCCGGACGTGGTTGTAATCGTAGCGCCAGATGGCCAGCTTCCGGCGGGCATCGGCCAGGCTGTCGAACAGTTCCTCGTTGAGGAATTCATCGCGCAGCGAGCCGTTGAAGCTCTCGATGAACCCGTTCTGCTGAGGCTTGCCCGGGTCGATGTAATGCCACTCGATCCCATTCTTGCCGGCCCATTCGAGGATGGCCCGACTGGTGAATTCGGTGCCATTGTCGCTGACAATGCAGGCCGGTTTGCCATAGAGCCGCACCAGCGTGTCGAGTTCACGCGCCACCCGGGCACCAGAGATGCTGGTATCCGCGATCAGGCACAGGTTCTCGCGGAAGCAGTCATCATTGATGGCCAAAATCCTGAACTTGCGTGATGCGCCGAAGGTGTCGGACACAAAGTCCATCGACCAGCGTGCCCCCGGTGCCAGCGGCACGGGCATCGGCGTGCGGCTGCCCCGCGCCCGTTTGCGGCCACGCCGCCGCCCCACTGACAAGCCTTCCTCCCGATAGAGCCGGTAGAGCTTCTTGTGGTTCATGATCATCCCCTTGCGTTCGAGCATGATGCCGATCCGCCGGTAGCCAAACCGGCGGCGCTTGCCCGCAACCTCCTTCATGGCGGCACGGATGGCGCTATGGTCAGGCGGGCGTTCGCGCCGAACCGTCTTGGGATCGACACCAATCAGCACGCAGGCCCGGCGTTGCGAGATATCATAGTCCCGCAACACCCGCCGCACTGCGTCCCGCCGCTGGCCCGGTGTCGTCAGACTTTTCCCAGCAAGTCCTTCAGGATCGCGTTGTCGAGCATGCTGTCGGCCAGCAGGCGCTTCAACTTGCCGTTCTCGTCCTCAAGCTGGCGCAGGCGGCGGGCGTCGGATACCTCCAATCCGCCGTATTTGGCCTTCAGCTTGTAGAACGTGGCCGTGCTCAGCCCATGTTTGCGGCAAACCTCCACAGTCGGCAGCCCGGCCTCCTGCTCCTTGATCATCCCGATAATCTGCGCCTCGGTGAAACGGCTCTTCCTCATGCGTCTGCTCCTTGCAGTTGGCAGACTCTACATCAGAATGAGGGATCTTTCGGGGGGCAGGTCACGCAGCATGTCGATCAGGTAGGGATAGTGTTCGGCAAGGCAGCGGAACAGGGTGACGACGTCGCCGGAAATGTCGTTGATCGCCTCTGCCCTGGGGCGCCGCGCACGGCGCAGGAAGATGCCGCCCATGCCCACGAAGGGCTCGGCATAGCTGGTGTGGGGCGTGGCCTCGATGATGGCGCAGATGCGGCGGGAAAGATTACGTTTTCCACCGATATAACCGGCCGGGGGAGAAACGGGGCGAACGAGAACAAAAGGGGTAG
Source organism: Novosphingobium sp. IK01 (assembly GCF_033242265.1). NCBI lineage: Bacteria > Pseudomonadati > Pseudomonadota > Alphaproteobacteria > Sphingomonadales > Sphingomonadaceae > Novosphingobium > Novosphingobium pituita. The sequence goes on along the minus strand of NZ_BTFW01000001.1, from coordinate 650,187 downwards.
ACATGGAGGGTATCCTGCACGATGTCCCTTCCGCGCCTGAGACGCGGAAGGGTGCTCGAAGGGACAGGCGCGCTGCCCGGAGAGTGCGAGTGCAGGCTCGCTGGTTTCGAGATGCGGGAACATCCGAGACCCCCTTCCGTAAAGGGGGAACAGGGCGGCGTGAAGGGCCGCCGCAATCTTACACAGCAGCGGGGCCTGCCGGATCGGGCGCCGGTTCGGGCACCGACTCGGCGATCACGCCCAGCGCGATCTTGTGGGCGACGCCAAGGGCGACCTGCTCGACACGCGCCCTGGTCGCGGCCTTGTCGTAGGCCCTGCCCTCGTCCAGCACCGCGTTGACCTCGCGCGTGTGGCGGATCGCGCCGCTGGTGAAGGTGACGGGCACCGTGCGCTTTTCGGCATCGTAAGCGCCGATCGTGGTGGTCAGTTCGGTCATGCCGGATCCTTTGGACTGGGGGAGACCGGCCAGGCGATGCTGGCCGGGTCGGTGATGGTTTCGGGGAGGGTCCGCAGGGCCTGACGGTATTCCGCCCAGGCGCTGCGGTCGGTGGTGGAGATCGGGCTGTCGCTGGCCTGCGTCCAGTCGCAGGCGGCCAGCAGGGCATTGCGGCGACGGCGGACCACGGCCAGCGCCTCGTCCCGCGCGAGCGTGGCGGGCGCGACCACCGGCCTTCCGCCCTCCCCGGCGACGATCCGGTGACCGGGGCGCAGATCGGCCAGCGCGCGGTCGCGCTCGTCGGCGGTGATCGCGATGGCATCGGGCGGGGGCGCGGCGCCCTGTCCGTCCTCGTAGAAACCGCATGTCGAGGGGCTGAAGTAGATCATCGTTCAATTTCCGATTGCGATGTAGGGGAGCGTGACATTGGAGATGTCGGCGGCCTGAAAGACGGTGAAGCCGTTTGCGGTCCGGGCTGTCAGTATCGTGTTCTGTTCAGAACTGTTGGAGACCGTCGCAATCGTCGGAAAAACAACCGCCGGGGCATTTTCGAAGGAAATCGGAAAGGTCGCGTAGCTGTAGGCGTCCTGCGTCAGCGGAACGGTCCCGTAGACGATCTTCAAGCCGTTGCTCAGGACCATATACCCGGTGCTGCCAATCGACTGGGCGGTGATGCGCGCGAAGGCATCGGCCTGAAAACCGTCGAGTAGATCCGCGTCGAGGCCTGAACCGGAACCATCATTGTCCGGGCCCCACAAGTGGTTGTTGTTGCGCTGCACATAGGCGGCATTCACGTTCAGGGTCGAATTCGCCAGATTGGGCTCGGTGACGATGTTGCCCTGGTCGGTGGCGTCGACAGTCAGCTGTAACTTGCTGCCGTTCCAGCCCATCTTGATAGCATTGGGCAGTTGGCCGATACCGGTGCCCTGTTGCACCGGGGTAAAGCCGAGGCGAGCCGCAATGTCCGCGTACCAGCTGCCCTGCTGCCCATCGAGCAGATCGGCATCCAGGCCGGAACCGGCGCCGTCGTTACCCGCGTTCCACGTCAGCGAATTGCTGGGACCACTGTATATCTCGCATTCGTTGAAGTAAAACCGTGACCCATTGTATTCTATGTAACGCGCATTGCTGTCACCGAAGCGCAATATGCCGCGATCGGGTCCTGTACGGGTGTGCAAGTCGCCGCTGGCGCGTGCCTCCGCCCGGTTCCCACCTGCCGTTCCGAAAACAAAGGTGCCGGTAACGTTGTCCCCCGCCTTGTTGACCGGGGTGTATCCCAGACGCGCCGGGATGTTCACGAAATAGCTGCTGTCCAGACCATCGAGCAGGTCAGCGTCGAGCCCGCTTCCGGCCCCATCGTTGGTCGGCCCCCACGGCACATAGCCGAGGCGCGCGGCGATGTTGGTGTAATAGGAGCCGTGCTGGCCATCGAGCAGATCCGCATCGACACCAGACCCGGCGCCATCCTGCGCCAGCAGCCACCCGAGGATGGCCGAGCGCGCGGCCTGCGGCGTGAGGGCGCGCAAGGCGTCGATCCCGGCCTGTGCTTCGGCCACGGTCGCCAGTTCGACCACACCCTGCCGCTCGGTCGTCGCGGGCGGGTTGAGGAAGTTCGTGTCGCCAAAGGTGATGGTGGTCGCGTCCACGTCCTCGAAGCGGATGTCGATCGCCAGCAGCATGAGCGCCTGGGCGGACTTTTCGAGCAGCACGTCGGCCTGACCGTAGATCGCGAAAAGCGTGCCGTCGGCAAGGTAGAGCGCGAGGCTGCGCACGGTGAAAACGTCGGCGCTCTCGTCGCGCACGATCAGGTGGATCGTGTCGTCGGCCACGACATCGCCCGAGAGCGTGGCGATGGTCTTGAACTGGCCGGGCAGGACGGTGGCGCCAGCCTTGGGCGTGAGGGCGGTGCCGCTCAGCCCGACTTGCGCAATAGTGACGGCGCGGGTGCCGGTGTTGGCGGCATTGACCAGCGCGGCGCGGCCCGCATTGGTGACGATGGCGGTAAGGCCCATGGGTTCCTCTGCTCAGGAAATGCCGGGCGCCGTGCAGGACAGGCGCGCGTAGATGGTGGGGCGCAGGGCGGCGGCAAGGCGGATGCCCGCCTGCGCGGTGAGGCCCTGGGTGAAGGTGAACGTGCTGCGCGCGGGCTTGGCGCGGTTCACTTCGGCGATGACCTGATCGACGAAGGCGGCCGAGGCGGGCGCGCCCGCGCTGTCGAGGTTGAGGATCAGGCTGAAGGTGTGCGGCAGGCCCCTCGGCTCGCTCTGCCACCATTCGCGGATCGCCACCGAGCCGCCGAAGCTGGCGACGACCGAGCGCACCGATTCTGCCGTGCCCTTGCGCCGCGCGATGGCGATGGCCTTGCGCACGCGTTCGCGCTTGATGTTCTCGGGCCAGTCGGTCGACCAGTTGTCGAGGCTCAGCCCCCAGGCCAGCCAGGGCAGCAGTTCGAGCGGGCAATCGTCGGGCGACCAGACAGCGCGGATCGCCACCTCGACATCGAGCAGCCGCGCGGCAACCTGTTCGAGCGCCTTTTCCAGAGCCGTGGAGCCGGGGGGCAGGATCGAACGGACGGTCACTCCCCTACCCCAGCATAGGCGACCGACATGCCCGTGCAATAGGGGGCCTGCTGGCGGGAGATCACGATGTCCTGCGCCGGCTCGCGCAGGATGACGTTCTGCACGCCCTCGACGCTCAGCGCGGCGAAGATCGCCGAGCGGGTGATGTCGCGGCCGAGGCGATGGCTGGCTTTGGTATAGGCGTCGAGACTGGCCTGCGCCGCCGCCAGCACCACGCCGCCATCCGGGCCGCTGAACGTAGTGAGCGTGGCATCGACCACATAGGGGACGATCCGGGCCGATTGGACCGTAACCCAGTCGGTCAGCGGGCGGCGCGTCTCGTCGGAGACATAGGCGGCGACGGTGTCGATCAGCGCGGCCGGGGCGGTTCCGTCGCCCGTGCGCGCGAGGACCGAGACCACGACCGATCCGGGCCAGCGCGCGGTGTCGAGCGCGCTGGTCATGGCCGCGACCAGATCGGCCGGAGCCGCATGGTCGGCCAAAACGCCCAGCACGAGGGCCTTGATATCGTCGGGCTGCGGGCCGGTGGCGCTGGCATCGAGCACGTTCGCATCGGCGGACAGCGTGTGGGAGATATAGGCCCCTTCCGGCCCGGCCACCGAATAGCCCTCGGGCGCGAGGACCATGCGGCGGCGGAAATCGGTGTCGTCCTCCATCACGGCGGGCGTGCCGGTGGCGGGGTTGGCCGGGGTGATGGTCAGGCGGGTGATGCCGAACAGGGCAGCGATATGGTCGAGGTCGGCCTTGACGGCATAGGCGGGCATGACCGCGCGCGCGGCATCGTTGATGCGCTGGCGCAGCATCTGGGCGTAATAGGCGAAGACCTGAAGGAGCTTGGTGGCCGGATCGCTGTCGCGGGTCTCGAAGGTCAGGCCGCTTTTGGCCATCTCGTCGCGCATCTGCGCGACAGCCCCGGCCAGGATCGTCTCGAAGTCGAGAGCCTCGATGATGTCAGGCGCGGGCAGGCGCGAGAGATCGACAGCGGTGAAGGTAGCATCGGCCATGCCCGCCATCTCGCCGCGACCACCGGCCCAAGGCTATGGCCCGCATTGGGATGGCGGGCTGGCCATATGCCCGAACGGCATGTCGGGAAAACGGGTAACCTGCATTTTCTGAACTTTTAAAGATGCATATTACTTGCATCATCATCTGCCGCGCAATATTCGGCATTTCAGATGCATCATTATGAGTCGGAAAGGTGCCCTCATCTGCCACGCCCTCCGTCCTCAGCCATGAAACACTCGATTGAGCGGTATCTCAAGGAAAGGATGGCGCAGGTCGTTCATCCTTTCGCCTCTCCCCAAATCTATTAACGAAATTGCTCCCGGATCCACAGATGCGTTTCTTACTCGCAAAGCTGCTGCCACATCAGACGAATGGCACTCATCCGATCCGATCATCGATTGGAGCGGGCTTGGCCATTGGGTTAAGCCTTGTCGTAGGATTATGGATTGCACACAGAACGGGCCTTTCTCCAGCCTTAATCGCACCTATCGGGGCATCAGCGGTGTTGGTATTCGCTGTGCCTGCCAGTCCTCTGGCGCAGCCCCGTGCGGTCTTGGGGGGAAATCTGGTCTCGGCGATCGTCGGGGTGCTGCTGTCAAGAACGGGGCTATCGCCATTTGCCATGGACGTTATGGCTGTTGGGCTGGCGATCATGATGATGCACTTGTTGCGTTGCCTGCATCCTCCAGGGGGGGCTGTGGCCTTATCTGTAGCGATAGGCGCGCAATCTGGGGCTTGGCCTTGGAGTTTCTTGCTATTCCCCGTCGGGGTAAACTCCTTGACGCTTTTAGTTATAGGTTGGTTATTCAACAATATGACTGGAAGCAGATACCCGCATCGTCATGAAATTTTACACAAAAACAGCACGCCCATTGCGTACGAATATGATCGTCGAGACCTCGAAGCCGCGCTTGATAAATGCGTTGATCGCCCGGACATATCTATCGAAGACCTCGACGAGATAATTCGCTCCATCCTTATTCGCCGAAAATAATTTGTATATTGAATGGTCGAGCTGAATTATCGTCCAACATGGCGATCCGCTTTGAGAAGACCTTCGGAATTTCGGCGTATACCCTGATGCGGACGCAGGCGGCCTATGAACTGGCCTGCGCCCGCGCGCATAAAGACGAGATCAGGGGGCAGCCGATCGCCAAGGCTGCGTGACGCCTGCCGGTTCCCGCCGGTGGGGTCAGGTGTCGGCCAGTTGCTCGTAGAGCAGGTCGAGCAGGTGTTCGCGGTCGGTGGGGGTTGTGCCGAGCAGTTCGCGGCGGGGATATTCGATGGCCCTGGTGCGCAGGGAGGGTTTGTCGCGCAGGCCGTTCTGGTGGATGCTGGCGATCTGCGAGACTTTGCCCGAGAAGCCCACCCAGAAGCCCTGGTCGTCGGCCTGGGCCTTGAGGTAGCGGGCGCTGGCGAGTTTGCGGAACATGGCCTTGCGGCGCAGGCTTCCCCGGCGGCGCAAACGGCCACTGGTGCGGTTGCGGTATTCGGGCGGGACCGGGAGCCATTGGACCACTTTGGCGAACTCGAAGGTGCGGATGCCACCGGCCTCGATGTCGAAGCCGGTCATCGAGCGGCCCGTACCCCATGTGAAGCTTTTCATGATCACCCGGCGCGGCGGGCCGCTGCCGCCGGCGGGGTAGAGGAAGCAGGCGGCGCCCCTGCCCGTTACCGGCTGCGCCTTTTGCTTGCGCGGCGCGAAGGCGCTGCCGTCGGGCTGGTGCTGGGCGGCGATGCGCTGGCGCTGGCTGGCGGCAAGGTCGCGCGCCATCTTGCGCAGGAGCTTGCGGCGCTGGCCCGCAGACAAGTTGCGCAGCAGGGCACCGGCCAGACGCTCGATTTCGGCCAGATCGTCGCCGGTCATGCTTCTGGCGACCCGAGACTGGGCGACTGCACGAGCTTGTCGGCATTGCCGAAGCCTTGCAGGAACGTGGCCGTGCCCTGGGTGAACATCGGCGGAAACGTCGGCTCGGGCGGGTGCTCGATGTCGAAGCCCGATCCGTCCGCGCGGGGGAGGACGAGGACCGGTTCGGTCAGCTCAATCGACAGCTGGAGGTCGTAAGTGTCGCTGTCGAGCAGTTCGGCCTCGAACTGGAAGGGCGTGTTGTCTGCGGTCTGGAGCAGCTGGGGCTGCTCTTTCTCGATCCATGCGAGCGTCGCCACCATGACCGTGTCGGGATCGCCCGCAAAGTCGGTGATGAGCGCCTTGACCGTGTAGGCATAGGCGAAGGACAGCGTGGCCGACCGCCGCGCGCTGATCCGGCCGCCTTCGAGATAGACCTGAAGGCGGTCGGCCTGCTTGCGCAAGTCGGGCAGAAAGGCGGTGAGCCAGCGGCGCAGGCTATCGGCTTTGCGCATGGGCGGGATCCTGTGTCAGGCGCAGTTCGGCTTGCAGTTCAACGAGGGTCGCGCGGATCTGGCCGGCGATGTCGTAGAGCGCGGTGAGGCTGGCGAGCGCCTCGCGTCCGGTCATCTGCCCGCTGCTATCGCGCCGGGGCTGCGGAAGGCTGGGCGGCGGGGCCAGCAGGGTCGGGTTCACGCTGGCCGTTGGCCGTGGCGGCGGCGCGGTCGAGCAGGCGCACGCCATCAGCGTCAATGCAGGCAGCGCCATAGACCGGGCGATCGATGATCTTTTCGCTTTCATGATAGATGTCCCTGACGGTGGTCTGGCGGGCATATTCGCGGGCCTGATGGGCCTGCGCCGAAGTGTCGATGTGGCCCTGTGCCTGCTGGCGCAGGGTTTCGCGGGCATCGTCGCGCGCCTTTTGCGCGGCCTGTTCCTGCGCGGTGCCGACGTGGACGCCATAGGCATAGCCGCCGATCCCGGTGAGGCAGGCGGCCAGCGCGCTGGCAAGCGCGAGAGAAGGCAAGCCCGCCATCAGGCCCAGCCCCCCTCGCCCAGCGCCGCGGCAATCGCATCGGCATGGGTGGCGATATCCTCGGCCCGGTCGGTGCCGTTGATGATCCTGCGGGCCTTCACGAACTGGGCGTGGGTGCCCGTGCCGGTGATGCAGTCGGCCAAGGCGAGCCCGGTGAAGGCCCCCTGCTCCATGCCCTTGACCAGAATGGCGACGGCCAGATCGGGCTTCAGCGCGAGGTCGAAGTTCCTGAGCAGCGCGCCCTTCAGGCCAAGCGTGCGGTCGGCCCATTCGTAATTGCGGTCCCACGTCAGCTGGACGAGGCCCCGGCCATATTGCGCCTGACCATAGCGGCCCGGCTGCGCATAGGCCCTGCCCCGACCCCGGCCCCATTCGGCCTGCGGGGTGAAGCGCGCCTCGTGCCAGGCGGTGGCCAGCGCATAGGCCAGCCACCCCACCGGCCAGAGCGCGGCGGCGGTGAGCAGGGCGTTGACGATCCCGACCTGCCCCTGATCGAGCGAGCCGGTCAGGCGGCGCAGGCGCGCGAAGAAGCGCGCGGGATCGGCCAGAGTATGGGCCATGACCGGTCAGTCCTTCTTCGGGAGAAAGCGGTCGGCAAGGCGACCGGGCAGGCTGGCGAGCGCATCGGTCGCGGCCCTGAGGACGCGCGGGGTGGCATCGAAGGCCAGCAGCGCGATGCCAAAGGCAATCGACTGCGCGACAAAGCCGCTCCAGTGGGTGACCGCGACGATGGCGAGCGTGGCGTAGTAGCTGACGACCGAGCCCACCGCCCACTGCACGAAGCGTTGCCGCCACGAGAGGTGCGGCTTCCACGCCTGGGCAGCGGCCGAGCCGATCAGCGAGGGCGAGATCGACCCGATCAGGTCGGCGCTCGCGTCAACAAAAGTGCGAAAGTCCATGGGGGATCAGCTCCAGAGTTGGACAAGGGGAAGGACGGGCGTGCCGGTCGCTTCGGGCGCTGCCGGCACGAGGACGCGGGTGCCGAGCGGCAGGATCACGCCCAGATCGGCAAGGCCGGGATTGGCATCGAGCACGCGGGTCAGATCGCGCGGCCCCAGCCCGCTCTCGCGCCAGAGCAGCTGGTCGAGCTTGTCCCCCTGCCGGGCGGTGAGGGTTTGCGCGGCGGCCATCAGATCAGGTCGACCACGGTGCGCGTGCGCCCAGTCAGGTCGCGCACGGCGTGCTGGGCATCGCGGCGCAGCTCGTCGATGGCCGGGGCGAGATCCTCGGCCTGATGGGTGCCCGCCGAGGTCAGGTCGTAATCGCGGTGGCGCTCGATCAGCTCGGCCTTGGCATAGAGCGCAACCGCGCGCGTGTAGCGCAGGATCTGGACGCTCTGCCCGTCGAGCTGCGGCGCGGGCACGGCGGCCAGCGTGGCATGGCCCGCCGCGATCTGCGCGGCGGCATAGGCGCGCAAGTCCAGCTCGACGGTCATGATCGCGCCCAGGATCGCGGCGCGCAGGCGCGGCCATGTGATGCTGGTGGGGATGCGCGCGGCTTCGCGCAGATGGGCCGGGTCGATATCGGGGAAGAAGCCGTCATTGGTCACCGGGCTTTCCGGCTCGGCAGGCTGCGCGAGGTCGGATGGGGTCGGCAAGGACAGGAACGTCGACAAGGGGCTTCTCCTTTTCGGCCCGCCGGCCAACAGGGGTGAGGATCGGGACCGATGCGGCCCTGCGGCCCAAGGCCTCCCGCATCGCGCGATCCGCCCCTGAGCGCCGGGGGCGAGCGGGTCAGGCGGTCGAGGGACCGCCGGTGTTCGGTTCGGCAGCTTCGACGGCGGCCAGCAGCTTCTCGGCGCGTTTGACGCGGTCCTTCACGCCGATGCGGTCATGCAGGCGCTGGGCCTCGCGCAGATGGACGAGCGCGCTGCGCAGGACGATGGCGCTGTCCTCGGCCGGCATGTCTTCGGCGGTGCGCAACTGCTCGATGCCGATGGCCTTGAGCAGCTTGGCGCGGACCTGATCGTGGATGTCGAGGCCGGATGTCAGGGCGTCGGCGGTGTCGAGCACGGCCTGGTCGAACCGCTCGCCCGCGTTTTGCGCTCTGGCGGCGGCATCGGCGATTTCCTCGACGACGATCGTGGCCACGTCGCGCTCATAGCGGCGGGGCATCTCGACCCGGTGGCGCAGCAGGAAGGGCACGAGGTCGAGCGCCTCGCCATAGGCGCCGACATCGATCAGCCAGACCATGCAGGTGGGCACGACATCGGCGGCGGTGCCGCTGCCCACGCCCGCGTCGGCGGCGACCACGCCTTCGACCCAGGCCCTGTACTCGGGCAGCATGGTGCGCTTGGCCTCGATCTTGCGGTCGATCGAGCGGATTTCTTTCAGGCGGCGCAAGTCGTGGGTGAGGCGCAGCGCGATCTGCGCGGCGGCGCGCTGCGCCGGGGTGGCGCGAACAGAGGCCGGGCGAATGGAGGCCCCTGCTGCCGGGGCGGGATGGCTGGTGGCAGCAGGGGCCCCCCCGCACGAAAGGACAGGCGCTGCGGTGATGGTCTGGGCAGCGAGCGTGCGATCCCGTTTGCGACGAGCAAGGCTCATGGGGGAACGTATCCTTCGGCGGGGGAAGTCAGGAGGTGGGGCGCTCGGATCAGGCGCCGGGCTTCTTGCCCATCACCACGTTCTCGACGAGGGCGGTGCGGCCATAGTCCTCGACCACGTAGTCCTCGTTGACCGATTCATAGTTCTCGATCTGGTCGAGCGCGGGCTCGTCGCGGATCTGGCGGCGGCGGGTTTCTTCCTGCCAGTAGACCGAGAGGTTATCGAGGCTGGTGATCAGCAGCGAGGTCTCGGGGAAGAAGGGCACGATGACCGCGCGCTTGCCCGCCAGCTGCTTGGGCAGCGTGAGGATGCGGTGCGCGGCCTCGCGCTCGGTCGCGGTGTCGCCGGCGGCCTGAAGCAGGTTCAGGTACTTGTCCTTGACCAGCTTCCACCCGACGATGACCACAAGGTCGGTATCGCTGCGGTGCCAGGGATCGAGCAGGTCGAGCACGTCGAAGGCCAGCGCGTCGAGGTTGGCATAGTCGGCCTGCGCGGTCGCGACATTGGTGGCATCGCTATCGACCACCTCGACCCCGGCGGCAACATAGACCGCGCTGGTTCCTTGCGCGCTGATCTCGCCATCGGACAGGACGCGCTCCGGGGCATGGGTGCGGATCTTGTGCAGCCAGCCCTCGTTGACATCCTGAAGCAGCGGATTGGCGACGCGGTCGGTCTGCGCGGCGACCGAGGTGCCGTTGAAGCCGATCATGATCCGGTCGCGGCCCTGCTGCTTGAGGATCACGTCGCGCAGCAGCGTCTGGAATTCCGGCTTGTGTCGCCACGCGTCGAGCTTGGCATAGCCGATGGCGTGGTCGAAATTGGTCTGGCGGCAGAAATAGCCGCCATCGTCGGTGGTGTCGGTCGGGTCGGCGGGCGTGCGGCGGTTGCCCGCAGCGGTGTTGGTGCGCCCGGCCAGCGGGCGGGTGACGGTCACCCCCACTTTGGCGCCCTGCTGCTGGGGCACGCCCACGACGTTGATCTGCTGGAGGAAGTCGCTCGATTCCTGAATTTTTTCTTCCAGCGTCTGCTCGACCACCGGGGCCACGCTGAACTTGGCCACCGTGTCTTCGGGATCGATCCCGTTCAGGAGGGCGATCTGGCTGACATAGGACTTGAACTGCTGGCGGGTTTCTTTGCGCATGGGCGGAAGGCTCCAGAAAGGACGCGGATCGGGGGGAAGCGGAAGGGCGCGGGGCTCAGCAGTCGGTGACGATCGCGTGGTTGCCGCCGGTGGCCGGGGAACGCCGGAAGGTCTGCGGGCTTTCTTCGGTGGCCAGCTTCGTCTCGATCACATCGAGGCGCGCGCCCAGCGCGGTGATCGCCTCGTTGCCCGGCTTCAGGGCCAGGGCGACCTGCTCGCCCATGAGCGAGGCGAAGCGCGCGATGTCGAGGGTGTTGTCGTTGGCGGGCGCGGGGATGGACGCGGGGGCCGGTTCCACGGGCTGCGGCACCCCGTCGCCGCTCTTGTCCGCCTTGAACAGCGCGGTGAAGGCCGCCAGAAAGCCCGACTTCGTGGCCTCGGCCAGCGCCGGGCCATCGAGCGCGGCGTCAAGCTCCACCACGGTCTCGCAGGCCGACGAGAACAGGTTGCCCCGCGATCTGACCGCGAACTTGAGCGGCTCGGTGCCCAGCGAGGCGGGCGTGTCGGTGATCGCCAGACCCACGAGATAGGCCTTGCCCTCGCCCGCGAAATTGGGATGCAGCTCGCAACTGGTGAACAGCTTCTGCCCGGCCTTGTTCAGCTCGACCAGCTGGTCGTTGGCCTCGATCTCGGCGACAAGGCTCAGCAGCTTCTTCTTCGCGCCGTTGACGGTCAGCTCGATCTCTTCGGTGCGCAGCGAGCGCACCGTGCCATAGCAGTTGAACGGGCGGTCCGGGCTGTAGCCGGCAATGTGTTCGCAGTTGATGCGCGCGGTGTAGGTGTCGGGCTCGTAGCCGTCGGCGGCCTCGACGAGCATCTGGCGCTCGATCACGCGGCCATCGACAGTGGGGCCTTCGACGGCAACGCGGAAAAACTTGCTCTTGGCCATGATCGGTCCGGTTCCCTTGGGGCTGCGGGGGAGTGAAGCGGGGGTGTCGCAGGCCAAAAGGGACGCTCGGCCCGCTCTTCTCAAGGGGGCGCACTTGGCTGGCCCCCCGGCCAAATGCGCGGGCGTGATCGGCGGCAAAAACGCGGGCCATGGTGCCGATCATGCCGGTCCCCACGCAGCGCCCCACGCCCCCGATGCCCCATCCCGATGCCGTGAGCGCGGCGTGGAAGTTCGATCCCCGCCGCCATGCCCGCAGCCTCTACTGGCGCGGATGGGGCGTGACCCAGATTGCAGACGAGTTCGCCCTGCACGCCGTGACCGGCGACAAGGGCACGCCGATCCCGCGCCCGACAATTGAATCGTGGCGCCAGCGCGACAAGTGGGACGAGGCCCCCTCGATCCGTAAAATCGAGGACGGGCTGGAGATCCGCCTGCTTACCCTGATCGCCAAGGAGAAGAAGACCCCGGCCGATCTGGTTGAGATGGACGCCCTCGCCCGCCAGATCGAGAGCCTCGCGCGCGTGCGGCGCTTCGAACAGCCCGGCGGCCACAGCGGCGATCTCAACGACAAGGTCGGCAATCGCAACGCCGGGCCCCGCAAGAAGGCGAAGAAAAACCACTTCACCGCGGACCAGGCCGCCGAGCTGAAGCGGATCTTCCTCGACGGATGCTTCGATTATCAGGTGCGCTGGTGGGAAGAGAAGGATCGGCGCACCCGCATGATCCTGAAGTCGCGCCAGATCGGCGCGACCTATTTCTTCGCCTTCGAAGCGCTGATGGACGCGATCGAGACCGGGCGGAACCAGATTTTCCTGTCCGCCTCCAAGGCGCAGGCCCACCAGTTCCGGTCCTACATCGTGGGCTTTGCCAAGCTGGTCGGCGTGGCGCTGGCCGGCGATCCGATGCTGATCACCTCGGACTTGCGCCCACCGGAGGAAGCCGGGGCCGAACTGCATTTTCTGGGCACCAACTTCCGCACCGCGCAGGGCCGCAGCGGCAACTTCTACTTCGACGAGTTCTTCTGGGTCCACTCGTTCGAGGAGCTGAACAAGGTCGCCTCGGGCATGGCCACGCACAAGAAGTGGCGCAAAACCTACTTCTCGACCCCATCCACCATCGCGCATCCCGCCTACCCGTACTGGACGGGCGAGCGGCGCAACCGGCGGCGCAAGAAGGAAGACCGGGTCGAAATCGATGTCAGCCACGAGGCGCTTGCCGCTGGCAGCCTCGGGCCGGATCGGGTGTGGCGGAACATCGTCAACATCCGCGATGCGGATCTCGCGGGCTGCGACCTGTTCGATATCGAGGAGCTTGAGGACGAGTACCCGGCCGACGAGTTTGCGAACCTCTACATGTGCGAGTTCGTCGACGACAGCCTGTCCGCGTTCAAGTTCAACGACCTGATCGCCTGCGGCTGCGACAGCCTGATCGAGTGGGAGGACTTCACCCCCGAAGCTGCGCGGCCCTATGGCGCCCGCGCAGTCTGGGCCGGATATGACCCGCAGGAGAGCGAGACCGGCGACAACGCCGCACTGGTGATCGCCGCGCCCCCGCTGCGCGAGGGTGCGCCCTTCCGCATCCTTGAACGCCACCAGCTGCGCGGGCTCGACTTCGAACAGCAGGCCGAGTTCATCAGGGCGGTCCTCGCCCGCTATACCTGCACCTATCTGGGCATCGACGCCAAGGGCGTGGGCTCGGGCGTCTACCAGCTGCTTGCCAAGCCCGGCGCGATGCCCGGCTGCGCGGTGGCCAGGATCGAATATTCGCTCGAACTCAAGGCCCAGATGATCATGAAGGCCCAGAACGTGGTGCGCCGCGCGCGCCTCGCCTTCGACAGCAGCTTCCTCGACATCGTCTCGGCCTTCGTCTCGATCAAGAAGACCCTGACCACCAGCGGCCGCAACGTGACCTTCAAGGCCGGGCGCGGCGGCAACGACGGCCATGCCGACCTCGCCTGGGCAACCATGCACATCCTCATGAACGAACCGCTCGACGGCAAGGAAAAGCCCAGGGGCACGATGGAGATTATCGAATGAGCAAGCGAAAACGGGCACGCCGCACCGATCTGGCCGTCGCCAACGAGACCCGCGCGGGCGTCTCGGCCTTCACCTTCGGCGATCCCGAGCCGGTGAACAGCCGCGCCACGATGCTCGACATGCTCGAATGCTGGCACAACCAGCGCTGGTACGAACCGCCGATCTCGCTCGAAGGGCTCTCGCGCTCGTTCCGCGCCTCGCCCCACCATTCGAGCGCGATCATCCTCAAGCGCAACATGCTGGCGTCCAGCCTTGATCCCACACCCCAGCTCTCGCGCCGGGCCTTTGCCGGGATGGTGCAGGACTACCTCGTCCTCGGGAACGCCTATGTGCAGGAAGTGCGCAATCGCCTCGGCCAGTTGCTGCGCCTCGACCATGCGCTGGCCAAGTTCACCCGGCGCGGGCTGGAGCCGGGCCAGTTCTGGTGGGTGCCCGGCTTCCGCAACGAGGTGGCCTTCGAGCCCGGCACCGTCCACCAGATCATGGCCCCCGACATCAATCAGGAAATCTATGGCCTGCCCGAGTATCTCTCGGCGCTGCAATCGGCCCTGCTCAACGAGAACGCCACCCTGTTCCGCCGCCGCTATTTCGAGAACGGCAGCCACGCGGGCTATATCCTCTATGCAACCGGGGCCTTCGCCGATGGCGACGTGGACGCCATGCGCGAGGCGCTCAAGCGCTCGAAGGGACCGGGCAACTTCCGCAACCTCTTCGTCCATGCCCCCGATGGCAAGGAAAGCGGCATCAGGATCCTGCCGATCGCCGAGGTGGGCGCCAAGGACGAGTTCCTCGGGATCAAGAACACCACCCGCGACGACGTGCTCGCCGCCCACCGCGTCCCGCCCCAGCTGCTGGGCATCGTGCCCGCCAACGCAGGCGGATTTGGCGACGTGACCAAGGCCACCGACGCCTTCTTCGAACTGGAGATCGCCCCGCTCCAGTCCGTGTTCCTCGAACTGAACGAAGCCCTGGGCAGGAACGTCGTCCGCTTCCGCGAGCGGGTGAAGGCGGCCGCTTAGGCCGCCGCTTCAATCCGCATCTTGAGGCCGAGCGCCGGCAGCACCTTCAGCATGGTTTCCAGCGTCGGATTTCCGTCTGGGCCAAGCGAACGGTAGAGTTGCTGGCGCTTGATCCCGGTTTCCTTCGCCAGTTCCGTCATCCCATGCGCGCGGGCGACAATGCCAATCGCCTTGGCAATGACGTGTACGTCGCAGGTTTCCAGAGCATCCGCGAGCAGTTCGGCCTGGTCTTCCGGTTCGGTGAGATACTCGGCAGCGTCGAAAGGCGTGAGTTCGATAGTCATATCCATTCCCTTCTCGGGCTATGCAGAGATGGTCACATTTCCATGATGGCGGTTCAGGGTATCTGAGCCGCCATTTCCTTTGCCTTCGCGATGTCCCGCTGCTGGCTGGACTTGTCCCCGCCGATCAGCAGGATGATCAACTGCGTGCCCCGGCGCGTGAAATAGAGGCGATAGCCGGGGCCGAAGTCGATCCGGGCTTCTGACACTCCATCGCCAACCGACTTCACGTCACCCATGAGGCCAAGTTCGAAGCGAGCAATGCGGCCCGCGATCTTCGACTGGGCTTTCACATCGCGAAGCGCGTTGAACCAGTCTTTGAAAGCGGGCGTCTGCTGCGTTTCCATGCGTCATTTATATGTGACTATGGGTAATTCTGTCAACATAAAAGAGACATTCCCGTCGCGGGGAACAGGTGCTCGAAATCGCACAACTTTATTGCGCGCCTTGCCAGTCCACCGCCCGCCACCGACCGGCCCTCTCGCTTGACGGAACCCCAGCAAATCCGCAGGCCCGCCGCCCCCGGCCGGGCCCTCGGCGCTGCCACCCCTCAAAACGCGCTTTTCCCCCCGCCTCGCCCGCGCGCTTTTCGTGTCGGTTTTGATGCATCCACCAACCCTGCGAAAAATGGCGGGCTTCCTTGGCCGCGCGGGCGTGATATAGAGCGAGGCGCTGATGCATTTTGATGCACCCGGAACGCCCGTTTCGCGAACGCCCGACGCGCAAAATCGCAAACAATCCGCTCAAAGTTGCCCAGGGGATAGGCGGAAGCATGTAACTTCTGCCGGGCTGAGCCGTCAAATCCACGCTATTTATATGAAATTGCACGCTATTTTGGCGTAGTCGCACGGACGTAATCCGACGCAACCCCAGCGCCCGAAAAATGTAATCCGCCCGGAAATCCTAGGGTTCTCTCTCTGAAAAAATTACACTTCTCTGATATAATCTCATCATCTCGATGTTACGTGAGCGGTTACGTCAAAAACGGCGGATTTCCGCCGATGTTACGCAGGTTACATTTTTTCCGGTACGACCCACATGAGATAGAAGGTCGCGCAGTAAAAGTGCATGGGGCGGTGCGTGGCTCACATACGCCTTCGATTTCTACGATGATAGCAGGTTAAGGCCGCCGGTTCGCTGCACGGGATCAGCTAGCTGGCAGGCATCGCGTATTGCCGTTCGGCCCTGGTCAGGGTGCGTGTGCCCTTCAACCCATAGAGCACACCGATTCCAGGGTAAAGCAGCATCTTAACACGCCTGAAGAACGCAGTCCGAGCGGGTACGAACCATCCTGTTCTCAGCAAGGGTATCAGGTTGACCCTGATACCTTCCGCTGGGGGCACCCCCTTTTAGGCCGTAGACTCATAAACACGGAGCCAGAGGCGCATGGAAGCCAGTTGCACCATGGCAAGGAAGTTTTCGGCTAACTTGTCATAGCGGGTCGCGACGCGGCGGAAGTGCTTCAGCTTCGAGAAGAACCGCTCGATCAGGTTCCGCTCGCGATAGAGCCATGTACTGAAGTAGGGTTTCGACCGCCGGTTGGTCTTGGGAGGGATATTGGCGAACGCGCCTCTGTCGCGGAGGGATGCGCGGATGCGGTCGGCATCGTAGGCTTTGTCCGCCAGCACGATTGTTCCGGCACCAACATGATCAAGTAGTTCGTCAGCGGGCTGTCCGTCATGGCTTTGTCCGACGGTTAGGCTCAGCCGGATCGGGAGGCCTTGCCCATCGACAACCGCGTGGATTTTGGTCGTGAGCCCGCCTCGGGAACGACCGAGACAATGATCTCGATCCCCCTTTTTGCCGTCGCGGCCTGTTGGTGGACGCGAACGGAAGTGCTGTCGATCATCTGGATGTCGCCATCGTGGGCAGCGGTGATGGCGTCCATCATCCGATCCCACACCCCAGCTGTTCGCCAGCGAGCGAAGCGGTTGTAGCAGGTGGTGCGCGGGCCGTAACGCTCAGGCAGATCACGCCATGGCGCACCAGAGCGCAGCACCCAAAAGATGCCGTTTAGAACACGGCGATCATCGACGCGCGGCACACCTCGCGGCTTATTGGGCAAGAGCGGCTCAATCACGCGCCACTCGAAGTCGGTCAGGTCGTATCGGCTCATGATGAGCTTGAATCAGAAATCAGAGCGATACGAAAGGGCAACTTGCGGTGGGTAGTTGCAGTCCGACACCTTCCACTACAGGATAAGCGGCATGTTCTATTACTATCTGATCTCGCCGGGTGAGCGGCCAAAATCCATCTCTGTCGCACGCCACCTCTGGGGTAACGACTCCGACTTCGATTCAGATGGAAATGATGATGAAGCGCCGGTTGGTGGCTGGACGGAACTGACCGTTGCTCTCCGCCCAGAATGTGAGAACCGCGTCGATGTCGATCCTATCGACGACAACGAGCCGCTTGTGCTCGCAATTCGTTCAGAATCGGCTGATCTCGCAAAGAAAGCGGCTCTGTTTCTCCAGTTGCATTCTGGCGGAGAGCTCAGCGAACAAGCGCCTCGCTAAAGCGGTTTCGTCCCATCAATTTTATGGGTTCACGGCCTAGCATCACAGATTTATGGGTTCACGGCCTAACAGGCTGCGGAAAAAGGCCCTTGCGCGCAGGCACTATTGCTGATTCCAGGATCGCGTAGCGTGATGTTGAAGGGACGGTGATGCGGGGCGGGGACGAACGGAGCGAGGGGCTGTTTTCTTACGTGAGTTGCGAAGCCCGGGTACCGCCCAATCATCCGCTGCGCGCGATCCGGGCCATTGTCGATGAGGCGCTGGATGTGCTGTCGGCAGATTTCGACGGCCTGTATTCCCGCATCGGCAGGCCCTCGATCCCGCCTGAGAAGCTCCTGCGCGCCTTGCTTTTGCAAGCCTTTTATTCGGTCCGCTCGGAGCGCCAGTTGATGGAGCAGATGGATTACAACCTGCTGTTCCGCTGGTTCGTCGGCCTGGCGATGGATGCGCCGATCTGGGATGTCACGGTCTTCACCAAGAACCGCGAGAGGCTGCTGGCCGGCGACATTGCGGCCAGATTTCTGTCAGCGATCATTCGGCATCCGCGCGTGCAGGCGCTTATTTCTGATGATCATTTCTCCGTGGACGGCACGTTGATCGAGGCCTGGGCCAGCGTGAAAAGCTTCCGCCCCAAAGAGGAAGGCGGCCCCGGGAATGACGGTGGCGATGGGCCGAGCGGCCGCAATGCCGAACGCGATTTTCGCGGCGAGAAGCGCAGCAATGCCACCCATGCCTCGACGACCGATCCCGATGCCCGGCTGTTCAAGAAGGCGCGCGGCCAAGCGGCCAAGCTGTGCCACATGGCCCACGTCCTCATGGAAAACCGCAATGGCCTGGTGGTCGATACAGAACTCACCCATGCCACCGGCACCGCAGAGCGCGAGGCCGCGTTGACCATGCTCGAGCGCATGGAGGGGCGCCACCGGATCACGCTGGGGGCGGACAAGAACTATGACACGGCCGCCTTCGTCGCGGCCTTGCGCGAAATGGATGTCACCCCGCATGTCGCGCAGAACAACACCAACCGGCGCTCGGCTATCGATCGGCGCACGACGCGCCATCCCGGCTACGGCCTCTCGCAGAAAATCCGCAAGCGGATCGAGGAGGTGTTCGGATGGGCAAAGACCTGCGGCACCATGCGCAAGACACGCCATCGCGGACGGCAACGCGTCGGGTGGTCCTTCACGCTGACCGCCGCCGCCTACAACCTCGTCAGACTGCCAAAGCTGCTGGCAGCGGCCTAGCCCTGCGCCTCACAGCGCCCAGAACGGCCAAACCCGGCCCGCCTTGGGAAGGGTGCCTGCCAGAATGACTGTCGGCATGGTCTGGAAGCGGTGAAAACGGGACCAATGGCGAGCTTTGACATGCCTTTTTCCGCAGCCTGCTAAATCAAGGTAGCGTTCGACCGTTGTCTCAGTCATCACCGACCAGCATTTCACTCGACTGTCAAAAAGCTTGCTGACTCTTGATGGTGATGCATCTTCAACTTCGGGAACCATTTTACACCTTTCAGCCCAGATCGTTGCCCCTCGAATCAGCCTTTCTTATCCATGTCGAGCGTCGTGATCCATTCATATTGAATGGTCAGTCCCATTATTTCGCTAACCCGCCGCGCTTTGCCAGGGCTCGATACTCGCCCATTGTGGGGTGGACGTGATCCGACCCCGTGTGCCTGATCCATACCAGGGCGTCGCCATGTCGGGCTGCCTCGGCCTCAACGGCTATGGCGGCCCGTGGATTGCAGGCCGGGACGACCCAGACGACCTGCCTTGCCTTCACCTGCTTTCTGATCGCTGCGATCTGGCTGGCGGTGTCGCCCCGGCCATCATTGCTGCCTAGGCTGATCAGCACGCGGTCTGCGGACAGGGTGATCTTCGAATAATGCCTATGCCACCGGGCCGATGACCACCCCTTGTGGGCCATGGAGGTGCAGGCGGGCGCGTAGTGGTGGATGCCGGCACCGATGCTGTCTCCGGCGGTGATGCACGACATCAGTGGCCCCCTTCCCCGTTGTCGGTGGGGCCTGCCACGGCGATGCCCTGGGCTATCCACTCCTGCCCGACTTGATACAGTTGGGCGCGGAGAGCGGCTTCGGTGTTGAGCTTTTCCCAATCGGAGCGGGCAACGGAAACCATGAGGGCAGATCCGGCCTGGCCGTCATCGCCTTGGGCAGCCGGATCGGTTCCGGGCACAGCGGCTCTGCCGCCTGGACCTTGAGCGGCGCCGGGGTGCAGGCTGCCGTCATCATGACGAGGATCGCCAGAAACAGCACAAGTGCCGGGCGCTCCAGAATGATCATGAGCGAGTAGAACAGGAACAGCATGCACAGCCGCAGCACGTTCAACGATTGCATGATAATCGGCAGAACCGGCATCGGAAGTCCTCGCAATTTCGGCTGATCTGGCCGCAGGTTCGTGATTTGCGTCAGCCTGGGCTTGGCCAGCCTGGGCTTGGGCCTTTTCCACCTGCGCCAATGCGGATTCGGCGGTGGCGGCCCGCTGGCGCAGGCCGGTGAGGTTGACGACGTGCAGCGAGATCGGGCCGACCTTGACGCCAAGATGAAGCCCCTCGATCCGCACGGTCTGCGCGCCCAGGGCCAGCACGGCGGCAACCAGGGCCATTCGGCAGGCATCCGCGGTCAGCCATGCGAGGATCTGCCCGGCCCGCTTTTTGAGCGCGGCCAGCGCCTCAAAGAACAGCGCGCTCATGCGGCGGCATCCTTCAGGCACAGGGCCTTTTCGCGGCTGCGCCGATTCACGAGCCCGGCGACCACCCGGCCACCGGCCTTGTTGAACCAGGTCAGCGAGGTGCAGCTGGCCGCGATCTGGCCCGCGTTGATCTGGCGGCGCATGGTCGACCGGCAGTATGTCGGCCAGCCCACGTTGTAGGCCAGACTGACTGCCGCCCCCCGCACGTTATGGCGGCTCGTGGATTGCAGGCCGGGACGACCCAGACGACCTGCCTTGCCTTCACCTGCTTTCTGATCGCTGCGATCTGGCTGGCGGTGTCGCCATGGCCATCATTGCTGCCCAGGCTGATCAGCACGCGGTCTGCGGACAGGGTGATCTTCGCATAATGCCTATGCCACCGGGCCGATGACCACCCCTTGTGGGCCATGGAGGTGCAGGTGGGCGCGTAGTGGGTAAGCGCCCGATTGCTACCGCGGGATATGAGCCTTGACGCTTTCGAGGGCCTGTGGATCATCGATGACGGAGTGGAGGAAGTCATCCCATTCATGGGGTGAGCGGCGGAGGTCAGCGATGAGGTCACGCAGTTCGCTGATGCCATTGTCGGTGATTGCGATGCGGTGGTCATCGGGTCCGGCGCTGACGGTGATGATCGCCCCGTAGGAGAGGTTATCGTCGTTGCTGACGATGGCGTCGACGAGATCGGGATGCTCGCCGAGGATTTCCGCGACATAATCGAGCATAAAGACATGACTGACGGCTGCCATCAGGCGGCCTCGGCCATTGGAGCGAGTGGCGTCCAGTTCCAAGGGAGCAACTCGTCGATCCGGCTGATCTTGTGATCGTTGATACGCCCGATCACATCGGTGAGGTAAGCCTGCGGATCGAGGCCGTTCATCTTGGCGGTTTCGATGATGGTCATGGCGCGGGCGAGGGTTTCAGCGCCGGTGTCCGATCCCGCGAACAGCCAATTTTTTCTCCCGATTCCAATAGGTTTGAGCGCCCGTTCGGCGGGGTTGTTGTCGATGGCAACACGGCCATCCTCGAGGAACAGGCAGAACGCCGGCCATCGCGCGAGCGCATAGCGGAAGGCATTGGCAAGGTCGCCCTTGGCGGGGAGCCTGGTGAGTTGTGCCTGGGCCCATGCATGGAAGGCCTCGACTCTGGGCTTGCTCTGGGCCTGACGCGCGGCGAGACGGTCGGCGGCGCTCTTGCCGCTGATCCGGGCCTCGATGTCGTAGAGCGCGCCGATGTGATCGAGGGCCTCGCGGGCGATCGGCGACTTGGCGCCGATCCACAGATCATGGAAATCGCGGCGCAGATGCGCCCAACACGCTGCCTCGCGGAACGGTGCGGTGCCATCGGGGCCTGGCGCGTAGAGCTTGGCATAGCCCTTGTAGGCATCGGCCTGAAGAATGCCGCGGGCATCGCGCAAATGCGCGAGCACGTGTTCCTGCTTCCAGTCTGCGGCGAACTTGTAGGCGATGCCTGGCGGAGCCAGCCCGGCCCACGGCCGCTGGTCGAGGACATAGGCCCAGATGCGCCCCTTGCGCACGCCTTTGCCGAGTTGCCCGCCAACCCCGGCGGTGCGCAGGCTGCGATTGAGCACCCGTATCGGCGTATCATCCGCATGCAGCAGGTCGTGCGCCAGCACGTGACCCTCGATCCGCTCGATCAACGGCAGAAGCAGCTTCATGGTGCGCCCGCACCAGTCGGCCATCGTGCTGTCGGGGATGTCCGCGCCCATGCGGGCGAATATCTCGTTCAACCGGTACAGCGGCAGGTGATCGTCGAACTTGGAGACCAGAATAGTCGCCAGCAACGAGGCGGTCGCCATGCTGCCGGGGATCGGCCGGCTCGGTGCCGGCGCCTGCACCATCCGCTCGCAGGCGCGACAGGACTTCTTGATCCGCGCGATCTCGATGAGCTTCAGCCGGGCGGCGATCAGGTCCAGCATCTCGCTGACGTCCTCGCCGACCACGCGCAGGGTGCCGCCGCAATCGGGGCAGGCCGCACCGGGATCGAGTTCACGCCGCTCGCGCGGGGTCTCGGCCGAGACGCGGGGCCGGCGGCGCGGCGCGCGCTCTGGCGCAGCGGCGGGCTGGGCCGGTTCTGGCGCGTCGTCGTCATCGCTTGCCGGGGCCGGACTGGCCTCGGCCCTGGCGATCAGCAGGCCTTCAAGCGCGAGTTCGAGTTGTTCGATCTCGCGCTCGACTTTCTCGGACCTCTTGCCGAACGCCTGCCGCTTGAGTTTGGCGATCCGCAATTGCAGGTCGGCGATGTGTTGTTCGAAGACGCGTACGGTGGCCGACAGAGCGCTGTTCTGCGCCTGCAAAGCGGCCACCATCGCCTTGAGCGCGATCGGATCATCGGGCAGTGATGCGGTGATCGATGGCATGCCCACGGGATAGCAGAATCGTCGTCAATTCGACAGAAAAACACCCAAAATCAGCCTGATAAATCACCCGACGCGGGCCGGTGGCGCTCCCCATGAGGGCCGCCGCCAGTCAATCCCTTCCCACAGCATGGCCAGTTGCGCGCAGGTCAGCCGCGCCACCGCATCGCCGCTGCTGGGCCAGGGAAACCGGCCCTTCTGCAGGATCTTGTAATAGAGGCAAAAACCCTGCCCATCCCAGTACAACAACTTGATCCGGTCACCCTTGCGGCCGCGGAACGCAAAGACCGCGCCGCTGGCGGGGTTCTGGCGCAGGTGCTCCTGCGCCAGAATGGCAAGGCCGGTGATGCTTTTGCGCATATCGGTCGTACCGCACGCCAGATAGACCCGCGCGCCGGTGCCAGGCCCGATCACGCCGCCGCCGTTCAACACTCAAAACCTCGAGCACCGCCACGCCGGCCTCCATCGCTCATGACGTACATAACGACGTCAATAACGACATGGCTTATCCAATCGAGGCGGTAGCAATCGGGCGCTTACTGTCAGTGCGGCGGCGGCGTGGCCGCAAACGGGCGCGGGGCAGCCGCACGCCGATGCCCGTGCCGCTGGCACCGGGGGCACGCTGGTCGATGGACTTTGTGTCCGACACCTTCGGCGCATCACGCAAGTTCATGATTTTGGCCATCAATGATGACTGCTTCCGCGAGAACCTGTGCCTGATCGCGGATACCAGCATCTCTGGTGCCCGGGTGGCGCGTGAACTCGACACGCTGGTGCGGCTCTATGGCAAACCGGCCTGCATTGTCAGCGACAATGGCACCGAATTCACCAGTCGGGCCATCCTCGAATGGGCCGGCAAGAATGGGATCGAGTGGCATTACATCGACCCGGGCAAGCCTCAGCAGAACGGGTTCATCGAGAGCTTCAACGGCTCGCTGCGCGATGAATTCCTCAACGAGGAACTGTTCGACAGCCTGGCCGATGCCCGCCGGAAGCTGGCCATCTGGCGCTACGATTACAACCACGTCCGGCCACACTCATCTTTGGGAAATCGAACGCCTGCACAAGCGCGTCGAGCGTTCGAGCAGGACGAAGCCATCACGCACGACGCGCTTGTGCAGGCGCAGGGGGCATCGTATTTAACTGCTGGACTCTCGTTATGATCGAGGGACTGACGGGGGGCAGGTCAGCAGCATTAACGCCCTAAGGGCGACGCGGTTCGGGCAGAATTAAGGGGCAGCCAGCCATAGCCACCTGGACACCTCCATTTACCGCTCGCCATAGTTCAGACGGCCCGCGATTGCCTCGTTATCGAGCTGGGTAACTGACAAACACCGCGATTGGTGCGCCGCCAAATAGCGTGAACGTTTACAGCCAAGGCTGCTGTCTGATAATGGCCCCAGCTACATCGCGGGCGAACTGGCCGAATATATCGAGGCCAACAAGATGAGCCACGTGCGCGGCGCCCCGTGTCATCCTCAGACCCAGGGCAAGATCGAGCGCTGGCACCAGACCCTGAAGAACCGCATCCTACTGGAAAACTACTTCCTGCCCGGCGACCTCGAGGCACAGATCAAGGCCTTCGTCGAGCACTACAATCACCAGCGATACCACGAGAGCCTGAACAACGTGACGTCCGCCGATGCCTACTTCGGCAGGGCCCCCGCCATCATCAAACAGCGTGAAAGGATCAAACGACAGACCATCGAGCATCGGCGCTTGCAACACCGCAAGCTCGCCGCCTAACATCAAACCCCAGACGAGGCCCGCACTCCGCTAATTTACGCCGTGAGTTGTGCCGAATGTTCTGACGACGGACAATCTCTCGTGGCGGTCGAGCTCAGCCATCGCAAAATATGCAGACGCCCTGCGGAGGATTCCGTTCGCCCGGCGGAGTTCCTTCACTTCACATTCAAGAGCCCTGATCCGGACCTTCTCATCGGCGCCCAGCGAAGACATCGCCTCCCACTCCGAACCGTAATCGGCGCAACCATACGCACCGCACGATCGCGGATCTCAGGTGAAAACTTGTTCCGGGTTCTGCTCATAACGAAAGCTCCTTCTCATCAATCGGAGCCTCCGGAAACCCGGGACGCTTCAATGGGCAACAATCGCCTCCATTTCCATGCTAAGGGACGGAGCGGCAAGATATTGCTATATTTAGTAAAATTTTAAGTCAGGCTCTCGGAGAAGGGCGGCCGGCGGGCAGGGTTGGTGCGCTGCCTGCCGGTCGCAGGGGGTGGGTACTTAGAAGTCGAACGAGAGGCGGCCGTAGTAATATCCGCCATACGCACCGAACGGCGAGTTGCTGCCGTAAGGTGAGCTGCCGATGGTGTTAGGCACAGTGTTCTTGTCCGGGTAGGTGTTGAACAGATTGTAGGCGCCGAACGACAGCTTCATCGCCGGGATGACCTGGTATCCGACTTCAAGGTCGGTGATCCACTTCGCGCCGTAGCTCTGGTCCGCCGTCGGTTGACCGTTGACCAGGTTGGCGAGGGCCGTCCAGCTGCCGTAGCGGGTTTCCTTGGCATTGATCGAGTACGGGCCCTTCGACCAGTTGAGGCCGAGGATGATCTTGTCTCGCGGCGTGAAGACCGTGAAGTAGCCCTGCGTCTGGCGGTCGAACAAGGTCAGGCCAAGGTTGGCCAGCTGTGCAGGATTGTCGGCGACGTGGGTGATCGTCGTTTTGTTATAGTTGTAGGCTGCGCTGGCTCGCACCTGCCCGAAATGGCCCAGTGAGAAGGTGTAGTTTGCCACCGCGTCGATGCCGCGGGTGCGGGTGTCGATGGCATTGGCGAAAAAGCGCACGTACTGGTTGCCCGAGAACCCGTTGTTCCTCAGGATCTGGCGCACCCCTGCGCTGGACAGAAGACCGGTCAGGGTGATGCGGTCGTCGATATTGATCTGGTAGGCATCGACGGTCAGCGTGAAGCGCGCCAGCGGCGTCATGGTCACGCCGAAGCTGTAGTTGCGCGACCGTTCCGGCTTGAGTGGCTGCGCGCCCAGCGCCTGCGCAATCGGCGAGCCGGTTTGCAGGATCTTGGACTCGATCAGCTGGTACGAGCCGTTGACGAGCGAGACCTGGGTGGCGGTCTGCGCGTAGGCTTGCTGCGAGAGTGACGGCGACCGGAAGCCATTCGAGAAAGCCCCCCGGAAGTTCAGCCAGTCGGTCGCCTTCCACAGCCCCGAGACCTTGCCGCTCCACACGTTGCCCGAGCTGTCGTCGTAAGTCTCGAAGCGGCCCGCGCCGGTAATCAGCAGCCGGTCGGTGAGATCGAGCGCCAGGTCAATATAGGCCGCGCCGACCATGCGCTTGGCGTTCGCCGCGTCCGCCGGAGTGATGACCGTCGCGCCCTGCGCGCCGATCGCGCCCGGCTGGCCCGCGAGCGGCGAGCCCGCCGGGTACACATAGCCGCCATTGGCCCACGATGCCGTATCGAGCGACTTGGTGACATAGCTTTCGTACCGGAATTCCGCCCCTGCCGAGACCTGCAGGTGGCGACCACCGAGAACTTCCAGGCCCTTGGACATGTCGAAGTTGGTGGTCCACTGGTCGAATGCGGCGCTGAAGGTGTCAAATCTGGTGGGGCTTGACGGGCCGAGCGAGGCGTTGAGCGTGTTGTCTGCCCCCGAACGCACGTAGTCGCGACCGTAAGTGGTGCTGAAATCGAGGTTCCAGCCACCGACCTTCTGCTTCATCCCGGCGGTCGCCTGCCAGTCGGTTTCCTTCATCGTGTAGTACGGCGTGAAGCCGTCCGGATAGATCTGGACGATGTCGCTGGTCGTGCTGGGATAGCGGCCCGCCTGCCCCACGCGCGCTTCGCGATAGCCGAAGGTGGCATTGGTGTAGATCGTCAGGGAACCCACATCGACATAACTGTTCTGGGCGAGGCTGACCGACTTCAGGTCCGGCAGGCCGCCCTGGTAGCGGCGGCGATCGCCGGTCGCCTCGCGCGGATCGTCGGCGCCGTTGATGCGGGGATAGATGCGGCCGGTGTAGTCAGAGTTGCGCACCGTTGGCTTCTGCAGCTTGCCTTCGGCGGAGATGACGATCGAGCCATTCCCGCCAAGATGGAAGCCCTTGGACAGCTGCGCAGAGACGGTCTCGCCGTCACTGCCATTGACGCTGTCGCTGTAGCGCCGGCCGGCCTCGATCGCCCCGCTGCCCGCATTGGGGTTGTCCTTGAGGATCACATTGATGACCCCGGCGATGGCATCGGTGCCATATTGTGCCGCAGCGCCGTCGCGAAGGACTTCGATGCGTGCGATCGCGCTGGCGGGGATCTGGTCGAGGTCGACCGGGTTGCCGCCCATCGAGGTCGATCCCGAGTTCAGGTCGATCAGGGCCGAGTTGTGGCGGCGCTTGCCGTTGACCAGAACCAGGACGTGCACGCCCGAAAGACCACGCAGACCAGCCGGGCGCGTGACCGAGTTCCACGACGAGGAACCAACCTGCTGCGACTGGAACGAAGGCACGAGCTGAGACAGCACGTCGCGCAGCTGCATTGAGCCACCGAGCTGGGCGATCTGCTCGCCGCTGATGACGTCGATCGGCGTAGGGCTCGTGGCCACGGTACGCGCCTGCCCGCGCGAGCCTGTGACGACGATGTCCTGACCGCCCTGCGTGCCGGGATCGTCTGCTGCCTGTGCAAAGGCGGTGCCACCAAGAGCAGCGCTCATCGCAAGGATGGACGAAGAAACAAGTATTCTACGCATTAAAACCCCCCAATATTTGTGCGGCGTCTCTGACGCCGCCGGATTAAGTGGCACTGTCCTCCTGGGCGCCCCGCCCTGGTCGGGTAGAGGCGCCTGTTTGTCCGGCGGGTTGTCCCGTCCCGGTGTGCGTGTTCCCGTCGGCAGCCGCCGCAAATGCGCAAAGCGCGCCGTCGAGTTCACGAATCAGGTCTGCGGTGTGTTCCAGCCCCACGTGGAGGCGGATCGCCGGATTGCCGGTTTGCGCCGCGAAAGAGCGCTGGCGGATCTGGCCGTTGCACGGGATGGCAAGGCTCTCGAATCCGCCCCAGGAAAAGCCGAGGCCGAACAGGCGCAGCGCATTGAAGAACGCGTGTTCGGCCATTTCAGGACCATTCAGCACGATCGTGACCAAGCCGTTGCCGGCGCTGAAATGGCGCCTGAATATCTCGTGCCCGCGTGTGCCGGGCAACTGAGGGCAGAGCACCTCGCGTACCATCGGCTGTCCCTGTAGCCAGGCCGCGACTTCCAGTGCTGCATCGCCGTGGCGTGCCAGCCGGGCATGCAGGGTGCGCAGGCCGCGCAAGGCCAGGTAGGCGTCATCGGCCGACACAGCCCAGCCCATGCTGCGCGATCCGCGCTTGATCAGTGCGGCCGCCTCCCCATTGGCGACAGCGCTGCCGAGGAAGACATCCGAATGACCGCACACGTACTTGGTGAGCGCCTGGACGGAGATATCCACGCCATGGGCAAGCGGCTTGAACAGCACGCCCGCAGCATAAGTGTTGTCGATCAGCGTGAAGATGCCACGCTCGCGTGCGAGGGCCGCAACACCTGGAACGTCGAGCATGTCGAGCGTCAGGGAACCTGGCGCCTCCAGCACGATCAGCCGCGTCCTTTCGCCAAGCATGGCGGCAAGATCGTCCATCGCGATGGCGGCAGGGAAATAGCGCGCCGAAACGCCGTAATCGGCAAGAGTGGTCGTGGCAAAGCGGCGGGTTGGGCCGTAGATGGTGTCACAGATCAGGATTTCGTCGCCGGTACGGCATATTGAGAGGATTGCACCGGTCACGGCAGCTAGCCCGGACGGATAAAGTTCAGCCCCCTCGCCGCCTTCGAGTTCGCAAAGCGCCTGTCGCAGCGCGGCCTGCGAAGCAAGGCCGCCGCGCCCATAGGTCGGTGTGGTTCTTCCAAATGCGCTGTAGTCATCGAGCAAAACCGTGGTGCCACGCTGAATAACAGGTGCGGCAGTTCGCAGAACGTCATCGTCGACATGAACCGGGTGGATCATGCGCGTCGCTTCGCTATTTCTGCCATAATCAATAGTCACAATTGGCATTCCTGTTCTGTCATGCGACCGCATTTTGGCCTGCTCGGTGATGTCATTTCCAATGTCAGGCAGCGGCCTCGAAGATCGCATCATGATTTCATGTTGAATTGCAAAATGATGCGCGTCATCCGGTGCGGCAGGGTGACGTGGATAGAGGAAGCTCCGTGGTGTTCTTCATTTCTTCCATCGCAAAGGCGGAGCTGACGTCTGTAAGTTTCACCATGCTGATCAGTTTCTTGTACACCGCGTCGTAGGCAGCGATGTTGGCGACCCGGATCTTCATCAGGTAATCGACATCACCGGTCATGCGGTACAACTCGACTATTTCGGGTATCGCTTCGACAGCACGCGCGAAGCTGCGCAGCCATTCCTCATTGTGTTCGCTGGTGCGGACCGAGACATAGGCGGTCAGCTCCAGTCCCAGCTTCGCCGGATCGAGCAGCGCCACGCGACCAGTGATCGTGCCAGCGGCTTCCAGTCTCCTGAGACGGCGCCAGCAACTGCTGTGCGAAAGGTGGACACGCTCGGAGAGCGCCGCCATCGAAAGGGTGCCGTCCTTCTGAAGGGCCGCAAGAATGCGGATATCGGCGTCGTCAAGGGTCAGGCGTGTGTTCATGTCAGGTCAGCCTCGCCAGAACCGGCTGCTCCAGCAGCCCTTCGAGCATGTTGCCTTGCGCAAGGCCGTCCCGAATGGTGCGTTCGCGATGTGCGCTGCGGATTGCACGATCAATGTCGTCTTCGGCTTCCTGCGTGGAAACAAAAACGACCCCATCGCCATCACACAGGGCAAGGTCACCGGGGTGCGCGACGGCACCGCCAATATTCACCGCCGCATTGAACCGCCCGCCAAGGCCCAGGCGGCGTGTCGTTTTGGCGGACACACCGCGCGACCAGACCGGAAGTCCCGTTTCGAGGATTTCGCAAAGATCCGTGACCGGACCATCGACGACGATCCCGGCAAGCCCCCTGGCCACCGCAGCCGCGGCGACCACGCCCCCCACCGCTGCGTGCAGCGTATCTCCGAGCCGGTCGATGGCGAGTACGTCGCCTTTGCGCAGACAGGACAGGGCCTCGTGCAAGAGTGCGCCGTCAGGGCCTGGCAACGCCAAGGTGACCACTGTTCCGCAGGCCTTCATCGTGGGCTTGAGAGGGCGCAGCTCCGGGGCACAAATACCCCAAAGACGCCAATGTCCAAGCGTCGATGTCTCGGTTTGGGCAAGCCGCCGCACGAGGTCAGGGGCGACTTGCGGGGGCATGGGCTGGCGATCATAGCTCATTTCGGGGCACCGGGGGCAAGGTCTGGCCGGCGAGGATCAGACTTTTGAAAGTGGCGGAGGAAGTCGGCGACATGTCCGATCAGGAAGCGCGTGAAGATCTGGCCCGCCCGCGCGCTCGACAGCGAAGGATCGCCCGAACCGATGCCATCATCGGCCACTTCCCCGGCGTCCAGCGGGAAGTCGATGGAGGTTCCGCCAAAGCGCGCGCTGGCAAAATGCGGGTCGGAAGGCAGGCCGAACACCGGCTTGCGCGGCGTGGCGCCCGACTTTGCCTGGCCGACCAGGCCGGGGGCCAGGTACATCATCACCGAAGTTACCGGATCGGCGCCGTGCCCGCGTGCCGCCGCAGCCTTGTCGCCATGGGCTTCTTCCCACACGGCATCCGGGAGTGAGCGCCAGAGATGGACAGCAGGCACCACCACGCCGGTCTCCCGGCGCACGGCGTGCACCACTTCGGCGATCAGCGGTGCATTGGTGGAGTGGCCATTGACGATGACGATGCGGTCGAGGCCGTGATCGAGGAAACTGTCGATCATGTCGCGCAGCACCGCACGGAAGGTCGATCCGCGCAGTTGCACTCCGCCGGGGAACCCGCGAAAGAACTCCGCGAAGCCGAAAGGCAGGACCGGAGCGCACACGGCCCCCGCCGCTTCGGCTGCGGCCAGGGCGATCCGCTCTGCGGCGAGGAAATCGCCCATCGGCGCGTGGGGGCCCTGTTCTTCCTGGCTGCCCAGCGGCAAGACGATGACCGGGCGATCATTCGCGATGCGTTCGGCAAAGGCCGCGTGGCTCAGGTCCTGAAGGGCGTGGGGGCGGACGCAGTTCACAGGCCTGCCCCTGCGAGGCCGGCCCCTGCGAGGGATGCCGTGATGCTGATCGCCTTGTTCGCAGCAACCGGGATCTGGCTGCGCACACGGTTCAGTATGCCCATGTCCACGCCCGCCGATGCGCTGCCGAGGCCTTCGGACACGCGCGCGACCACGGTGCCCCAAGGATCGATGATCATCGATTGGCCAAACGACTGCCTTTCGCCCGCAGGCGTCTGGTATGAACCCCACTGCCCTGCCGCTGCGACCCAGCATTCGGTCTCGATCGCACGGCTGCGCAGCAGCACTTCCCAGTGATCCTTGCCGGTCAGCAGGGTGAAGGCGGCGGGCACCGCGATCATCTGCGCGCCCTGTCGTGCCAGTTGCTGGTAGAGTTCGGGAAAGCGCACGTCGTAGCAGATCGAACAGCCGATCGTGAGGCCTTCACAGTCGTAGGTGACGATCGCGTCGCCCGGATCGACGGTGGCAGATTCATGGAACTTTGCGCCATCTGCCGTGGTCACGTCGAACAGATGGATCTTGCGATAGCGGGCACGCTCCTGGCCGTCGCGATCGAAGACGACCGTGGTGTTGTAGACGCGTCCGGGATTTTCCGACTGCTCGTAGAACGATCCTCCATGGATCCACACCTTGAGTTCGCGCGACAGGCGCGAGAGCAGCGTCCAGGTATCGCCATCGCGGTACGGTTCGGCGACGGCAGGCGCCCCGCCCGATCCACCGAGCCATTCGCAGTGCTCGGGAAGCTGTACCCAATCGGGGCGCTCCTTTTTCACGCAGTCGCGCACGGCGGCTTCGATGGCGACGAGGTTGGCCGCCTTGTCGTTGCGGGTGTTGAGCTGGATGACGGCTGCGCGCAGCATCTTACTTTCCTTGGGCAGTCTGGGCCGGACGCGCAGCGGACAGCGCGATGGCGTTGAACAGGATCTTGAAGGCTCCCTGGGTCTGGGCACGCAGGGCGATCTCAGGGCCAACGAGCACGACCTTGCCTTTGCCTTGCGGCACCGTGAGCACAGCGGCGGTGTCCTTCAGGTACTCGGGATGCCAGGCCCAGCCGCTGTGCAGCAGCGTGCCCTGCCCGAACGAGACGGCGATCGAGGTTCCCGGCGTGGTTGCGCGGAAAACCGGGCTGGAATCATAGAACAGGTCCACCTTGGGGCTGAGCCCCCAGGCGATCGGGTCTGCCGCATTCACATCGGCAGTCAGCACGGCGCCCGGCACGTAGAACCGGGTATCGGACAGTGGCACGCGCTTGCCGTCCCTCTCCGTCAGCAGCGGATCTGTGACCGGCAGCCTGAGCGCCGCAGCAAGGCCGGACGAGGACGAGCCCATTGCCAGCAGCGTGCCGCCTGCATCGGCGAAGGCTTTGAGTGCGGGGATGGTTTTTTCCGCGCTGATATCGCCGAGCGAGGCGCGGTATTTCGCAGGCACGTCCCCGGGGGCGGGCTGAACGCTGTCGAAGCGGCCACGGAACATGCCCCCGTCCACGCCCGAGCGCGCATTCGGAAGCGCGGCATCGGGCACGACGAGGATGTCATACTTCTTCGCCAGGCCGCCCTTGTCCAGTTCCTGCGGGTAGACGATCGCGTAAGGCAGTTCCTGCCCGTCGAAGATCCAGCGCAACCAGCCGGTCGGATGCAACCCGCCATAGAGATCGACGAGGGCGACCCGCGGCTTGCCGACGGCAAGACGCGCGCCCTGCGGCGCGGCGGCGACAGCCTGTATGGTCAGGCCCAGCGACTTTGCCCCCTCCTCGACGATGCTGCGCGCCTTGGCCGAAACGGGCACAAACCATGCGCCCGCTTCTGGGGCGCGACCGGCGATGGCAAGCGGTGTCCGGTATGCGCTCACCGCGATACCCGCCGCTTGCAGGCGGTTGACGAGGCGGAAGGAATCGTTCTGGTCGTGGCTGACGAGCCAGCCCCCGGTCGTGCCTTCGACACCCGCATTCGCGATCGGTTGCGCGTCAGGCGCGATCTCGCCGTTGACGGGGTGGCTTTTTACCGTGAAGGGATCGAGTACCCGGGTGAACGCAACCCCTGCCTGAAACGCGGGAGTATACCCCGAAGCATCGGCGGGCGGGATCGGCGGGCCACCGGGATAGGCGAAGTTGTTCGGGTAATGCTGCGGCTCGAACATGTCGAGGACATGGGCGCGATAGGCTTGCGCGGCCGGCACGATGTATGTCCCGGCGGGCCAGGTCTTGCCTGCGGCAGTGAAGGGTTCCTCGGCCCGGCTCATCTCCACGCCGAGGCGCGAGAGCGAGGTGAGGAACTTCGCGGTCGTCGGAAAATCGTGCTGGTCGACCGGAACGATATAGGCCCGCGCGTCACGCTGTGCCGGATCGTGCAGTATCTTTTCATAGAGGTCGGCGTCGATCTCGCTCCAGCCGCGCGTGCGCACCGGCTTGGGCTTGCCGCCGCGTTCCGCCAGCGCCGCGTGCGCGGCCTCGATGCGGTCCCTGGAGATCGTCCAGCTGTCGGTCGATCCCTTGGCGATGGCATTGGCACCCATCTGCCAGCGGTCGAACAGCAGCTTTTCGCGGTTGTTGGCGGCATATGTCAGCAGGCCGCGCGCGAGCGAGAGGCTGTAGGATACCGACTGCGCCATCGACCATGGGCCGGGCCTGACAGGCAGCGCCTGATCATTGCCGGGCACCTGTCGCTCGGGCACGAAGGGGATCGTTTCGGGCACCGGGCTGCCGATGATTTCCACGAGGATGCCCACCGCGTTGTGGAAGTAGGTGGAGGTGCGCAGATTGCCGTTATACCATGTGTCGTAGTGCGCCCCGCTGCGCGTAGTCGCGCCGCCCTTGTTCTCCGACAGCAGGCGGCTTTGCAGCGTGGCGCCCACTTCGTCGAGGCTGGAAATGACCAGCGGTTCGTAGTGATAATTGAACGGATCGCGGAACGGCGGGAGAAACAGCACAGTCCCCGCAGGGCCGGTCTGGTGCTGGTTCATCACGATCTGCGGGCGCCAGTCGCGATAAAGCACGCGCACCATGTTCTGCGTTTCGACCTGCGTGGCGAGGAAGAAGTCGCGATTGTTGTCGTGCCCGACATAGGGATGATAGAGGCGCGGCAGCGACTTGAAGTCTGCCTCGCGCTTCATCGGGTCCTTGAAGCGCATGTACCAGTCGGCCACGAACTGCTGGCCATCCGGATTGTCCGGCACGAACAGGGTGACGACGTTGTCGCGGATTTTCTGCGCCTCGGGGTCATCGGAGGAGACGAGATCGTGCACCTGTGCGATCAGCGCGGTCTGCGCCTCCACCTCGCTGGCGTGAAGGCCGCCGTCGATCCAGACCAGCGCCTTGCCGGTGGCGGCCATGACCCGCGCCCTGTCCGCGTCGATGCCTTCCGCAGCACCGAGCGCACGGCTGGTCTCGCGGTATTCGTCGAGTTTTGCGAGGTTCTCCGGCGAGGAGACGACCGCCATGATCTGTCGCCGCCCCTCGGTGCTCGGGCCGATATCAACCAGCTTGATCCGGTCGCTGACGGCGGCGAGAGCCTTCCAGTAGGCCATCATGTCGTCGTAGGACGGAACGTAACGGTCTTCCCCCATGTGATAGCCCAGGACCTGCTCGGGCGTCGGCACGGGCTTTGCTTGCGCAAACGCGGGAGCCGCGAGCGTCAGGCAGGTGGCCAGGAGGAAGGTGCGGGTCAGTCTCATCGGTCGATGGCCTTTGCAGGATCAGGCGCGCGCACGCAGGCGATCACGAGAAAGGAGAGCACGGCGGCGGCCGTGACATAGAAGGCAGGCGCAATGGTCACGCCGGTGATCCGCACCAGCAGAGTTGCGATGAACGGCGCGAAGCCGCCGAACAGCATCACCGCGCCGCTGTAGCCTACCGACAGCGCGGTGTAGCGGACGCGGGTCGGCAGCAGTTCGCACAGGTATGCCGGTGCCGTCCCGCTGAAAAGACCGGAGAAAATGCCCGCCACTGCCGTTGCCGTGATGACGGAGATCCCGCTGCGCGCCTCGGTCATGAACATGAACAGCGGGATCGAGACGAGCGCGAAACCCGCAGCGCTGGCGAGCAGGAACGGTTTGCGTCCGACCTTGTCCGAGGCCCAGCCCGCCAGCGGGATCACCGCAACATTGCACAGTGCGCCGGTCAGGGTGCCGAGCAATGCGTAGCGCGACGGCACTTCCAGAACCTGGCTGGCGAAGCTGACGAGGAAGGTGCCGTAAGTGTAGCCCGCCACGGTCCAGATCACGACCATGCCCGAGATCGTCAGGACGGTGCGACGGTGGATCGTCAGCGCCTCGCGCAATGGGTGCCCGGGAACCTCTGCCTCGGCTTTGAAGTGTGGCGTTTCAGGAACTTTCGTGCGCAGGTAGAAACCCATTGGCGCAATCAGGATGCCCAGCACGAAAGGCACGCGCCAGCCCCATGCCTGCAAATCGTCGGCGGGGAGCACGGTGTTCAGCGCCAGCGCCACCAGAACGGCAGAGACCACCGCAAGGCTGGTGCTAAGCTGTTGGAGCGCACCGAACAGGCCGCGACGGTTGGCGGGGGCATACTCTACCAGGAACGTGGTCGCCCCGCCCCATTCGCCGCCGGCCGCAAAACCCTGCACCAGGCGACAGACCACGAGCGCACACGGCGCCACAATTCCCACTGTGGCATATGTCGGAATGAGCCCGGTGGCGCATGTCGCGCCTGCCATCAGCATCATCGTCAGTACCAGCGCCGACTTGCGCCCGAACCGGTCCCCCATCGAACCCAGCACCATCGAGCCGACCGGCCGCATGACGAAGCCGACGCCGTAGGTCGCAAAGCTGGACAGGATCGTCGTCACCGGATCGGACGCCGGGAACATGGCGATGCCGATCTGCGCGGCGAAATACCCGTAGATGATGAAGTCGAACAGCTCGAACCAGTTGCCGATCATCGCCGAAGCCAGTGCCCGGGCAATGTCCTTGCGGCCCGGAACAGGGCGCGCAGCAAGTCCCTCGGCGGGAAGCGCCGTTGTCGTCATGGCAGGTCTTCCTTGGGTCTCAGGGCTTTTCGGCGGGCGAAGGCCTGGGCAGCGGGACCGGTACGTGCGGGGGGATGACGACCCCGCCGTCCCTCACCATCATGCGGCCATCCTTGAACACCATCGCAACCTTGCGCAGCGCGTCGATATCCAGATCCGGGCGGCCGTCGACCACGATGACATCGGCCAGCTTGCCCGGCTGGATCGAGCCGATGAGGTCGTCCATCGCCAGCAGCCTGGCATTGGTGAGCGTCGCGGCCTGAAGCGCCTGCGGGATCGAGTAGCCGCCCTTCACGAACCACTTGAGTTCGGCGAGGTAGATATTGGGGATCATCTTGTTCGCGTCACCGATCGTGTCGGTGCCCACGCCCATCACGATCCCGGCTTTCTTCATCTTCTCGAACAATGCGAAGTTCGCGTCCGAGGTCATCGTGAAGCGGCGCGAAGTCGAATCCCAGAAACCGCCCGCACGGTCGAGCACGTTCTGATAGACCTGTAGCGTTGGCACCGAGGCGGTGTGATGCTGCGCCATCTCGGCAATCGTCTTGTCGGTGCGCGGCAGCGGATGCTCGATCATGTCGATGCCTGCTTCCACCGCCATCTGGGTGTAGATGGTCTCGCAGTCGCACGTCACCTTCAGGCCGAGGCGATGCGCCTCGTCTACTGCGGCCTGGATTTCGTCCGGCGCGAAGTGGCTGGCAACCTTGATGACGCTGGCCCCCTTCTTGAAGGTCTCGCGCACCGCCGCACGCCAGGCGTCGGCGCCGTTCCGTTCCCAGGCATAGTCGGGACCGTGCGAGGGGCGCACCGGGCGCTCGGTGGCATGACCGCCCGTGCCGGTGATGATGTGTCCGGCAGTGAACACGCGGGGGGCCGGAATGGCATCCTGCGCGGCCCAGTCGGCCAGGCGGTAGGGAGCATCGCCCACGCCGTTGAGATCGCGCACGGAAGTGAAGCCCGCTTCGATGAACCAGCGCAGATTGCGCTCCCCGCGCAGAACACCGTCAGCATCTTCTGCCTGCACGTCGGAAGGGGTGTCATTGTCCGGGTAGGTCAGGTGGACATGCATGTCGATCAGGCCCGGCATGACGAACTTGCCGGTTACATCGATCACTTCCGCGTCGGCGGGCCACGCCGTGCTGTCGGGAGAAAGCACGGCCCGCACCCGCCTGCCCTGGATCACCACGCTTCCCGGTGCGACCCGAAGGGATTGCGTGTCGAAGACGAGGCCTCCGCGCAAGACCACGATCCGCCCCCCGACCGCTTCAGGCTGTTCGGGGATCATGCGCGGGGTGTGATCGGTGTTGGTCCCTGCCGCGATCCAGTCATGGCGGTCGGTCCGCCCGACCGCTGCATCAGGCGCAGGCGCAGCGGCGAAACCGGTGTTGGCAAGGCCCAGGCCGGACAGTGCAGCCCCTGCCAGGATCAGGTTCCGGGCGGCATTCGCACCGGACTTTCGAAAAGGATGCTTCATGATGTTTGCAACCGTCATGGGCTCGTCGAGCCAGTTACATATTGCCCTGTCCTGCCATTGCCTCTGCAATGCGGGAAATGGCGCCGGCCAGATGCGCCTGAAGGCGCGGTGGGTCTTGTCGGTAGCGCTGTGAAATACAGGCAAGGCCAAGCGCGGCCAGCGGCTGGCCCGGCCCGAGCGGAATGACCGCCGCAACGCCTGTTCCGCCGACGGCAAATTCGTCCTCGACTACGGCAAAGCCGGTCTCTCGTGCAGCCATTACCGCATCTGCCACAGCGCCCCGGTCGACGCGGGTTGCAGCGGTCAGCGATGCGCGGGGCACGCAGTCCAGCGCCGCGTCAAGAGCAGCCGTGTCCAGCCGGGCGAGCAGCACCCGACCGAGCGCCGTGCAGTATGCAGGCACCTTGCGCGGCAGTTCGATATCGAAACGGATGTCCGAGGGCGAAGCCTCTTTGGCGAGCAGGCGAACCATGCCGGCCGCATCGGGCATACCCAGCAGAACGGTTTCACCGGCCTCCGCCGCCAGCGTCGTCATCACCGGCGGAGCCACTCGCAAAATGCGCCCGTGCCGGGCAAAGCCGTCGCGACGGACCATGTCGTTCAGGCGGTAGGCGTCATTGTCCCCTTCACGGACCAGATAACCGCGCTTGTGCAAAGTTCGCAGCAAGCCCAGAGTGCTGCTTTTGGGGAGTTCCAGCCCGCGCGCGACTTCGCTCAGAGTCAGACCATCGCACCGGGCCGAAAACAGCTCCAGCATATCCAGCACGCGGGCTGCGGATTTTATCTCGTCGCTCATGCCGTCCCCGTCCAGCCGTGTGATTGTTCACGATTGAGAACTGATCGTTCATTCTTGTGAACATCATGACTGCATTTGGATCTGTCGTCAAATTGATGCTGCAAATGGGACAAGTCTCGTTTGTTGCTCGTTTTTTGGGAGAATTGGCGAAGAGTATGTCCCGATTTACGCCCGTTCGCCTGATGGATGTTCTGCAAAACCGGCCTCCGGGAAAGGCGGAGTCATTCGAATCGGCAACATCGTTCACGGATGTGAATGCAGAAAACATCATATAGGGTGTCGCGGCGCACCGGCGGTGCCGTCATTCGCGAGGGCGGAAAGGCGCCGTTCACGCCCACGGCAATGGATAAGCAGCCGCTTACGGCAGCCGGAATAAGCGCTGCTGCAATGGCGCCCCGGAACAAGGCGGTTCAGGTCAGCGGTCATTCGCACCCGTTCAGGAGCACCCGCATGACTATCGCCCTCACCAAATCACCGCGCAACTGGGACCCGGTGGTCAAACTGACGCATTGGAGCATCGTGGCGGCAGTGCTCTGCAATGGCGTTTTCACCGAAGGCGGCTCGTGGCCGCATATCTGGGTTGGCTATGCGCTGGCCGGAATGCTGGTGCTGCGCCTGCTGTGGGGGCTGGTGGGGCCACGCGAAGCGCGCTTTTCGGCCTTTCCGCCCAGCCTCCCGCGTGCGCTGGCCCATATTCGCGAGATCAGGGCCGGCAAAGTCCACGATCGGCCTTCCCACAACCCGCTGGGGGCCCTGATGGTCTATGCCATCTGGGGCACGCTGGGCATTATCATCGCCAGCGGCATTGCGATGGCGGGCCTGCCGCCCAGGGCGGTGACGCATGACCATCATGGCGTGGAGCGGGCCGCGCAGTCTGTCGATGAGGAGGGCGAAGATGGTGAAGGCGAGGAAAGCCCGCTTGGCGAAACGCATGAAGCTGCCGTCAACCTGCTCTACCTGCTGATCGTGTTGCATCTGGGCGGGGTCGTCTTTGAAACGCGACGCTCGGGGCGCGGGCTGGTGCTGGCCATGTTGCCCGGCCGACGGTAAACAGGCCCAATGCAACCTGCGACCCGATCTCTGGAACGCAAAGCCCTGATCCTGACGCTGGTACTGGGCTGTCAGGTGCTGGCGGCGATGTTCTTCACCCTTGATGTAGCCGGTGACATTGCCGAGGCGGGTCTGGGCTGGCACCTGTCGATCGAATTGCTCGCCACGCTGGCGCTGGCTGCCGGGGTGGTGGTGGGCGCCATCCATGTCCGCTCCCTGATCGAACGCGCGCGACAGGATCAGGCGCTGATCACTGCCGCGCGCGGGGCGATGGGGGCCCTGATCCGCACCCGGTTTGTCGAATGGCGGTTGACCGCTGCCGAGGCCGATGTGGCGCTGTTCGCGATCAAGGGGCTGGATGTGGCCGAGATCGCCGCCCTGCGCGGATCGGCGCAGGGAACCGTGCGCGCGCAATTGACCCGGATATATGCAAAGGCGGGCATCACATCGCAGACCGGCCTGATCGCGCTGTTCATGGAAGAGCTGATCGATCCGGCCTTCGCGCCGGGCAAGGAAAGCACGCATGGCTGACATTGCGCTGATGCACCATTTGCTGATTGCGCTGGGCATCGGCCTGCTGATCGGTGCGGAGCGGGAGCGGCGCAAGGCCCAGCGTCCGGCCTCTGCCGGGCTGCGTTCGTTTACCATCGCCAGCCTCATGGGCTGCGCCAGCGCGTTGACGCCGTGGAACTGGATGAGCGGTGTCATCCTGGCCTGCATCACCGCGCTCGCGCTGTTCAGCAACTGGCAACGCCGCGCCTCTGGCGATCCCGGCATCACCACCGAAATCGCGCTGATCACCACTACGCTGCTCGGCGCCTTGTCGGTCGGTGCGCCCGCTCTTGCTGGCGCAGGGGCGGTACTCATCACCATCATTCTGGCCGCCCGCGACCCGTTGCACCGCTTTGTGGGGCAGATGGTCACGGCTGATGAAGTGGCTGATGTGCTGCTGATTTCAGGCGCGACGCTGATCATCCTGCCCATGTTGCCCGATCGCCCCATGGGGCCTTTCGCGGCGCTCAACCCCCATGCCATCTGGCTGGTGGTCATCATGATCCTTGGCATCAATGCGGTGGGGCAACTGGCCACGCGGCTGCTTGGCGCACGACTGGGCGTGCCAATGCTGGGGCTGGTGTCGGGCTTTATCTCCAGTTCGGCAACGATTGGCGCGATGGGGGCCTGGGTGCGCGTCAATCCGGCGTCCCTCTCGGCAGGGGTCGCGGCAGCAGTGCTTTCAACGGTTGCCAATTATGTGCAGATGGCCGTGGTTATCGCGGTTACCGATCGCAGCGCCTTTGTGGCGACAGCCGCGCCCGTTGCCGCAGCAGCTCTGGCCGCGGCTCTCTCGGGCGGCTGGTTCATGATGGTGGCATGGCGCGAGACTTCGGCCGAACCTCCCAAGTTCAGTCGGTCATTCAATGTGATGATCGCGCTGATGTTTGCCGCGATGCTGGCTGGCATGCTGATCCTGGTCGCTGCGATGCGTGCAT
The DNA here is from genome assembly GCF_033242265.1 of Novosphingobium sp. IK01. Taxonomy (NCBI): domain Bacteria; kingdom Pseudomonadati; phylum Pseudomonadota; class Alphaproteobacteria; order Sphingomonadales; family Sphingomonadaceae; genus Novosphingobium; species Novosphingobium pituita. The sequence continues at coordinate 609,860 of NZ_BTFW01000001.1, read as the reverse complement.
GGTTCGGTGCCGTGGGGATCGCGGCAGCGGCGGCGATTGGCGGCGTGCTGGATGTCCACGCCGCCGTGATCTCGATCGCGACGCAGGTGAACGAGAGAACGATCACTTCGACGCAGGCCATCGTGCCGGTGCTGATCGCCTGTACCACCAGCAGCATTGCCAAGATGCTGTTTTCGGCCACGGCAGGAACGAGAGCGTTTGCAGCACGGGTCATTCCCGCACAGGCCGGCATTATTGCGGCGTCATGGATTGCAGGGCTTGTGGCCTTGCAGATCCTTTGAAATCCTCATGGAAAAATTTAATTTATTGGATTTGATCTTACATTTTAATCTAAAATGTTTATATATACGGCATTGCGGCACTCATTTCGTAGGCAGCCGCGACTGAGAGACAGGTGTGCTCCCGCTTACACAAGAGGGACAGGGCATGGATCTCAATCACCTTTATTTCAGGCACCAGCTTTTGCTCATGCAGGCCAGCAGCGCCTCGAACGAGAGAATCAGTCTGAAGCACGAGGAAAAAGCTGCAAGAATTGCGCGCAGCATCGGTGCGTTTCAGGCCAGTGCCGGGGCAACAGCGGCTACCTCCTGGCAAGCGGATGGCGTGCAGTGAGCCGCGCGATGAACATCGGCCTGCCCGAAGCGCAGATCGCAGCGCTGTGCGAAAAAGCCGGGGTCCGCATCAGCGACATTGAAACCCTCCCCTCGGGCGGCACGCATCTGGTGTGCATTACCAGCGAAGGCGCCGAGGAGATCCGCCGCCGCCTGAAAGGACATCTGATCGAGGGGCCGGTGAAGCGCTTTCCCTTCTATCACGCCCGTCAAGACTGACGCCGAAGATCGTGCAAAATGGATGCGGCAATTTCGGTTGCGCCGAAAATGCCGGTTCCAGCTTGTAGATTGTCTAAATTGACTTTCCCGCCACCTCGGTATATCAGGGCTCTTGCTAACGTCGCCTGCGACGGAATTTGACTCCGATTCGTTCGGTTATTCTTCCTTTCACATGCTGCCAGCTCCGCCTGCACTTTTGCGGGCGGGTTCTCTTGTTTTCGTGAAAAGGAAACACCCATGCCTATCGGCACAGTCAAATTCTTCAATACCGACAAAGGCTATGGCTTCATCGCCCCCGAAGACGGCGGCAATGACAGCTTTGTTCATATCAGCGCCGTTCAGCAGGCTGGCATGAACACGCTGAACAAGGATCAGCGCCTGAGCTATGAAGTCGAAACCGATCGTCGCGGCAAGCAGTCCGCCGTCAATCTGGTTTGCGCCTGATCAAGATGTTCGCCGGTGTCCGCAGGGGCGCCGGGAACTGTCCGTCATGACGAAAGGGTTCCTTGCGTCATGATGGCCCGGCCTGGCCTGCTTGATCCGCTTTGCGTGATCGCGGGCCTGGCATGGGAAACTGCCCCCCGTCTTGCCCAATTTGAACGAGGCGGCCCCTCCTTTACCCTTCCCTTGCGTGGCCATTCGGCTGCGAATTATCTGAGTTTTCAATAAATTATATGCGTAATACTGTTGTCAAAAATCCTGTTTTCTCTGCAAAATCCCCCTCGCCCCGCCCTGCTTTCGCAGTCCCTTTGACATCGGGCGTTCTCTCTGCTGCCGAAATGCGCCGATTGGTGGCTGATATGGTGGATTGATCGACAAGCGCACCTCTGAGAAAGGACGGCCGTGGCCAACTCCAGCGCTTTTTATCAGGCATGTGCCGAACAAAGCCTGCGCAATGCAGAGGCCAGTCTTCTGGCCAATGTCCGTGAACGGCATCTGCATTCGGCAAAAGCATGGCAGGCCATGGCTGACCGTTTCGCCAGCATCGAGGCCAATCGCCGCGAAATTCAGGATAACCAGACATCCATCGGCACATCAGGCCATGGTGTATTGCCTCAATAAGCGGCTTGGCATTTCACCCGAGTGCTTTGTACTCTATCAGAGATCTTAAGATATTTTGCCGTAAGGCCGGAAAGAGTTGCGGAGGGCAGCGCTGATGGTGGACCGGAAACTCTGGATGGCGGGTTGCTGGCTGTGTACAATTTTTTTGTACGGGTGCGGGGCAGACCCCAAGGCAGCAGGCCAGCGCGCGGCGCGTGAATATGCCGCGCACGACTATGCGGCTGCGCAAACCGATCTTGCCACTGCTCTGTCTGCCACGCCCGATGATCCCGGCCTGCTGGAACTTCATGCCCGCAATGCGCTGGCTCTGGGGAACGGTGAAGCGGCGGCCAGTTCGCTCGACAAGCTGGCCCGGTCGCCCCATGCCCCGGCGGATATGCAGAAGCTTGTCGCGGAAGCGGATCTGCAACGCGCCCTGCCCGACCGCGCGCTTGCCGATCTGGGACAGGCTACAGACCCCGCCTCGCAGAGGCTGCGAGCCCTCGCGCTTCTCGCCAAAAAGGACCGGGCTGGCGCTTCGAAAGCAATTGCCGCAGCTCTGGCGCAGGCCCCCGATGATCCGCGCATTCTGGCGCTTGCCGCCCAGATGGACCTTCAGGATGGCAATCTCGATGTGGCGCGCGGCAAAATCAATGCCGCGCTGCGAAGCGGAGGCGATCTCCTCGAAGTCATGACCGCCGACGCCCAGATCGCGACCGCCCAGGGCGATCTGGCCCATGCCCTGGCCGCCTATGACCGCGCTGCCGGGCTCTATCCCGGCAACATCGCCATGCTCGCGGGCAAGGCTGGTGTACAGGGCGATCTGGGGCGCTGGTCCGATATGGAAAAAACGCTCGCGGTGCTGGGCAATTCCTACAATCGCGATGTAATCTATCTGCGGGCAAGGCTTGCCGCCGAGAAAAAGGACTGGGCTGGCGCACGCGCCATTCTTCAGGCTAACGAGAAGTCTCTCGAAGGGTTCGAGGAAGCCAATGCGCTTTACGGACATGTCCTGCTCAAGCTCGGCCAGCCTGCGCAGGCTTCCGCCCTTCTGGCGCCCCTGCTGATGCGCAACCCGCAAAGTGCCCTCGTCCGGCGTGAACTGGCGCGGGCCCAAATGGCGGGCAATGACCCCAAGGCTGCGCTCGCCACGCTCAGGCCGCTGAGCGAGACCGGCAAGGCCCTCCAGCCCGAGGACGCGCACCTTCTGGCCGAAGCAGCCCGGCAGGCCGGCGATCCCCAGGCTGCGGCGCTGGCCGCGCGGGCTCGCTTCCCCGATCCGCGCGCCCTGGCCGAAGAACTGGCCACGGCCGATGTCGCGATGAAAGCGCACAACTGGGGACAGGCGATTGCCAGCTACGAGCATGTTCTGGCGACCACGAACGGCAATGCCCTGGTCCTGAACAACCTTGCCTTCGCCCAGGCCCAGGTCGGCAATGCGGCCCGTGCGCTCGATCTTGCCAAAAGGGCTTATGCCCTGGCGCCGGACAATCCTTCGGTCATGGATACTTTGGGGTGGCAATTGCTGCGCGTGCCGGGCGAACATACCCGCGCCCTCCAGCTTCTGCGCAGTGCGGCAGAGCGGGCGCCGACAAACCCCACGATAAAGGCCCATCTGGAGGCCGCGCAGGCAGGCAAGGCCCCATAGCGAAAAGCCCTCCCGCTTGCGGATAGCGGGAGGGCTTTTCAGGAGCGGTGCGTTTTTAGCGGGCAATCCGCGCGAAGGGGCGGCGGCGCGCGAAGGCAAGGCCGATCACGCCCGCGCCGAACAGGCCCAGCATGCCCGGTTCGGGCACCGGAGTGCCTCCGCTCGTGCTGCTGCTGCTCGTGGTGCTGCTCAACGTGCCCGCCCCGCTGGCCGAACTGATACCCGGCACGCCGCTGATCGATTGATAGCGAACATAGAAATCGCTGAGCGTCAGCGACGAGACGGGCGAGGAAAACCCGAGCGCAAACGTGCCGCTCCCGGTTTGCCCGATGTCCAGGCCGCCGCCGCCGCCACCAGCGCAACTGCCGGTTGAAGCATCCTTGAAGCACACGTCGACCGAGCCGATCCCGTTGGGATATGTCGAGGACAATGTCGTGTAGCTGTAGGCCCCCGTGCTCGACGCCGATGCGATCGTCGGGTCCGTATTGAAGGCAAAGCTGGAAATGCGCGAGCCGGTGACCGGTGCGGACGAGGTGTTGCTGACCGTGTAGTCGAAATTGTAGGTATTGCCGGTGATGCCCGTCAGCGTGAATGTTGTCGATCCGGTCAGGCCCGAGATTGCCGTTCCGCTCGAAAAGCCGTTGTAATCGAGCGTGAAGCTGGTCCCGATGTCACCCGAACCGAGCGTGATGGAATCCGCATTGGCGGTTCCGCACATTGCCACGAACGCTGCAAGGGCAAGCCCTGCCCGATATGCGATACGCCCCATGTTCCCCGCCTTTTTTAATCAAGCAAAATAGCTAACCCAATATTAGGCACTTTTCATGCCAGTTCACCATATTGCTGCAATCAAAGCAAAACGATTCCTGTCAAAAGGCGATGGTGTAAATATTTCCGACGAATCCGGGGTGAAATAACGACTTTTGGGACGGGCTCTCAATTGTTGGACAGGGCATGTTACCCCTGCCTCCCCGGCAAGACGACGGAGGCGCCCGAACGACGGGCGGGGGCCAGCGAAGATGCATTCTGTCCGGTTGCCCTTCCCGCCTGCCCCGTATAACGGCATCGGGGAATGGGTATGTTGCGCAACTGGTGCCTGAACAGGCATTGGCTGGCTTTCGCGCTGGTCGTCTCGGCACTTGCCGTGCGCATGCTGGTGCCTCAGGGTTTCATGCCGGTCGCTTCGGGACATGTCCTGACGGTCGAGATCTGCGCGGATGCCAGCGGTCTCGATCATGTTCAGAACATCCTCGTGCCCGATCGCCCCACGTCTCATCCCGACGGACAGGATCACCACACGCCCTGCCCGTTTGCCGCCCATGCCATGCCGTTGCTGGGCGGGGCGGATGCGGTCTTGCTGCTGGCGGCCTTGCTGTTCGTCATGGTGCTGGCCCTGTCACGGGCCACCGGGGGCAGCCCTGCGCGTCCTGCGCGCCTGCGCCCTCCCTTGCGGGCGCCACCCGCCTTCTCCTGATACCTCGCAAAACCCGTGACCGGCAGGCTTGAGGCCTGACGATCCTTGTGAATGCGCGAGCCTCGCAAGCGGATGTTCGCGCCCAGTATTCAGGAATTTCCGATGAAAACCACGCGTTTTACGCTGGCATTGCTGGCAGGCGTGCCCATGCCGGCCCTGGCCCAGATGGCCGGGCAGGACACCACCGTCCTGCCCGACGTCGATGTCGATACCGATATGGCATCAGCCGCGACGGGCACCACGACGCTCACCCGTCAGGACATCCGCGCTCTGGCCTCCTCGACCAGTGACACCGCCGCGATCCTGGCCCGTGTGCCGGGTGTTTCGGGCAATACGGGCGGCGGTTTCTCGACGATGCCTGCCATTCGCGGGCTGAACGAGCAGCGCCTGACCGTGCTGGTCGATGGTCACCCCGTCGACGTGGCCTGCCCCAACGACATGAACCCGCCGCTCAGCTATACCGATCCCCAGACGGTCGGCAGCATCGATGTCATCACCGGTGTTTCTCCGGTCAGCGCCGGGGGCGATGCCATCGGCGGGGTGATTTCGGTGAAGAGCCCGCCGCCCCGTTTTTCGACCAGTGGCCACCTGTTGGTGACGGGCGAGGTTCAGGGTTATTACCGCAGCAACGATGACGGTTTCGGCACCGGACTGTCGCTGACGGTTGCGGGCGAGCATCTGTCGGCCACCTATACCGGCAGCTATACCAAGGCCGGCAACTATGGGGCCGGTGGCGATCTGGGCACGGTCCATTCCACCCAATATGCCAAGACCGACCACAAGCTGGCGCTGGCATGGCAGGGCGACATCGGCCTTGTCGAGCTGGCAGGCGGCTACCACCATTCTGCTTACGAAGGCTTTCCCAATCAGTTCATGGACATGACGGGGAACAATTCGTGGTTCCTGAACGGGCATTATCTGGGCAGCTTTGCCTGGGGCACGGTGGACCTGAAGGCCGATTATCGTGCGACCGACCACGAAATGAACTTTCTGGCCGACAAGGGCGGCGTGGCCGATGGCGGCATGCCGATGAACACGCGGGTGCGCTCGGGCGGCTATACGCTGGCGGTGGAGCTGCCGGTATCGGCGGGCACGATGCTGCGCCTGGGCAACGAATATCGCAACGAGCACATGGACGACTGGTGGCCGCCGGTCGCGGGCAGCATGATGATGGGGCCAAGCACCTACCGCAACATCAACAATGGCCAGCGCGAGCGAATTGCCGGCTATATCGAGGCCGAACAGCACTGGGGCGACCGTTTCGTCCTGACGGCGGGCGGACGCTATGACCGGGTGAACATGAATACCGGCAATGTCAGCCCCTATTCGACCAGCATGATGAACATGGCCGATGCCATGGCTGCGCAGGCCTTCAACGCGGCCAGCCACAAGCGCCATTTCAACGACTGGAGCGGGTCGCTGATCGGGCGCTATACCCCGACCGCAGGCGTGGTGCTCGATCTGGGCTATGCCCACAAGACCCGTGCGCCCAACCTCTACGAGCTTTACACCTGGGGTCAGGGCACGATGTCGAGCCAGATGATCGGCTGGTATGGCGATGGCAACGGCTATTTCGGCAACCTGAACCTGCGGCCCGAACGTGCCGACACGGTAAGCGGGTCGGTGACGGTTTCCGGCCATGGCGCGCTCAGCGGGGTTCGCGGCGTTTCTGGCAGCGACAAGCAGGGCTGGTTCGTCAAGCTGGCGCCCTACTACACCCATGTGAACGATTACGTTGACGCCCGCTTCGTCAAGTCGCTGGGACGTTTCAACCAGTTGCAGTTCACCAACGAAGAGGCTGCGTTCTACGGTCTGGATGTGTCGGGCGAGGCGACGCTCTGGAATGGCGGGGGACTGGGCCAAACACGCCTGAGCGCCACGCTCTCGTGGGTCCACGGCCAGAACCTGACGGACCATACCCCGCTCTATCACCAGATGCCGCTCAACATTCTGGCAAGCGTCCGCCACGAAGTGGGCAGCTTCAGCGGCGCGGTCGAGGTCAACTGGGTAGACAGCAAGACCCGTGTCGATACCGCCCGCAACGAACCGACGACGGCAGCCTATGCGCTGGTGAACTTGCGCACGGCCTATCAGTGGAAGGCATGGCGCCTGAGCATCGATATCGAGAACCTGCTCGACAAGGGCTATTTCCTGCCGCTCGGCGGCCTCTCGCTGGGCGACTACAAGGCCAGCGGGCGCACGGACCTGCGGCCTGTGGCCGGGCGTGGACGGTCGGTCAATGTCGGCCTTTCGCGTCGTTTCTGAGGGGCTTGTGCCCAAGGGGCCCGGTCGCGGCGATGCGACCGGGCCCCTTTTGCGCCGCAGGCTGGCCGGAATTGCGGCCAGCCTGCTGGCGCATGGCGCCGTGCTGGGCGTAGTGCTGGCCTGCGGGGAGAACCCGAGCAGGCCACGCCAGAACAGGCAGGCAGCGCAACTGGCGGTCTTCACGCTGTCCGCGCCCCGCCCTCTCCCCCATGAAGCGCCCCGTGCGGCGCGATCCTTGCGCAAAGCACCTTTGCAAACCCAGCCTGTGGTTCATGCGCCCGGCCCTCCGGGGGCTTCCCCTCCTCCGGGCGCAACCGGCACCCCCGCCCCCTCGCTGCGGACAGAGCCCTTTGCTCCCCCGGCCATCGCATCGCTTCCGGCGCTGGCGCCCATCGCGCCCCGTGCCCCGGCTGGTGAGCCGTCCAAGGCCAGCCAGAAAGCTGACAGGGCGGCGCTTCCGGCCGATTACGTACACAAGGTGTGGGCGCGGATCATGGCCTGTCGCCCGGCGGGGATTACCATCGACGGGCGCGTCACCCTCCGCTTCGATCTCGATGATCGCGGGCATCTGGCAAGCGTTGCGGTCGTAGGGCCCAGCGGCGTGGCCATGCTGGATCGGGCCGCTGTCGTGGCACTGCGACGGGCCGCGCCGTTTCCCCTGCCGCCCGCGCACGACGCAGCGGTGCCACTGCATTTCGAGGTACAGGTCCGTTTCGGCGCGGGGGGCGCGGATTGACGAGGGCATGGCCTGTCGCAGGATAAAAAATCAGTCCGATTGGTCTGGAAATGGCCTCAAATCGCCCGAACGGCCTATGGCTTGCGTGATAGCATCGGCCCATGGATCACACCGCGCCCTTCGCCCGCTTCACGGCCCCGCTTGCCGGGCACTCCCCCCTGCGTCAGGCGATCACCGCCGCCACCCGCCGCGACGAGCGCACCTGCCTCGCCGCGCTCGTGCCCCAGGCGCAAGTGCCTGCCGAACTGGCCCGGCCCATTGCCGCCACGGCCACAAGGCTGATCGAGGCGCTGCGCGCGGGCGCGCGGCCCGGCGCGGTGCAGGCCCTTGTGCAGGAATATGCGCTTTCCAGCCCCGAAGGCGTGGCGCTGATGTGTCTGGCCGAGGCCCTGCTGCGCATTCCTGACATGGCCACGCGCGACGCGCTGATCCGCGACAAGATCGCCCATGGCGACTGGCGCGGCCATCTGGGCAAGGACCGTCCGGTCTTTGTCAATGCAGCCTCGTGGGGGCTGCTGGTTACCGGCAAGCTGGTCAGCGCACAGGACGAGGCCGGGCTCGGCGCTGGCCTGACCCGCTTGCTGGGCCGTCTGGGCGAACCGGTGATCCGCCGCGCGGTCGATGCGGCGATGCGGATGATGGGCGAGCAGTTCGTGACCGGCGAAACCATCGACCTCGCCCTTGCCAATGCCGCCCCGCGCGAGGCGGTCGGCTTTGCCTTTTCCTACGACATGCTGGGCGAAGCGGCGATGACGGCGGAGGACGCCGACCGCTACAATGCCTCCTACGAAGACGCCATCACGGCCATCGGGCGGGCTTCGGCCGGGCGCGGGATCTATGCCGGGCCGGGGATCTCGATCAAGCTTTCCGCGCTCCACCCGCGCTATTTCCGGGCCAAGGTCGATCGGGTGAAGGCCGAACTGCTGCCCCGCGTCAAGGCGCTGTGCCTGATGGCCCGCGCCCACGACATCGGCCTCAATATCGACGCCGAAGAGGCCGACCGCCTCGAACTCTCGCTCGACCTGCTCGAAATGCTCGCGCTCGATCCCGATCTGGCGGGCTGGGACGGGCTTGGCTTCGTGGTTCAGGCCTATCAGAAGCGGTGCCCGTTCGTGATCGACTGGATCATCGACCTCGCGCGCCGCAGCGGGCGGCGGATCATGGTCCGCCTGGTCAAGGGTGCCTATTGGGATGCCGAGATCAAGCGCGCGCAAGTCGATGGCCTCGCCGATTTCCCGGTCTATACCCAAAAGGTTCACACCGACATCGCCTATGTCGCCTGTGCCCGCAAGCTGCTGGCCGCGCGCGACGTGGTGTTCCCTCAGTTTGCCACCCACAATGCCCAGTCGCTGGCGACGGTGCTCCATCTGGCCGGGCCCGACTTCAAGGTCGGCGACTACGAGTTCCAGTGCCTCCATGGCATGGGCGAAGGGCTCTATGATCAGGTCGTGGGCGCCGCCAAGCTCAATCGCCCGTGCCGCGTCTATGCCCCGGTGGGCACGCACGAGACGCTTCTGGCCTATCTGGTCCGCCGCCTGCTCGAAAACGGGGCCAATTCCTCGTTCGTCAACCGCATCGGCGACCCGGATGTGGCGGTGTCCGAGCTGGTGGCCGATCCTGTCGCGCAGGTCGTCTCCAGCGCCGATCCGGGCGCGCCCCACCCGGCGGTCGCCCTGCCCGGCGCGCTCTATGGCAGCCGCGCCAATTCGAAGGGGCTCGATCTGGCGGATGAAGCCGTGCTCGATGGCCTTGCCCCCCTGCTCGCCGCCAGCGCCCAGACCGATTGGAAAGCGGGTACGAGCGGGCGTGAGGGCGAGCCCGTTCGCAACCCCGCCGACCATGCCGACATCGTGGGTACAGTCTGGCCGATGACGCGCGAGGAAGCCGCCGGAGCCGTCACCCTTGCCCGCGAAGGTGCGGAGGCCTGGGCACAAGTGCCCGTGGGCGAGCGGGCAGCCATGCTCGAACGCGCGGCTGACCTGCTCGAAGCACGCGGAAGCCAGCTTCTCGGCCTGATCATCCGCGAGGCGGGCAAGACCGCCGCCAATGCCGTGGGCGAAGTGCGCGAAGCGGTCGATTTCCTGCGCTATTATGCCGCGCAGGCCCGCGAAACGCTGGAAGATACCGCCCCGCTCGGGCCGGTCGTGTGCATCTCGCCGTGGAACTTCCCGCTGGCGATCTTTGCCGGGCAGATCGCCGCCGCCCTCGTCGCGGGGAACCCGGTGCTGGCCAAGCCCGCGCAGGAAACCCCGCTGATCGCCGCAGTCATGGTCGGCCTGTTCCACGAGGCGGGCATTCCGGCATCGGCGCTCGTTTTCGTGCCCGGCGATGGCGCAATCGGCGCCGCGCTGGTAGAGGCCGAGGGCGTGGCGGGCGTGATGTTCACCGGCTCGACGCAAGTGGCGCGGATCATCCAGCGCACGCTGGCAAGCCGCAGCGATGCGCAAGGCCGCCCGATCCCGCTGATCGCCGAAACCGGCGGGCAGAACGCCATGATCGTCGACTCTTCGGCGCTGGCCGAGCAGGTCGTGGGCGACGTGATCGCTTCGGCCTTCGACAGCGCGGGCCAGCGCTGTTCGGCGCTGCGCGTGCTCTGCCTTCAGGACGACGTGGCCGACCGCACGCTGACCATGCTCAAGGGCGCGATGGCCGAACTGGCGCTGGGCAACCCGGTGCAACTGGCAACCGATGTCGGCCCGGTGATCACCGCCAAGGCGCAAGGCGTAATCGAGGCCCATGTCGCGGCGATGGCCGCACGGGGTTTCCGCGTCCATCGCGTGGCGCTGCCCGAGGCTGCGCAGGCCGGAACTTTCGTCGCCCCCACGCTGATCGAAGTGCCGGGCATCGACGCGCTCGGGCGCGAGGTCTTCGGGCCGGTGCTCCATGTCGTCCGCTATGCCGCACGCGATCTCGAACAGGTGATCGCGGCGGTCAACGCTACCGGCTATGGCCTGACGTTTGGCCTGCACACCCGCCTCGACGAAACGGTCGAGCGCGTGACCGGGGCGATCGACGCGGGCAATCTCTACGTCAACCGCAACACCATCGGCGCGGTGGTCGGGGTCCAGCCCTTTGGCGGGCGCGGCCTTTCGGGCACCGGGCCCAAGGCGGGCGGGCCGCTCTACCTCTCGCGCCTCGTGCGCGGGCGGGCGGGCGTTCCGACCGTGTTGAAGGGCGTGGCCACCAAGGGTGATCTTGCCGCCGCCGATCTGGCCGACTGGCTCGACCACAAGGGCGACCGGAAGGCGGCCCTTGCCGTCCGCGCGGCAATGGCGGCCTCGAAGCTGGGCGTGGAGATCGAACTGGCGGGCCCCGTGGGCGAAAGCAACCGCTACCGCATCGCGCCGCGCGGGGCCATTGCCCTCCATGCGGCGAGCGAGGCCGGGTTCTGGCGTCAGCTCGGCGCGGTTCTGGCCACCGGCAACAGCGCCGTCGTCATGTCCGGCGCGCCTCTGGCCCCCAATGCTCTGCTGAACAAAGCCCCTGCCGATTGGTCCAGGACGCTGGCCGACCGCGTGATCTGGGCCCGCCCCGGACGGCCCCAGATCCTGGCCGCCGCCCTCGTCGAGGAAACCGGCGCGCCTGCGCAGGCCGTGGCGCAGGCACTGGCCGACCGTGAAGGCATGATCGTGGCGCTCCATGCCGCCGATCCGGTGGACGGAAGCTATCCGCTCGACCTGCTGGTCGAGGAAGTGAGCGTTTCGATCAACACCACGGCCGCTGGCGGCAATGCCAGCCTGATGGCCATGGTATAAGCGGGAAAGCGTACAAAAAAGGGGCCGCGCGAGTGCATCGCGCGGCCCCTTTTTTATGGGCATTCAAGGCTGTGAGAGGCGAACCTGTGCCCGCCCCTCAAGACCGGATCAGAACACCACGACGCTGCGGATCGACTTGCCCGCGTGCATCAGGTCGAATGCGGTGTTGATCTCTTCGAGGCCCATGACGTGGGTGATCATCGGGTCGATCTCGATCTTGCCCTGCATGTACATGTCGACGATCTTGGGCACATCGGTACGGCCCTTGGCACCGCCGAAGGCCGTGCCGCGCCAGTTGCGGCCCGTCACCAGCTGGAACGGACGGGTCTCGATGGTCTTGCCCGCTTCCGCCACGCCGATGATGATGCTGGTGCCCCAGCCACGGTGACAGGCCTCGAGCGCGGTGCGCATCACTTCGGTATTGCCGGTCGCGTCGAACGTGTAGTCCGCGCCGCCATCGGTCATCTCGACGATCTTTGCGACGGTTTCCTCGCGGCTCAGCCCCTTGGAGTTGAGGAAGTCGGTCATGCCGAAGCGGCGGCCCCATTCCTCGCGGTCAGGATTGAGGTCGACACCGATGATCTTGTTGGCGCCAGCCAGACGTGCGCCCTGGATCACGTTGAGGCCAATGCCGCCCAGACCGAAGATCACGACATTGTCGCCGACCTGCACTTTGGCGGTGTTGATCACCGCGCCAACGCCCGTCGTCACGCCGCAGCCGATGTAGCAGCTCGACTGGAACGGGGCATCTTCACGGATCTTGGCGACCGCGATTTCGGGAAGGACTGTGAAGTTCGAGAACGTCGAGCAGCCCATGTAGTGGAAGATCGGCTGGCCCTTGTAGGAAAAACGCGTGGTGCCATCGGGCATCAGGCCCTTGCCCTGCGTGGCGCGGATCGCGGTGCACAGGTTGGTCTTGCCCGAGAGGCACGATTTGCACTGGCGGCATTCGGGGGTGTAAAGCGGGATCACGTGGTCGCCCGGCTTCACGCTGGTCACGCCCGGCCCCAATTCGCGCACGATCCCGGCGCCTTCATGGCCGAGCACCGAAGGGAACAGCCCCTCGCTGTCGAGCCCGTCGAGCGTATAGGCATCGGTGTGGCAGACGCCGGTGGCCATGATTTCCACCAGAACCTCGCCCGCCTTGGGGCCTTCGAGATCGAGCTCGACGATTTCCAGCGGTTTCTTGGCCTCAAAGGCCACGGCGGCACGGGTCTTCATCCGGGAATTCCTCCTTATCGAGGGGCTTGGCCTACATCATTGCATGGCGGGCACAAAGAGCGCATTTGTGCAAAAGTTTATTGCACCACCGGGATAATGCCATGTCAGACTGGGCGGGTCTGGAAGAACTCGTTGCCATTGCCGAAAACGGCACTTTTGCGGCCGCTGCCCGCAAACTGCGGCGCTCCACCTCGCATGTCAGCCGGGCCATTGCCGCGCTCGAACACCGCACCGGCACCGCCCTGCTCCACCGCACGACCCGGCAGGTCGCGCTGACGGCAGCGGGCCGCGAACTGGCCGAACGCGGGCGCCGCCTGATCGACGAGCGCGATGCGGCACTGGCGGTTGCCAGCGGCGACCTTGGCCTGCGCGGAAGCCTCAGGATAACCTGTCCGACCGCGCTTGGCCAACATTTCATCGCGCCGCTCGCGCTGCGCCATGCGATGGACAACCCCTCGCTCGACGTGACCCTCGATTTCAGCAACCGCGTGGTCGACATCGTGGCCGAAGGCTTTGATCTCGCCATCCGCACCGGTGCACAAGGGGATTTGCGCCTCGCGGCGCACCGTCTGGGCGGGCGCAACCTCGTGACCTGCGCGGCGCCGTCCTATCTCGACCGGATGGGGCGCCCGGAGACCATCGAGGATCTCGAACACCACGATTGTCTGATGGGCTCGTCCGATCACTGGCAGTTCCGGCGCGACCTTGCCGAAACGACCTATCAGCCGCGCGGACGCTGGCGGTGCAACAACGGCCCGGCAGTCACTTCGGCGGCGCTGGCCGGACTGGGCATCTGTCAAGTGCCTGATTTCTATGCCGCGCAGGCGATTGCGTCGGGCCTGCTCGAACCCGTGCTCGAAGCCTTCCGGGCGACCGAGGAGCCGGTCTGGGCGCTGCATCCGCGCCGCCGCCTCGTGCCGCGCAAGGTTGCCGATTTCATCGCCCTGCTGGGCCGCAAATTGCCCGAGGCAATGGCCAGAGGTGCTTCACTGGCGTAGCAAGAACGCGACCCATGTCATTGAAAAAATGCGGGGCACGCAGGCCCCGCATCCATTTTCATCAAGCCAGACGGGCCGCGATGGCCGCCACGCGGGCGCCATAGGTTTCCGCCGTCGCAAGGTCGCCCGAATGCACTTCATCGACCGAGGCATCGGCCGGAGCGCGGGTGAGCAACCCGACCGAACCGCCCAGATTGTTGGGATCGGCAATCGTGGCCGCCTTGGTGTTCGACGGAGGCACGCCAAGGCTCACCCAGATGCCGCCGTGCTGCGAGGCGAGCGTCTGGAGCGTGATCATCGCGACCTGCTTGTCGCCGTTGGGGCTGGCCGAATTGGTGAAGCCGCCGAAGACCTTGTCCTGCCAGGCGCGGGTGAACCAGGCCTTCGAGGTGGCATCGGCGAATTTCTTGAACTGCCAGCTCACGTTGCCCATGTAGGTGGGCGTGCCGAAGATGATCGCGTCGGCTTCGTTGACCAGCGCCCATTCGTCTTCGGTCAGGTTGCCTTCGGCGTCGATCGCCACGAGGGTTCCTTGCGCGCCGCGGGCAACGTGTTCGGCCACGACCTTGGTGTGACCATAGCCGGAATGATAGACAACGACAGTGCGGGCCATCGCGGGCCTCCTTGTTCATGAATGGGCAGGACTGCGGCGGCGGTTTGGCCTCACGCAGGAAATGTGGTATCCAATGGAAACCATGTTTCGATGCGATGCATAGTTCCGATTCGAAATCATGGTAAGAAGGCACTTGTCCGTAACGAGGTTACCTTGGGGAAACCGCCCAGGCTTGCGGAGAGTGGAGCTTTCGGAGAATGGCATGCCCTGTAGCGGCGGAAATTATAACGTTTATGACCCCGGCTGTCCGGCGCGGCAGGTTCTCGACAGGCTGGGCGACAAATGGGCCCTGCTGGTGCTCGATCACTTGCGCGGGGGTGAAGTGCGCTTCAACGGGTTGCGCCAGTCGATCCGGGGCATTTCGCAAAAGGTGCTCTCGCAAGTGCTCAAGCGCCTCGAACGCGATGGGCTGGTCTCGCGCACGGTCTTTGCCACGGTGCCGGTCACGGTCGTCTACGCGCTCACCCCGCTGGGTGAGACCTTGACCGAGACAGTCGCCGTGCTCACCCACTGGGCCGAGGCCAACATGGCCACCATCGCCACGGCGCAGGCCGATTACGACGCGCGAATGGAGGCAGGCCTTCTGCCCGGCTGATTTGCAGCCCAGCGGCCAGCGTTCAGCCCAGCGGATCGTTGCGCCGCGTGTCCTTGAGCATGAGCGCGGCGACCAGTGCCACGGCACACAGCACGGTAACATACCAGTAGAACCCGCTTTCGTGGCCCGTACTCTTGAGCGCGAGCGCAACATTCTCCGCCGTGCCGCCGAACAGGGCATTACCCAGGCCATAGGCCAGCCCGACCCCCAGCGCGCGAACGTGGACCGGGAACATCTCGGCCTTGAACACCCCGCTGACCGAGGTGTAGAAACTGTTGATCAGCAGCCCGGCCAGAACCAGCAGGCCCGCAGGCAGGCTCCCGCGCGGCCCATGGACATCGACATGCGCGAGCGCGGTGAAGATCGGGAACGTGGCGACCGTGGCAAGGGCCGAGAAGACCAGAATGTTGTTGCGCCGCCCGATCCGGTCGGACACCGCGCCCATGATCGGCTGAAGGATCATGAACACCACCAGCACGCCGAGCATCAGCAGGGTCGCGTCGGGCTTGGTCATCCCCACGGTCAGCACGAGATACTTCTGCATGTAGGTCGTGAACGTGTAGAACGAGAGGCTGCCCCCCGCCGTGAGCGCGACGACCAGCAGGAACGGTCGCAAGTGGACGGTCAGCAGCTCGCGAAGTGAACCGGCGCCCGCCTTGCCCTGCCCGGCCTTGCCGGTTTCGAGCATGAAGCGCCGCAAAACAAGGATCAGGCCGGCCCCGCCAGCGCCCAGCGCAAAGCCGATGCGCCAGCCATAGGCCTTCATCGCGGCCTCGCCCAGCCCGTGCTGCATGGCCAGAACCACGACCGTCGCCAGCAATTGCCCGCCCACCAGCGTGACATACTGGAACGAGGACCAGAACCCGCGATGGCCCTTGCCCGCGATTTCGCTCAGGTAAGTGGCGGCGGTGCCATATTGGCCGCCGGTCGAAAAACCCTGGATCATCCGCGCCAGCAGCAGCAGCGCGGGCGCGGCCAGCCCGACCTGATCATAGGTCGGCAGAACCGCGATCAGCGCCGCGCCACAGCCCATCATCAGCACCGAGACCACCATCGCGCGCTGGCGCCCGTGGCGGTCGGCCAGACGGCCAAAGTACCAGCCCCCGATGGGCCGGATCAGGAAGCCGACGGCAAAGATGCCGCTCGTCGCCATGATCTGAACCAGCGGATCACCCTTGGGAAAGAAGGCCGAGGAGAAATAGAGCGCGGTGAAAGCGTATATGTAGAAATCGTACCATTCTATGAGGTTACCCGCCGAACCTGCCAGAATTGCGCGCAAGCGCTGGGCATTGCTCATGGGGGCATTTTCCGCTCTGTCCATGGGCGGCCTTTTAGCCGCCGCCGCCCTGATCGCAAGGGCATCGCCTTGCGATCAGGGCGGAACTGTTGCGTGCCTGTGTCAGAATGCCGCTTCGGCGAAGTCCATGACCGCGCCCTTGCCCGCCTTGATCGTCAGATAGAGCGAGGCGGTCTGGGGCAGCAGTTTTTCAAAGAAGAACCGCGCGGTGTCGATCTTGGCCTTGTAGAATGCGGCGTCCGGGCTGCCCTGGGCCAGCGCCTGCGCCGCAATCTTGCTCGCCTTGGCAAAGCAGTAGCCCATCGCGACGAGGCCCAGCAGGCGCAAGTAGTCGCTCGCCGCCGCGCCGCCTTCCTCGGCATCCTTGAGCCCCCGCTCGGCGATCAAAGCCGTTGCGCCCTGAAGCGCCTTGAACGCCTGCCCCAGCCCGGTCGCCATCTTGCCGATGGCCGGGTCCTGGCTGTTGGCCTCGATGAAGTCGCTGACCGGGTGGAAGAAACTGCGCAGATAGCGGCCCATTTCGGCGGGCATCTTGCGACCGACCAGATCGAGCGCCTGGATGCCGTTGGTGCCTTCATAGAGCATGGCGATGCGTGCGTCGCGCATGTACTGTTCGACCCCGCTTTCACGGATATAGCCGTGGCCACCATAGCACTGGACCGCAAGGCTCGCGCTTTCGAGGCCAAGGTCGGTGAACAGCGCCTTGACCACCGGGGTCATCAGGGCGACAAAATCGGCGGCCCGCTGGCGCTGCTCGGGTGTTTCCCCGTGCTTTTCCGCGTCGAGCGCGCGTGCGACCCAGCCCGCCACGCCCCGGCACCCTTCGTTCCACGCGCGCATAGTCAGAAGCATGCGCCGCACATCGGGGTGGACGATGATCGGATCGGCGGGCTTGTCGGGATGCTTGACGCCCGAGAGCGAACGGCCCTGAACCCGCTCGCGCGCATACCAGACCGCCGACTGATAGGCCGCCTCGCCGATCCCCAGCCCCTGAATGCCCACGCCCACGCGTTCGGCGTTCATCATCGTGAACATCGCTTCGAGGCCGCGATGGGGTTGGCCCACCAGCCAGCCCTTGGCGTCCTCGAACTGCATCTGGCAGGTGGCCGAGGCCTTGAGGCCCATCTTGTGCTCGATCGCGGTGCAATGGGCGCCGTTGCGGACGGAAGGCTGGCCCTGCTCGTCGGGCAGGAACTTGGGCACGAGGAACAGGCTGATCCCCTTCACCCCCTTGGGGGCGTCGGGCAGGCGGGCGAGGACGAGGTGGACGATATTGGCGGTCAGGTCGTGTTCGCCCGCCGAAATGAAGATCTTGGCACCCGAAATCGCATAGCTGCCGTCCTCGCCCGGCACGGCACGCGTGCGCAGCAGGCCAAGGTCTGTCCCGCAATGGGGTTCGGTCAGGCACATCGTCCCCGACCATTCGCCGCTGACCATCTTGGGCAGGTAGGCCTGCTTGAGCGTGTCGCTGGCATAGACGGTGAGCGCGGCAATCGCGCCGTTGGTGAGGCCCGGATAGAGGCTGAACGACACGTTGGTCGCGCAGATCATTTCCTCGACCAGCTTGCCCAGCGCTTCGGGCGCGCCCTGCCCGCCCCATTCGCCCGGCAGGACGAGCGCGTTCCAGCCCCCGTCCACAAACTGGCGATAGGCATCGCCAAAGCCCTTGGGCGTGCGAACAGTGCCGTTTTCGAACGTGCAGCCTTCCTCGTCGCCGCTGCGGTTGAGCGGGAGCAGGACGTCCTGGCACAGGCGCGCGGCCTCGCCCAGCACCGCTTCGGTCAGTTCGGGGGTAAAATCGGCGAAAGCAGGCAGGCCGCCAAAGCCGTCGTCGGTGTGCAGTTCGTTGAGAACAAAGCCCATGTCACGCAAGGGCGCGGTATAGATCTGCATGGCAAATCTCCTTCGATCAGATCAGTTGCGAAGCGGCTTGCCGGTCTTGAGCATGTGCTCGATCCGGGCCTGCGTCGCGGGATGGCGCACGAGCGCCTGGAATTCGGCCCGCTCGAGGGCGAGGAGGTCATCCTCGGTGACGGTATCGACCAGATCGGCCTCGCCCCCGGTCAGGATGCGCGCGAGCGCGCCCGACACGACCACGTCGTGCGGCGTTGCAAGGCCCCGCGCGCGGAACCCCTCGACCGCCATGGCCAGCGCGGCCCTTCCCCCTTCGCCCGGCAGGCGGAACGTGGGCGGCTCGGGCGGGGCATAGCCTTCGACCATGGCCAGCGCGCGGGCCTTGGCATCTGCCAGCAGGCGTTCGCGGTTCATCGTCACCTTGTCGGTCGGGCGCAGGAAGCCATGCTCGATGGCCTGGGCCGCCGATTTGGAGACCGTCGCGGTCGAGACCGTCTCGAAGACCTTGGCCACGGCGGGCATCGGCCCTCTGGGCAGCGCCGGGTTCTTGAGCCAGCGATCGAGCATCTCGCCATTGCCGCCCCATCCGGGCACGAGGCCGACCCCGCATTCGACCAGGCCGATATAGCTTTCGGCATGGGCCTGGATCGCGTCGCAGTGGAGCAGCACTTCGCAGCCGCCCCCCAGCGCCATGCCCGCAGGCGCGCCGACCACCGGAAAGGGCGCGTATTTCAGCGCCTTCAGGGCCTTTTGCCCGCCCGAAACCAGTGTCTCGATCTCGCCCCAGGCCGCGATGTTCATCGCGAACAGGGCAAGGCCCAGATTGGCCCCGGCCGAGAAATGGGTGCCCTCGTTGTAGATCACCATGGCCTTGAACTTTTCCGCGACGAGCGGGATCGCCATGCCGATCAGCTTCATCACTTCGGCGTCGAGCGCGTTCATCTTGCCGGTGAATTCGAGCGCGACGACCCCGTCGCCCACGTCCCACAACGCCGCCGAGGCGGTCTTGAGCAAGGGCTTGGCGGTAAGCTTGACGTCTTCGAGCAGGAGCACGCCATCGGCCCGCACGACATCGTGATAGGCGCCATCAAGCCCCAGATATTGCCGCTTGCCACCCTCCACGCGGTAGAACGGACGCCCGGCGGCGAGCGTAACGATAGCGGGAACCGGGAGCCCTTCGGCTTCAAGGCGCTGGGCAAAGGCTGCCGTGCCGAGCTTGTCGATCAGCTCGAACGGCCCCCATTTCCAGTTGTAGCCCAGCTTCATCGCCGCATCGATGGCGACGATGTCGTCGCTCGCCTGCGGCACGAGGGCGGCGGCATAGGCCAGCGTCGGGCCGAGCACGGCCCAGGCATAGGCGCCCAGCTTGCCCGAAAGGCCGACCAGCGCACGCAAGTCCTTGAAGGCCGCGCCGGGCAGCGAGGGCGGCTTGGCGGCGGCGCGGTATTCCCCGGTGGAAAGGTCGATGGCCTCCTTGCGCTTCCCTGCTTCGCGGTTGAGGCGATAGAAGCCGCCCTTGCCCTTGCGGCCGATCAACCCGTCGGCGATCATGCGCGTGATCAACGGCTGCTCGATGGCGATGGCGCGATAGGGGTCATCTGCGGGCAGGGTTGCGGTCAGGCTGGCCTTGAGGTGCGGCATCAGGTCGATGCCGACCAGATCCATCAGGCCGAACACGCCGGTCTTGGGCACGCCCATCGGCTTGCCGACCACGGCATCGGCTTCCTCGACGCTCAGGCCCAGGTCGATGGCGGCGTTGATCGCCTGCTGGATCCAGAACGTGCCGACGCGATTGGCGAGGAAACCGGGGGTATCCTTGGCTCGCACCACGGTCTTGCCCAGCGCGCGGTCGGCGAAATCGGCGACCGCCTCGACCAGCGCGGGATTGCTCTGCGGCCCGGCGACGACTTCGATCAGGCGCATGTAGCGCGGCGGGTTGAAGAAGTGGGTGATCAGGAAATCGCGGGCAAAGGCCTCGCTGCGGCCCTCCACCAACTGGCCGAGCGGGATCGTCGAGGTGTTCGACGAGATCGCGCTGCCCGGACGGCGCACGGCTTCCAGCTTTTCATAGAGCGCGTGCTTGAGGTCGAGGCGCTCGACAATGGCCTCGATCACCCAGTCGCAATCGGCGACTTTGGTAAGATCGCTCTCGATATTGCCGACCTCGACCAGACGCGCGGCGCGCTTGCTCATGAAGGCGGCAGGTTCCGCCTTGAGCAGACGGTCGAGCGCGGCCTGCGCCACCGCATTGGGCTTGGCAGGGTCGCGCACCACGTCGAGCAGGAGCACGGGAACCCCGGCATTGGCCACTTGCGCGGCGATGCCTGCCCCCATCGTGCCTGCGCCGATCACGCAGACTTTGCCGATACCCGAAGGCCTGATGCCCGAAGAGGGGCCTGCGGAAAGAGATGTGCCGTTCATCAGATCGCCTCCAGAACCGTCGCGATGCCCTGTCCGCCGCCGATGCACTGCGTCGCCAGCGCATACTTGCCACCGGTGCGTGCCAGCAGCGAGGCGGCCTTGCCCACGATGCGCGCGCCCGTCGCCCCCAGCGGATGGCCCAGCGCAATGGCCCCGCCATCGATGTTGATCTTCGCCAGATCAAGCCCGAGGTCGGCGATGCAGGCCATGGACTGGGCGGCGAAGGCCTCGTTCAGTTCGATCACGTCGAGATCGCTCACGCCGATCCCGGCACGCTCCAGCGCCTTGCGGCTCGATTCCACCGGACCGATCCCCATGATCTCGGGCGCGCAGCCGGAAATGGCCACGCTCTTGATCCGGGCCAGGATCGGCAGGCCATGGGCGCGGGCATAGGCCTCGCTGGCGACGAGAACCGCGCTCGCCCCGTCGGTCAGCGGCGAGGAGGTGCCTGCGGTCACCGTGCCATTGGCGCTGAAGGCGGGCTTGAGACCAGCGAGCGTTTCCGCGCTCGTGCCCGGACGGGGGCAACCATCGGTGTCGACCGTTCCGGCCTTTGTCTCGATGGCGACGATCTCGTCCTTCATGTGCCCGGCGGCGATGGCGGCGGCGGCCTTGTCCTGGCTCGCGACGGCGAAGGCTTCCTGCGCCGCGCGGGTCAGGTCGTACTGGCGGGCGAGGTTCTCGGCAGTGTCACCCATGCCGATATAGGCCTCGCTGTTCCTGGCCAGCACCGGGTTGGGCAGCGGGTTGAAGCCCAGCATGGGCACCCGGCTCATCGATTCGACCCCGGCGGCGATGAACACGTCGCCCGCGCCCAGCGCGATCTGGCCGGCGGCATAGTGGATCGCGCTCATCGACGAGCCGCAGAAGCGGTTGACGGTCATCCCGCCCACGCTGCGCGGCAGGCCCGCGATCATGCCGATCAGGCGGGCGACATTGAAGCCCTGTTCGCCCTCGGGAAACGCGCAGCCCACGATCAGATCCTCGATCGCATCGGGGGCGATGCCAGTGCGGGCGATCAGCCCGGCAACGACGGCCGCGGCCAGATCGTCGGGCCGCGTACGGGCGAGCGCGCCCTTGCCGGCAAGGTGGAACGGCGACCGGGCATAGCCGGCAATAACCGCATTCGTCATGGGCAAGCATCCTCTTCCTGTTGTGGCGAGGCCCTTGAATTGTGCCACCGGCACGGATTCGCGACTGGCCTTGCTGTTGTCCGTAATGGTGCGCAAGTTTCCCTATACGTCAACCAATTTTTAAGGCATAGAGTGAGTCGAAACTGCGACAGAATGTCGTGTCAAAATCCGGATGGCGGCCCGATGCGAGTCTGGCCACCAATCCGGGGGTGAGGATAAAAACGATGAAAGGCAAGCCGTTACTGGTATTGGCCGTGGTGTCCCTGACAGGGATGCCATTTGCCGCGCATGGACTCCCTGATCAAACCCGCCCTGAACAGGCCATGGGGCGCTGGTCCACCCCTTCCCGCCATGGTGTCGTCGAGATTGCCGCCTGTGGAAGTTCGATCTGCGGGCGCCTGATGGAATCCGACCACATCCGCGCCAATCCGGCCTATCCCGACAGCGCCAATCGCGATCCGGCCCTGCGCAGCCGCGCGCTCAAGGGCCTGACCATTCTTCAGGGTTTCCGCCGCGACGGCGAGGGCTGGAGCGGCGGGACGATCTACAATCCCGAGGATGGCGGCACCTACAAGGCCACCGTGACACTGGCCGACGCCAATACGCTCAAGCTCAAGGGCTGCATTGTCTGGCCCTTGTGCAAGACCCAGACGTGGAAGCGTCTTCCCTGAAGAATGGCTCACAAGCCACAGATTTCACGCATTTTCAGACAAGACTGATCCCAAAAAGACAAGTCCCGCCGCAACGACGGCACGATAACCGAAAAAAACGGGAGAGAGAGATGAACCTGATCCATCGCAAGGCGCTGGGCATTGCCACGCTTCTGGCCGGAACGGCGGGGCTGGCAAGCCCCGCGCTGGCCGGCGGCTTCTACCTTCAGGACCAGTCCACCAAGGCCTCGGGCCGCGCCTTTTCGGGCGAAGTGGCCGATACGGGCGCGGAAAGCCTGTGGTGGAACCCGGCCAGCATCGCCGGGATGACCGGCGGCGAATCCGCCATGAGCGCCACGGGCATCCTGCCCACCGGCCGGGTCGATGATGCGGGCACGCTGATCGTCCGTCCGGGCCAGAGCCCGGCCCCCGTCGGCGGCGTGGCAAGCGCCCACAATCCGATCCACAAGGGCGTTGTTCCGGCAGGCGCCATCGCCCATTCGCTCGGCCACGGGTTTGCCGCAGGGCTTGCCTTCACCGCCCCCTACAATTTCACCACCGAATATGCTCCTGACAGCTGGGCACGCTATGGCGCATTGACCACGAAACTGCGCACCATCGACTTCCAGCCCTCGCTGGCATGGCAAGTAACTCCGGTGATCGCGCTGGGCGCGGCGATCAACATCGAACATGCCGATGCCCGGCTCGGCAATGCCCTGCCCAACCTGCTGGCATCGCTGCCCGATGGCAGCCAGACGCTTTCGGGCAAGGGTTGGGACGTGGGCTGGTCGATCGGCAGCCAGTTTCGTGGCAAGCGGGTGACGCTGGGGATCAGCTACAAGTCCGCCATCACCCACAAGCTCAACGGACAGGTGGAAGTCACCGGGCTGCTCGGGCCGCTGGCCCCGCGCAATGGCACGATTGCCACCCATGCGCGCTTTACCACGCCCTGGCAGGTGACTTTTGGCGGGCGCTGGGCGATCACTCCGGCCCTCACCCTCAATGCCCAGGCCACGCGCTTTGGCTGGTCAGAGTTCGACGCGATCCGGCTGGGAGCCCCGCTCAACACGGCGATCCCGGAAAACTATCGCGACACCTGGGCCGTTGCCGCCGGGTTCGACGCGCAAGTGGCCCCCAAGTGGACCGTGCGCGGGGGTATCCAGCGCGATGTCAGCCCGGTCCGCCCCGACGATCGCGACGCCCGCGTGCCCGATGCCAACCGCTGGAACTTCGCGCTGGGCGCCACCCACCTGATGGGCAAGGCCATCAAGATCGACGTGGCCGCCAATTACATCACGCTCGATGATGCCCCGATCAACCGCGTGACCGCCGCCTATGCCGGCACGGCGGCGCAGACGCCGGTTCTGGTCGATGGCACGCTGAGCAAGGCCCATGTGGTCGTCCTCTCGCTGGGAGGCCGCCTCGCGTTTTGATCCACACGTCCGCGCACTCGAAGGCCTGAAGCCTCCCGGTGCGCGGAACCGGACACTGTTTTCCTTTTCTGATCCAGATACCCATCGGAGAACCGCCATGGTCGCCGCCCTCACGATGCCCCCTTCGTCCTCCGCGCCTGGCGCATCATCGGCCCCCTTCCGCGATACGCTGTCGCCCGACTGGTCGCCTCCTCCCATGCTGCTGGGCGATCTGATCGACCAGACGGTGCGCGACCATGGCCCGCGCATCGCCGTCGATTTCATGGGCCGGACCTGGACCTATCGCGCGCTGGGCCGAATGATCGAGCGCGCCGCACGCGGCTTTCAGGATCTGGGCGTGGTCAAGGGCGACCGCATCGCGCTGTGCCTGCCCAACACGCCCTACTACATCGTGCTCTATTTCGCCGCGCTCAAGATCGGGGCGGTCGTGGTCAACCTCAACCCGCTCTACACGCCGGGCGAAATGCGCCACCTGCTCAAGGACAGCGGCGCGCGGATCGTCGCCGTGCCCGACTTGCGCGAGATCCACGGCAAAGTGCGCGACCTGGCACAGGAATGCGCGCTTTCGAAGATCCTCGTCTGCCCGATGGCAGGGATCCTGCCGCAGGTGAAGGCCTGGGCCTGGCGCCTGTTCAAGCGGCGCGATCATGCCCGCTATGCCCATGATGCGCTCCACATGCGCTTTTGCGACCTCATCGCGCGCGGCGATCCGGTCAGCCCGGTGGCGCTGGTGCCCGAAGACCTCGCCGTGCTTCAGTATACCGGTGGCACCACCGGCACCCCCAAGGGCGCCATGCTCACCCACCGCAACCTGACCGCCAACGCCCTGCAACAACAGGCCCATATCCACGGGGATCTGCCCCCGCCCCAGCGCACGCTGGCGGTGCTGCCGTTCTTCCATGTCTTCGCGCTGACCGCGGTGCTCGATTTCTCGATCCTGGCCGGGGCCGAACTCGTGCTGATGCCGCGTTTCGAGATGGGAGCCTTCCTCGCCACGATCCGGCGCAAACCGCCCACGCTGTTTTTCGGGGTGCCTACGCTGTTCATCGCGATCAATGCGCTCGACGATGCCCGTGTGCCCGATTTCTCGCGGTTGCGGGCCTGCATTTCGGGCGGGGCGCCGCTGCCGCTCGAAGTGCGCGAAACTTTCGAGAAGCGCACCGGCGCACGGGTCTGCGAGGGCTATGGCCTGACCGAGGCCTCGCCCATCGTGACCTGCAACCCGGTCGATGGTGAAATCCGCGCCAACAGTTGCGGGGTCCATTTCCCCGGCACACAGATCGAAATCCGCGATCCCGACAATCCGGGCACGATCCTGCCCCTTGGCGAGAATGGCGAGGTCTGCGTGCGGGGCCCGCAAGTCATGGCCGGGTACTGGAAGCGCCCCGAGGAGACCGCGCAAGTCTTCATCGAGGGCGCGCTGCGCACGGGCGATATCGGCCATCTCGACGCGGACGGCTATCTCTATCTCGTCGACCGGCTCAAGGACGTGATCCTCTCGGGCGGCTACAATGTCTATCCGCGCGTGATCGAGGAGGCTGCCTATCTCCACCCGGCCATCGAGGAAGCCATCGCCATCGGCATTCCCGACACCTATCGCGGACAGAGCGCCAAGCTCTTCGTAAAGCTCCATGCCGGGCATTCCATCAGCCCGGAAGACCTGCTGGTCTTCCTCGCCGGGCATCTCAACAAGATCGAGGTGCCCCGTGCCGTCGAGATCCGCGACAGCCTGCCCCGGACCATGGTGGGCAAGCTTTCCAAGAAGGAACTCGTCGCCGAGGAGCGTGCCCGCCGTGAAGCGGCCAAGGCGAACGAAGCCGGCAACGCTTGAACGTGACACGACAATCCTGTCTGCTTATGGCACAAGCTCCCGTGCCACCGGAGGCCAAGACCCGTGACCCTCGACATCGAAACCCATGCCGATCCGCCCCCGCCGCCCCCACAGCAGCAGGACGCGCCTGAACCCTCGCCCGAGGAAAAACTCCAGGGCATTCAGGACGTGGCCCGCAAGCTGGGGGTGACCCACCGGACCTTGCGCTTCTACGAGGACAAGGGCCTGATCGAACCGGCCCGTGTGGGCAGCACGCGCATCTACTCGCATCGCGATGTGGCGCGCATGCAGTTGATTTTGCGCGGCAAACGGCTGGGCTTCACCATTCGCGAGATCAAGGAATTTCTCGATCTCTACGATGTCGATCCCACCCGGCTCGAACAGTTGCAGCACCTCGTCAGCCACATTCGCATGCGGCTCAGGAAGCTGGAAAGCCAGCGTGTGGCGCTGCAAAAGACTATGGCCGAGCTTCAGGCCATGGAAGAAGAGGCCCTCGAACGGATCGGCCTGCTCAAGGATGCGCCAGCAAAGGACTGACGGGGAGAAAAGCGAGGCCGGTCAGGAGTTGAGCGCCGCCGGGCGCAGGCGCCGGAACAGCCGCGCGGCGAGCGCGGGCAGCAGGCCCGCACTGCTCACGATGAGGATGCCCGCCAGGATCAGCAGCGCCCCGCCGATGAACGCGGCGTCGAGCCGGTCGCCCAGCAGGACCACCCCGGAGGCGACCCCGAACATCGGGGTCATGAAAGTGAGCACGCCCAGACGCGAGGCGCTGTAGCGACGCAGCAGCGAATACCAGCACAAATAGCTGGCAAAGGCGACCACGATGACCTGAAAGGCGAGGCTTGCGATCAGGGGCGTGGTAACCGTCACGCGGGTTTCGCCCAGAACCGGGGCCAGCATCGTGCACAGCACGAAGGCCCCGGAAAGCTGGAAGAACAGCGCCACCGAAGCGGGCGCATTGGCCATGGCGCTGTTGCGCAGGACCATCGAGGTACAGGCCCAGCCACAGGCCCCGGCCAGTGCCAGCGCATCACCCAGACGCATCTGCGGATAGTGCGCGCCATCCCCGCCCCCGCTGAACGCCAGCACGACCCCGCCAAAGGCCAGCGCGATACCGAGCCATTGCGCGGGTTGCAGGCGTTCATCCCGGCGCAGCAGCCCGAGCCCCAGCGCCGCGCCGATGGGAGCGGTATAAAGGTAGATCGTCACATGCGAGGCGCTGGTGAAGCGCAGCGCCTCGCCCGCCATTACGAATTCGGTGCCGAACAGCGCGCCGATGGCAAGGCCGGGCAGCACGGTGTGGCGGTTGATCGCATGGGCATCGCCCCGCCAGAAAATGACGCAAAGTGTGGCGAGCGCGGCCAGCCCCGAACGCAGCCCCATCTGGAGGATCGGGCTCATGGCCGCTGCGACCAGCTTGATCGGCACCTGCTGTGCTCCCCAGATCGCGCAGAGCACGACCATGATGGCAACGGCGGTGGCGTCGATAGGCTTGCGTTCGATCACGATGGAATCCGAAAAAATCAGGGGGGATGCAAACCGCCCGGCCTGTCTCCGGCGCGATCTGTCTTGAACCAATACCACTATTCATGGCATTTCGGGGCTGTGATTTCGGGCTGATCACGAATTTTTCACTCGCCCGGGGAGCCTTTGGCGCAATGTCCGCTCGCAAGCTCGATGACTATGATCGCGCCATCCTGCGCCTGCTCCAGGACGACGCCACCCGGCCCCAGCGCGAGATCGCGCAGCGGGTCAACCTCTCGGCCCCGGCAGTCCAGCGGCGGATCGCCCGTCTGAGCGAAGATGGCGTGATCGAGAAGATGGCCGCGCTTGTCGATCCGGTGGCGGTCGACCTGCCGATCACGGTTCTCGTCGAAGTGGCTCTCGTCGACGACCGTTCTCCAACGGTCGTGGCGGCCAAGGCCTTCTTCCGGGCCGCGCCCGAAGTCCAGCAGTGCTATCTGGTGATGGGCACGATCTGCTTCGTGCTGGTGGTGGTGGCGCCCTCGCTGGCCGATTACGAGCGCACCTCGGCCCGGCTCTTTGCCGACAACGAACTCGTGCGCTCGTACAGTTCGACGATGGTGCTCGACAGGGTGAAGACCGGCCTCACCCTGCCAATTTGAGAGTCTGATTTGAAATTCGCCCAAGAGGCGAATTTCGGTTCGGCACCGGCCCACTCCCGTCCCGAAGAACACGAAAACGTCCGGGGGACGTTTTCGCTGAGGGGGCCGACCTCCCATAGGGTACTATCGTTGGGAGGTCGGGTGGGGGAGTGGACCGGTGCCGAGCGATCCGAAACGGGAGTTTCGGATCAGACACTGACAGAATGCCGCCTCAATCCTGATCGCGCGCGGCATAGCGGCGGGCCAGCGTCGCGCAGACGAAAAGCTGGGCCTGATGGAACAGCATCAGCGGCAGCACGATCAGGCTGACGGCATGGCCGGCGAACAGGATCGTGGCCATGGGAATGCCGCTGGCCATGCTCTTCTTCGAGCCGCAGAAGACGATGGTGATCTCGTCCTCCTTCGAGAAGCCCAGGCGGCGGCTGGCAAGGGTGGTTGCCACGATGACCATCGCGAGGATCACCAGGTCGATCACCAGAACCACACCCAGATCGAGCGGCGCCAGACGTGTCCACACGCCCGCCACCATGCCCGCGCTGAACGCGGCATAGACCACCAGCAGGATCGAGCCGCGATCGACATAGCCGACGATCTTCTTGTAGCGGGCCAGGAACGGCCCGATGAACGGCCGCGCGACCTGCCCGGCCGCGAAGGGCAGCAGGATCTGCATGGCGATGGATTCGAGGCTGTGGAGCGAAAAGCCCCCGCTGGCCGAAGTCGGCAGGACCAGCGCGGTCAGCAGCGGGGTCAGCACGACACCCACGAGGTTGGAGACCGAAGCACTGCACAGCGCGGCGGGCACATTGCCACGCGCGATCGAGGTGAACGCGATCGAGCTTTGCACCGTGGAAGGCAGCACGCACAAGTAGAGCAGCCCAAGCGCAATATCAGGGGCGACCAGCCCGCCAATGGCATGGACCACGAGGATCCCGATGATCGGAAAAAGTATGAAAGTGCTGGCAAAAACCAGACCCTGAAGCCGCCAGTGGGCGAGCCCCTGCCACACGGCCTGTGGCGCCAGACGCGTGCCATAGAGGAAGAACAGCAGCGCGACCGCCACCGTCACGGCCATGTCGGCCCAGGCCACTCCGGCGCCATGGGCGGGGAACAGCGCGGCCAGCGTGATCGTGCCGATCAGCATCAGCAGGTAGGGATCGATGAGCGTGCGGAGCCTTTGCATGAGCGGCCTGTCCTTGTTTTGCGCCTCTGGGTTTTGCGCCTCTGGTTTTTTGCGCTTCCAGCTTGCCTTGCGCGTTAGGCGGGTGCGCGATCATGCACAATCTTGATCATCGTGATAATAGTCATTCAGAATTGCGATAATTGACCTGTCCCGCCCCCGATGCGATAGCCTTGGGCCATGATTGGCCCCGACCTTCTGCTTGCCTTCGTCACGGTTGCCGAATGTGGCAGCTTCACCGGCGCGGCGCGGGTTCTGGGGATGCGGCAATCGACCGTAAGCCAGCAGATCCGCCGCCTCGAAGACCTTGCGCGCCGCCGCCTGCTCGCCCGCGACACCCACCGCGTGGCGCTCTCGACCGAGGGCGAGGCTTTTCTCGATCATGCCCGCCGGGTTCTGGCCGCGCATGGGCAGATGGACGCGCATCTGGCCGGCATGCGGCTGCGCGGGCGGCTGCGGTTCGGGGCTTGCGAGGATTTCGTGCTCTCGGCCCTGCCCGACGTGCTGGCGCTGTTTGCCAGTCGCCACCCCGATGTCGACGTGGCGCTGACCGTGGGGTTGAGCGAGACGCTCTACGACCAGTTCGACGCCGGGCAACTCGACATGGTGCTGGTGAAAAAGCGCAAGACCGAACGGCGCGGGGTGACTGCCTGGCGCGAGACGGTGGGCTGGGTTTCCCGGCCCGACCACCGCGTCGAACCGGGCGAGCCGGTCCCGCTCCTGCTCTATCCGCCGCCAAGCGTGACCCGCGCGCTGGCGCTCGACACGCTCGAGCGCGAAAGGCGGACATGGCGGGTGGCCTTCACCAGCGGAAGCCTGAGCGGATTGACGGCAGCGGCCCGCGCGGGGCTTGGTGTCATGCCCCATTCGCTGCGCCTCATCCCTCAGGGGCTGGCCCCGGTCCGTCTCCATGGCGACTTGCCCGAACTGCCCGGCATCGAATTTGCCGTGCTGGGCCCGGGCGGCAACCATCCGGCAGCAGAAGCCCTGACCGCCGCGATCCTTCACTGGGCCGATGTCGGTACGTCTTCTTCCGGTTTTGCCCCTTGAACGGGTGAAACCCACGCCGCCCGGCTCAGGCGGGCGGCCAGAAAATCGATCAGCACCCGCACCCGCGCCGGGCGATGGAGGCCCGGCGGGGTGACGAGATGGAGCGCGATGTCGGGCAGGCGCCACTCGGGCATGACCTCGACCAGTTGGCCCGAGGCCAGATGGTCCCAGACCATGAAATCGGGCTGAAGCGCAAGGCCCAGCCCGGCCAGCAGCGCCGGGGCCAGCGCATCGGCATTGTTGGCCCCGAGCCGCCCCTTAACGGTCACCACATAGTCTCCTTGCGCGGCATGGTGAAAGCGCCACGAGGCGGGAAGATCGAGGTTGGTATAGAGCAACCCCTCGTGATCGGACAGTTCGCGCGGATGGACGGGCGTGCCATGGGCGGCCAGATAGGCGGGGGCGGCCACCAGCGAGCGGCGCACCGCGCACAGCCGCCGCGCCCGCAGCGAGGAATCCCCCAGTTCGGCGATGCGCAGCACCACGTCGTGCCCGCCGCCCACCACATCGACCCGCGCATCGGACAGATCGAGATCGAGCGCGACATGCGGATACAGCGCCATGAATTCGGGCAGGAGCGGCGCGACATGGCGCAAGCCGAAGCTCATCGGCACGGCCAGCCTCACCAGCCCGCGCGGGGTGTCGCCCTCGGCGCCCGCCTGTGCCTCGGCGGCCTCGCCATCGGCAAGGATGCGCCGCGCGCGTTCGAGCACGCCGCGCCCGCTTTCGGTCAGCGCCAGACGGCGGCTGGTCCGGTGCAGCAAGGGCACGCCGAGCCGCGCCTCAAGACGGCCCAGCGCCTTGGATACCGTGGGCTTGGACAGCCCCAGCGCCTCTGCGGCGGCGGCGAACGAGCCGGTATCGACGACTTTGGCAAAGATCGCCCAGGCTTCGAGGTCGGGAAGAGACATTGATAAAATTCCTTCACCGATGGTTTTCCATCATTGCCATTTCTTTGCAAGCGGGAATGCCTAGATTGGCCCCAACAGCCGCAGACGAAGCCCTTACCCAGCCTTTGCAGACGGCATCAGGAGACAAATCATGATCGAACTGCGTCCCTTTTCCGGTATCGGCCGCGCCAACCACGGCTGGCTCGATGCCGCCCATCACTTCTCTTTCGCCGACTACTACAACCCGCAGCGCATGCACTGGGGCAACCTGCGCGTGTGGAACGACGACACCATCGCCTCGAAGAGCGGCTTTCCGCCCCACCCCCATGCCGACATGGAGATCATCACCTATGTCCGCGCCGGGGCGATCACCCACCGCGACAATCTGGGCAACCAGGGCCGCACCGCGGCGGGCGACGTGCAGGTCATGAGCGCGGGCACCGGCATCACCCATTCCGAATACAATCTGGAAGACGAAACCACCCGCATCTTCCAGATCTGGATCATGCCCACGCGCCGGGGTGAAAAGCCCAGCTGGGGTGCGCGCCAGTTCCCCAAGGCCGACCGTGCGGGCGAACTGGTCGTTCTGGCCAGCGGCTATACGCAAGACAAGGATGCCCTGCCGATCCGCACCGAGGCCCGCCTCGTGGCCGCGACCCTGAAGGCCGGGCAGAGCGTCGACTATGTGCTGGGCGCCGAGCGCAAGGGCTATCTGGTTCCCGCCACGGGCCGCATTTCGGTCAACGGGGTGGAAGCCAACGCCCGCGACGGGCTGGCCATTGCCGATGTCGACACGATCACCATCACCGCGCTGGAAGAAAGCGAAGTGGTTCTGGTCGACACGCTGTAAAAGTCGCTTCGGCGTCATCTTGTCCTGAACGGGCGGCCTTCCCACATGGGGGCCGCCCACCTGACCCTCGCTTCTTCCCGTTCCCCTCCCATCCCCTGCATGCAAAGGCCATGACGCCATGACTGCTGCCCCCGCTCCCTTCCCCGCTTCTCCGGCTCGCTCGTCCACGCTCTCGCGCCAGGACTGGCTGGCGGCTCATCTGGGCACGCAGGATGCCGAGACCATCGGGTGCCGGGCCATGGCCGCGCCCCCTGCGCAGCGGGGCCGGTGGGGCCGGTTCAAGCTCTGGCTGCTGGGCGACAATGCACCGATGCCGCTGGCCGATCCGCGCCTCGAGGCGGTTCGCCGGTTTGCCTGCGCCACCCATGCCGGGATCGATCCCTCGCAGGATCTGGTGGGCGAGCTTCACGGCTTCGGCCTGGCGCCCCCCCAGATCGAGGCGATTGCCCGCTTCGCCGCGTAAACGGACCTTTCACCGGCAGCAAAATCGGCCTCGTGGACTGGACAAGGCCGGGCGCAGGGGGGAAAGGACGGCCACTTGTCCTGTCCCCGCCAGCCCCCTCTCCCTCCAAGCCCGGCCCGGAGCCCGATTTCCCGCATGACTGCCCTCGCATGACTGTTGTCGCCCCCGACGAATTTGCCCGCGCCGCCCGCTTTCTGGCCCAGAGCGAGGACTACCGCGTGCTGCGCCGCCTGCGCCCCGTTCACCAGTTCCATCGCCCGCGCGAGAATGCCGCGCTGCGCGTGGGGGTGGTTCTCGACGTCGAGACGACCGGGCTCGACGCCGAGACAGACCGGATCATCGAACTGGCCATCCAGCGCTTCCGCTACGACGAGGCGGGCCATATCGTGCAAGTGGGCGCGCCGCGCGTCTGGCGCGAGGATCCGGGCGTGCCGCTCGATCCCCGGATCACCGCACTGACCGGCCTGACCGACGAGGTGCTCAAGGATCAGGCCATCGACGAGCCTGCCGCGCTCGACCTTCTGGCCAGCGCCGATCTGGTCGTTGCCCACAATGCCCGGTTCGACCGCCCCTTCGTCGACAGGCGCCTGCCTGCCGCTGCGGGCAAAGCCTGGGCCTGCACGATGGCCGAAGTGGACTGGCTGGCGCTCGGTTTCGACGGGCGGGCGCTGGCTCATCTCGTCTCGCAATGCGGGTGGTTCTACGAAGGGCACCGCGCGCAGAACGACATTCTGGCCGTGCTCTACCTGATGGCCCATGACCTCGACGACGGGCGCACCGTCCTTTCGCATCTGCTCGAAGCCTCGGCACAGGACAGCTTCCGCGTCAATGCCATAGACGCTCCCTACGAGAGCAAGGACCGCCTCAAGGTGCGCGGCTATCGCTGGAACGCGGCCATGCGCCACTGGAGCAAGGACATTCCCGCCAGCGAGGCCGACGACGAACGCACCTGGCTGCTCGAACAGGTCTATGCCGGGCATGGCGCCCCGGCCTTCCTGCCGTTGACCGCCGTGGAGCGCTATCGCTAGCCCAATTGGCCAGACTTAAGCGTTGGCCGGGCTTAAGCGATGGCGATACCCTCAGCGGCAAAGAACGCCGCGACAGGGGCCAGCGCCTCTTCGTGGCGTTTCCAGCGGGCGAGCGCGTCGCGGTAGATCGGGCGGCGCACTTGCGCGGCGCTCGGGGTCGAGACCGGGGCGGCGTTGCGGTGGAAATCGAGGCAGGCCGCGTCCCACTCCAGCCCGCAATGGGCCAGCAGGCGGCGGCTCTCCCCTTCCTGATCGGCGACGAGGGCCTCGTAGGAAACTTCGAGGATGCGGCCCGGCAAGGCTTCCTGCCAGAAGGCCATGAGGCGGTGGAAGCGGGCGTAATAGCGCGCGATGTCGATCAGGTCGTAGCTGTAGTCGTAGTAGCGCGAGGAAATCGCAAAGAGATTGCGGAAGTTGGACAGCACCGTGTCCATCGGATGGCGGCGCAGGCAGACGATCCGCGCCTGTGGCAGGGCCTGCGCGATGAAGCCCGCATACTGGAAATTGCCGGGAAACTTGTCGATGAAGCGCGCGCCCTCGCGCCGCCGGTGATGGCGGGCGCGGGCCAGATAGTCGTGCCCGATCGCGGCAAGGTCTGCCGATGCCGCCGACACGATGGTTTCAGGGTCGAGCACGGTGCGCGTGCGCGTACCCGCCGCGCGCTTGACCGCCAGCGGCATGGCCTGAAGCTCCCCCGCGCTTTCGACCTGCGGGTGCGAGGACAGGATGCGATCGACCAGCGTGGTCCCCGTGCGCGGCATGCCGATCACGAAAATCGGCGCCTCGTCCGAAGCACCGGTGACAGACCGGGCGGCAAGACGCGGCCAGGCCGCCTCGATCGCATCGAAATTGGCGGCATCGACCGTGGCGAAATCATAAGGCAGGCGCGCGCGATATTCACCATTGGTGGCGAGCAGTTGCGCCATGGCTGCCCCGCCCTCGCCCAGATCGTCCTGCTCCTTGGCCAGCGCATAGCCGAGCAGCAGGCGATCACGCGGATCGCGCGCCTGCCCCAGAACCTGCCCAAGGCGGGCGACATGGTTGCCCTGCGGGCTCACCTTGCGCAGACCGGCGAGCAGGTGATGCGCGCGCGCATCGCCCGGAACGCGCGCCAGCAGCGCCTCGATCACCTCTTCGGCTTCGTCCACTTTCCCCAGAAACCCGAGGGCTGCGGCCAGATTGTAGCGATAGTCGCTCACCTCGGGCGCGGTTTCGACGGCAAAGGCAAAGTGGGGCAGCGAGGCGGCATGATCGCCGAGCCGGGCATAGACGCAGCCCATGGTATCGCGGCTGAGCGCGTCATCGGGCAGGTCGGTTTCGGCATCGGCCAGTGTCTGCGCGGCGGCGCCGTCCTGACGGGTGAGGATCTGGAGCCGGGCGAGTTGGGCGCGATATTCGCCGCGCGGGGCCAGTGCGATGGCCTGTGCCAGTTCGGCCAGCGCCGGACCGATCGCCCCCTGCCCCGCCTGCGCCATGGCCATCAGGAAACGCCCCTCGGCGGCAGTCTCGGGCCGGGCGACAAGCGCGGCGGCAAGCCGGGCGGTTGCCCCCAGATCGCCCCGCGCAAGCGCCTCACGCGCGGCGACGGAGCGGGACGCAGGAGGCGCGATCGAAGGCGAAAGAGAGGTCAGAACGCGGATCCTGTCAGACGTGGTGGCGGCGCTTGCGCATGGCCTCGATAACAGGAACGAACGGGAACAGGAACTGCTCGCGGATCGACAGACGGCGCAAGTCGTCCTGACCCACCACGGTCGCCTCGCCATCGCGGAACGTGCCGAACACCCGGTCGATCAGGATCAGGCTGTTGGCATAGTTGCACCGGGTGCTTTCATAGTCGGTCGAATGGTGCAGGCTGTGATGGCGGATGGTGGTGAGGAAGAACGAATAGAACGGGGGCGGATCGGCGCGCACATTGGCATGGGCAAAGCCCGAGACGACCTGACCGACACTCGCCGCACACAGGATCGCTGCCGGCGTGAAATCGAGCAGGGCGATAATCCCCAGGCTGATCAGGAACAGTTCGAGCGGATTGCCGACATAGCCCTTGAGGGCGTTGAGCTGGGTGATGTGGTGATGGGGGGCATGGGTCAGCCACAACGGGGTCCAGTTGTGCATGCCGCGATGCATCCAGTACTGGCCAAACTCGAACAGCGCGAAAATGATGCCGACCTGGGCCAGAAACGGCAGGTGTTCGAGCCAGGGCGTTGCCAGCCCCAGATGGGCCTTGGCCGCCTTGAGCGGCGCTTCGGCAAAGAATTCGGTCGCGCGCGAGATCACGATGGTACCCAGCACGACATAGAAGACGTCGGTGGCAAATTCCCGCCAGTTCATGCGCCAGCCCGCGTGGCGCTCGAACAGCCATTCGAGGCCCAGGATGAAGGCCGAGACCACGGTCGAAAGGATCGTGAGCGTCCACGGGTTGTCGACCACCGACCGGGGTGCATAGCCCCAGAACAGGACGACGGCGAGCAGGGTGGCAGGCGGGATCAACCCGATGAGACGCTGTTTCATGACACTTCGTTCTCTATTATCCGCGCCCGTCGCGTGTTCACGCCGGGATCGGAGCGCCTGAAAGCGGGCTCCGAAAAGCGGGCTGATTGTCGAAAAGCGCGGCCATCGCGCGCGCGGGGCATGAAAAAACCGGCCCCGTCACCCCCGGCCTGCCCCTGCCCGAGGGCAGAAGCAGACCGACAGGAGGCAACGGGCCGGTACACGCGGTTTCTTACTTGTAGTGGAAGCGCAGGTCGATGCCGACCCGGCGCGGCGTCAGCACGCCATAGGCATAGTAACGCTCGACGACATCGGTGCGGACCTGGTTGTACGAGGACTTGTCGTTCTCGACGGCCGTGACAGCATACTTGTCGAAGATGTTGTCGGCATAGACACTCACGTCGAACGTACCGCCATGGTAGGTGAGCGACGCACGGCTGGTGTTGTAGGCGGGCATGACCTCGCCATTGCCGCGCAGGCCCACGCGCGAGTAGATGTCGCCGGTAAAGGCCGTCGTCCAGCTCGCCTCGATGTCGTGGCCATTGGCCAGCGGATAGGTGTAGGTCGCCCCCACCGCGCCCGAGTTCCTGGTCGAGCCGGGCAGGCGGTCGCCGGAGAAGGCGCTGTAGGGAACGCCCTGGCTGACGACGAGATCGGCCACGTCCTGGGTCAGGTGAGCGTCAGTGTACGAATAGTTGCCGCGTACCGACAGACGATCCGTAACCTTGAGCTGGGCCGAGAAGTCGATGCCCTGCGAAATGGCCTTGCCCGCGTTGACGGTAATGCCCACCGCCCCGTTGACCGTCGTGCTCTGGATCTGAAGGTCGTTCCAGTTGATGTGATACCCGCTCAGGGTGAAGTCGAGGCGCTTGTTGAACAGCGAGCCGCGAATGCCCAGTTCCGCGTTGCGGGTCTTGTCGGGGCCGTAAGCCAGTTCGTTGGGCATGGCGCAAACGTTCTGGCCGGGCGGAAGCGGCAGCACGCAAGGCGCCACGCGGTTCACGTTACCGGGGCGATAGCCGGTGCTGTAGGTAAAGTAGGCCATCAGGTTCGGGCTGAACTTGTACGAGGTGTTGGCCTTCCACACGACACCGTCCGAGCCGGTCGAGCCGCTGCGGATACGGCTCGGATCGAACACGACCAGCGGATAGGGCGTGCGACGCTGGCCACCGGACAGAAGCGGCGTGTCGGTGCCGCCTTCGGCAAAGGCGTTGTACGAATAGTAGCGGATGCCGCCGGTGACCTGCCAGGCCTTGGTGATGTGGAACGTGCCTTCGCCGTAGACCGCCTTTTCCTTCATGCGGGTGTTGACGAACGACATGTATTCCAGATTGTCGGGACGGTAGATACCGGCCCAGTCCGCATAGCCGGGCACATATTCGCGATACTGCGAGCCATAACGCATGTTGTTGTAGAAGCCGCCGAGCACCCAGCTGAACGGCCCGCCATGGGTCGAGACCAGGCGCAGTTCCTCGTTGAACTGGTGATACTTGACCGTCGAGCGGTTGTACGACGAGAACTCGGGGAAGGCTTCATAGCCATAGTCGAGGTCGAGCAGGAGGTCGGTGTTGTCGCGCTGGGTGTGGTTGGTCTGCGTGGTGAAGGCAGTGGTCGAAACCAGCTGCGCCACGTGGCCAAGGTTGGCGAAGACTTCGGCTGAATAGAGGTCCGACTTGCGGCTGGTGGGTTCCAGATAGCGCCACGGTGCCTCGTAGCGGCCAGTGCCCATCACGCCCGCGCCATTGGCCTGCGCGCCGCCGGTCTTGGTGATCTGGTGCGCCCAGGTGAAGTAGGCCTTGAGGTCGGGATTTACCTCAAGCAGCAACTGGTTGCGCGTGGTGAAGGTGTGTTCGTAGTTCACGTCCTTCTTGGAATAGAAATTGGCGGCCTGCTGGGCGGGCGTGCCGAACGAAGCGCCCTCGCCCGTGGCGCTGCGACCGGGCTGCGGGTCGGACACGCCCGGCTGGCGCAGCAGGTAGTTGTAATCGATGAAGCCCGGATTGTCATAATAACCCACCGTGCTGCGCAGCGCGATGTGGTCCTTGAGGATCGGGATGTTCACCGTGCCATCGGCATTGATGCCCGCCGAACGGCTGTGCGATTCCCCGAACCAGCGCCCGTGGAGATCGACCGAATAGTGCTCGGCATCGGGGCGGCTGGGCATGTAGCGCACCGCACCGGCCAGCGTGCCGAGGCCATAGAGGGTGCCCTGCGGCCCCTGAAGAACTTCGACGTGATCGATGTCGAGCAGCTTGAAGTCGACGTAGAGCGGCACTTCGCCCAGGTAGACACCCACCGCCGAGTTGGCATTGGCGCCGTTCACCGAAGAATCGCTCGAATTGACGCCGCGCAGAACGATGTTGCCGCTCGACCCCGGCCCGGTGTCGACCACCGTCATGCCCGGCGTGAAGGCGGCCAGCCCCTTGACGTCGTCGATGCGCTGGCGGGCCAGTTCGGACGGACTGATCGCGCTGATGTTGATCGGCGTGTCCATCAGGGTGGTGGCACGGCGGGTGGCCGTCACGACGATGGCGTTGCCCTCCCCGCCCGCATCGGCGGCGCTCGCGTCGGGAGCGCCAGCATCGGGAGCGGTCTGGGCCAAAGCCGGGACGGAAGCGCAGCCCATCATCATGGTCGCGCAATAGAGTGTGGTACGGAAAGTTCGTTTGGTCACGTCAGCCCTCGCCTCGCTCGAAAAGCCAGTTGCCGAAGACATCCTCTTTGTTTTCACACGGGCCCGCCCAGTCGGGCCAGGGCGGGCTCTTTGCGAACCTCGCCAGTCAATTGCATTCCAGTACGCAGACACGTCTGCGCGCTTTGTCCGAAAGGCCGGCAGCCCCCTTTTGATCTGCCGTTCGACACCTGGACACGACCTGCTCCGTCAAGTCAGGAGCAAATATCCCGAGAGAAAGGCGCAAGTACCCGTTTGCAAAAGTGCATCACGCACTGTTCGCATCATCGATATTGCGTCAAACTCTACTTTGTTCCGCCCGAGATGCCCCGCCTTGCGACGGGCCATCTGCGCCGGATTCCTCATTCG
Source organism: Novosphingobium sp. IK01 (assembly GCF_033242265.1). Classification (NCBI taxonomy): domain Bacteria; kingdom Pseudomonadati; phylum Pseudomonadota; class Alphaproteobacteria; order Sphingomonadales; family Sphingomonadaceae; genus Novosphingobium; species Novosphingobium pituita. The sequence goes on along the minus strand of NZ_BTFW01000001.1, from coordinate 570,951 downwards.
TGTTTTGGTGTCGCCCTGAACATCGACACCCACCACGGTACCGATATTACATAATCGGTCAAGCGTAATAATTCATGAGCCATTCAGTATGACGCCCGAGTGGGTGCAGCGCGAAAAACAGGCATTTTTTGCCTGAAACAGGGGCCGGACAGAGCCATCGCCCGCGCCTCATGCGATGCAGGATTGCCACAGGAAGCCCTCGCGCGCGCCGTCAAAAGCCCCTTGCTTGATTCGCGATTCGGCCGCACCATCGATAGCAGAACGGCAAGATGTCGCCCCGCAGCATGCCTGCGTCAGGTGCGGACTTGCGACCAGAAAACCCACCATCAGTGATCACAAGGCGGCGTCTTTCCGGCGTGGCGCGGGCGCTCTCCTGTTGCAGATGCATTATTATTACCAAATGCAGAACTTGTAATATTTTTGCATGGACAAGGCCGCGCATTGCAGCGATGGTGCGGTTGCGAACAGGGAGCGAATCATGATCAAGAAGATCGGTGAGGCGGGCAAGGTTGCCCTGATGGCAGGCATGCTGGCCGGAACCGCAATGCTGGCAGGCTGCTCGCCGGCTCCCGCCGGACAGGCCCAGAAGAAGACCGAATTCAACATCGGCTGGTCGATCTATGCCGGCTGGATGCCCTGGCCCTATGCCCAGCAGGCCGGTATCGTCAAGAAATGGGCCGACAAGTACCACATCAAGATCAACATCGTTCAGGTGAACGACTATGTTGAATCGGTGAACCAGTTCAACGCTGGCAAGTTTGACGGCGTGACGGTTACCAACATGGATGCGCTGACCATTCCGGCTGCTGCCGGCAAGGACACCAGCGCGATCATCATGGGTGACTATTCGAACGGCAACGATGGCGTGCTGCTCAAGGGCGCCAATTCGATTGCGGCGCTCAAGGGCAAGCAGGTCTACCTCGTCGAGCTGTCGGTCTCGCACTATCTTCTGGCACGGGCGCTGGGCACGGCGGGCCTTTCGCTCAGCGATGTCAAGACGGTGAATACGTCGGACGCCGACATCGTGGGCGCGTTCTCCAGCCCCGATGCGCAGGCCGCTGTCGCCTGGAACCCGCAGCTTTCGGTCATGCGGGGCCAGCAGGGGGTCAACCAGGTGTTCAGCTCGGCCCAGGTGCCCGGCGAAATCCTCGATCTGCTGACGGTCGACACTGCCACGCTCAAGGCCAATCCCGATCTGGGCAAGGCGCTGGCAGGCATCTGGTATGAAACCATGGCCCTGATGAAGCGTCAGGATGCGCAAGGCAAGGCCGCGCGCGCCGCCATGGCCAAGCTGGCCGGCACCACGCCCGAGGTCTTCGACAACCAGCTCAAGACGACCTTCCTCTACGACGATCCCAAGGCAGCGGTTGCCGCCACCGGCTCGCCCTCGCTGGTCACCACGATGACCCGCGTGCGCGATTTCAGCTTCTCGAAGGGGCTGTTCAAGGGCGCCTCGTCGGCGGACGCGGTCGGCATGAGCTTTCCGGGAGGCAAGACGCTGGGCGAAGCACAGCATGTCACGCTGCGCTTCGACGACAGCTTCATGAAAATGGCGGCTGACGGGAAGCTCTGAGCCGCCCTTCCGGGGCCAAGTTTGTCCGCAAGTCTGATCGAGGGAACACGCACCATGCGGTGGGTCAACCGTAACATGCGCCGCAACGACCGTCTGGTCGCCGGGGCCATTCCGATCCTGATCCTGGTGATCGGCTACCTGATCATGGCGGCCCAGCGTCATGCCGCCAATCCCTCGGACAAGATCCTGCCGCTGCCCGGCGCGATGATCCAGGGCATGGCCGCACTCGTCGCACAGCGCGATCCGCTGTCGGGTACGTTCCTGTTCTGGACCGATACCCTCGCCAGCCTCGAACGTCTGGGCATGGGGCTGGGCATTGCCACGATCATGGCCCTGCTGGTTGGCCTCGTGCTGGGCGTGCTGCCGCCGGTGCGCGCCACGTTCGGGCCGCTGGTGACGGGCATCGCGGTGATCCCGCCGATCGCGCTGCTGCCGATCCTGTTCATCGCGCTCGGGCTTGGCGAGACGGCCAAAGTCGCGCTGATCGTGGTGGGTATCGCCCCGGTCATGATCCGCGACATCACCGACCATGTCGCCGCACTCCCGCGCGAGCAGATCATCAAGGCCCAGACCTTGGGCGCGAGCAGCTGGCAGATCATGATCCGCGTTGCCCTGCCCCAGGCCATGCCGCGGCTGCTCCAGGCGGTGCGTCTGGCGCTGGGCCCGGCCTGGGTCTTCCTGATCTCGGCCGAGGCGATCGCTTCGGACACCGGGCTTGGCTATCGCATCTTTCTGGTCCGCCGCTACCTCTCGATGGACGTGATCATCCCTTACGTGGCCTGGATCGCGCTTTTGGCCATCGTCATGGACGTGGCGCTCGATCAGGCCAGCAAGCGTCTCTTCCCCTGGGCCCATGGAGCAAGCCATTGACCGCGCTCCTCTCCTTCCGCGACATCTGGGTCGAATTCGGCGACCGGATCATCCTCGAAAAGATCAACCTCGACATTGCCGAGAAGTCGATCGTTTCCATCGTGGGCCCTTCGGGCGCGGGCAAGAGCAGCCTTTTGCGGCTCGTGCTCGGCCAGCAGGCCCCCTCGCGCGGGCGCATCCTGCTCGATGGTGCCCCGCTGGCCAGCGAATGCGGGCCTGACCGGGGCGTCGTGTTCCAGCGCTATTCGGTGTTTCCGCACCTGACCGCGCTTCAGAACACGATGTTCGGCATCGAATGCGCCAAGGCGCCGCTCACCGCACGCCTGTTCGGCTCGGCCCGGCGCGCCGCCCGCGAGGAAGCGGTCGCGATGCTCGAAGCGGTCGGCCTTGGCCACAGCCTCGACCAGTATCCGGCGGAACTCTCAGGCGGCATGCAACAGCGCCTCGCCTTTGCCCAGGCGCTGATCAAGCGCCCGCGCATCCTCCTGCTCGACGAGCCGTTCGGCGCGCTCGATCCGGGCATCAGGGCCGACATGCACGCCCTCGTGCGCCGCCTGTGGCGCGAGCACGGGCTGACCATCATGATGGTCACCCACGACTTGCGCGAGGCGTTCTCGCTCGGAACCCGCGTGCTGGCCATCGACAAGGTGCGGCACGATCCCCACGCCCCCCACCGCTTTGGCGCCAAGGTGGTCTACGACCTGCCCTTGCGCCAGCGTGACGAGTCCGAAGGGCTTGAAGGGGCCGAAGATGCCGCGCCCGAAAAGGAGCCTGTCCCCGATCAGGCCCACCCCCAAGCCGTAGCGCACTAAGAAAGGACCCGACGATGAGCAGCGAACCTGCCAGCCTTGCCAGGCTCAGCATGAGCCTGCCCGCGGACCTCTTCCGCAAGCTCGACATGATGGTCGAGGAGCGCCAGCTTCCCTCGCGCTCGCAGCTGATTGCCGAACTGATCCGCCATGCCCTGGCCGAGCACGAGGCGCTCACCCGCCCCGACGAGATGCTCGCCGGCACGATCACCCTCGTCTATCGCGGTGATCGCGGACGGGTCCGCCACCAGCTCGCGCAGACCCAGGCCGACTACCTGATCGAAGTGATCTCGTCCCAGCATGTGTTTCTGGAAGACGACCAGTCGCTCGAAGTCCTGCTCGTGCAGGGCCCGGCGATCCGCCTCAAGGATCTTTCCGACGCCCTGCGCCGTGTGCGCGGCGTCCAGCAACTCGAACTTGTCACCACCACCGCCTTGCTGCCGCCCATCTATGTTCAGGATGCGGCCAAGGACGCCTCTGATGGAGCGGCTGCATGACCGACACGCTCACCCAAACTCCCGCTGCAAACCCCACCGGCAGCCCGCTGGCCAACCCGCTGGCCGCGCGTGACCATGCGCGCGCCATGGGGGGAACCGTGGTGGAATCGATGCCCGTGCTGCCCCCGGTCGCCACCGACCTGCCCGAGGGCGTGGCTGCCGGTGATCTCGTCTGGGAAGAAACCATCGCGGCAGGGGGCTATGCCACCCGCGTCCTTGCGCGCGGCACCCGCCTGCGCCTGATCGACGTCAAGGGCGATGCCTGCGCCGGTCTTCAGGTGTTCAACGCGGCCATGCCGACCGAGCGCCTGAACGTGGCCGATACCGTCAAGGTCCAGTGGAACGCCTATCTGGGCGCGGGCAAGCTCCTGCTTTCGGACATGGGCCGCGTGCTGATGAGCCTGGTCGAAGATGGCGCCGCCACCCACGACTGTTTTGCGGGCACCTCGAACGCGGCCACCAACCTTGCCAAATATGGCGAAGGGCGCAACAGCGGCGCCTTTCCCAATGGCCGGGACCGTTTCCTGCTGGGCGCGGCCAAGCATGGGCTGGGTCGCCGCGACGTGCACCCGTGCATCAACCTGTTCAAGGGTACCCGGATCGAAACCGACGGCACGATCACCCCGCTGGTCGGCCCTTATGAGCCGGGCCGCGAAGTGGTGCTGCGCGCGGAGATGGACGTGATCGTGGTGATCGCCAACGTGCCCCACGTACTCGATCCCCGCCCCGCCTATACCGCGACCCCGCTGCGCGCCACTGCATGGCGCGGGGCCGTGACCGGGCAGGACGATCCCGTGCGCAACGCGACGCCCGAAGGCCTGCGCGCCTTCCTCAATGTCGAAGACTACTTCCGCCGCTGAAAAGGTAGGGGCCATTTCCATGAACGCAGATATTCATCTTGCCGGTCTTTCGGGCGCCGTGGTCCACGACGAAGTGGTGCCTGCCCGCGCGCCCTGGCTTCATCATGTCGCCGCCGGGCAGACGCTGCGCATCGTCGACCTTGAAGGCAACCAGGCGGTCGACTTCCTGATCTATTCGGCGGCGGATGATGCCGAACGCTACAGCGCGCAGGATACCGTGGCGGCGCAGGGCAACCTGTTCCTGCGCAAGGGCACCGTGCTGATGTCGAACGAAGGCCGCCCGTTGATGACCATCGCGGGCAGCGCGGTCGAATACCACGACACGATCGGCGGCGCTTGCTCGTGTGAGTCCAATACCTTGCGCTATGGTCATCACACCAAGTCGCAACATGCCTGTGTCGAAAACTTCCTTGAAGCCAACCTTCTGGAAGGGCGCGGCAAGCGCGACATCGTCTCGAACATCAACTTCTTCATGAACGTGCCGGTCGAAGCCGACGGTTCGCTGGGCATCGTCGATGGCATTTCCGCGCCGGGCCTCACGGTCGACCTGAAGGCCGAGATGGACGTGATCGTGGTGGTCTCCAACTGCCCGCAGATCAACAATCCGTGCAACGCCTTCAACCCCACCCCCGTTCGCATGATCGTGACCGCATGAGCTTCGATACCGTCCTCATCGCCAACCGGGGCGCGATTGCCACCCGGATCATCCGCACGCTCAAGACCATGGGGCTGCGCTCGGTCGCGGTCTATTCCGAGGCCGACGAGGGTTCGCTCCATGTCGCCATGGCCGACGAGGCCGTCTGCATCGGGGGCGCCCGCGCCACCGAGAGCTATCTCAACATTCCCGCGATCATCGCGGCAGCGAGGCAGACCGGCGCCGGGGCGATCCACCCCGGCTATGGCTTCCTGGCCGAAAACGTCGAATTTGCAGATGCCTGCGCGGCGGAAGGGATCGTCTTCATCGGCCCCACGCCCGAGAATATCCGCACCTTCGGCCTCAAGCACAGCGCCCGCGAACTGGCCGCTGCCCATGGCGTTCCCCTGGCGCCGGGCAGCGACCTTCTCACCGACGAGGCGGCCGCGCTTGAGGCCGCAGACCGCATCGGCTACCCGATCATGCTCAAGGCCACCGCTGGCGGCGGCGGCATCGGCATGCGCGTGTGCGAGGACGCAGACGCCGTGCGCGAGGGCTTTGCCACGGTCGCGCGCCTGGGCAAGAGCAACTTCGGCGACGCCGGGGTCTTCCTCGAACGCTATGTGCGCCGCGCGCGCCACGTCGAAGTGCAGATCTTCGGCGATGGCGAGGGGCGTATCGTCGCCCTTGGCGAGCGTGACTGCTCGCTCCAGCGCCGCAACCAGAAGGTGGTCGAAGAGGCCCCTGCCCCACTGCTGCCCGAAAAGGTCCGTCAGGATCTCTACGCCGCGGCGATCAATCTGGGTCAGGCGGCGCGCTATCGCTCGGCGGGCACGGTCGAATTTCTCTACGATTCCGACCGTGAGGAGTTCTTTTTCCTCGAAATGAACACCCGTCTTCAGGTCGAACACGGCGTGACCGAAGAGGTCATGGGCGTCGATCTGGTCGAGTGGATGATCCGGGGCGGCGCGGGCGACTTCGCCTTCCTCGATACTGCCCCGACCCGCCCGAGCGGCCATTCGGTGCAGGTCCGCCTCTACGCCGAAGACCCCGCGCAGGACTATCGCCCGACTTCAGGCACGCTGACGGCGGTCGAATTCCCCGCCGACATCCGCACCGAAACCTGGGTCATGGCCGGCAGCACGGTCAGCGCCTGGTACGATCCCATGCTCGCCAAGCTGATCGTTCACGCCCCCACGCGCGAGGAAGCTGTGCTGGCCATGCAGGCCGCGCTCGACAAGGCGCGCGTCGACGGGATCGAGACCAACTTGCGCTGGCTGCGCTCGGTCGTCCGCTCGGACGCCTTCACCAGCGGCGAAGTTTCGACCCGCGTGCTCGACACCATCGCCTTTGCCCCGCGCAGCTTCCGCGTGATCAGCGGCGGCACGGCCACCACCGTGCAGGACTGGCCCGGTCGCCAGCACCTGTGGGACGTGGGCGTGCCCCCTTCGGGCCCGATGGACGACCAGTCGTTCCGCCTCGGCAACCGCCTGCTGGGCAATGCCGAAGGCACCGCCGGGCTTGAAGTGACCCACACCGGACCTTCGCTCGCGTTCTCGTCTTCGGCGCGTATCTGCCTGACCGGGGCCGATTTTGGCGCCACGCTCGATGGCGTCCCGGTCGAGCGCGGGGTGGCTGTCGATGTGGCCGCCGGCCAGACGCTCACCATGGGCCGCACCCGTGGCGGGGGTATGCGCGGCTATATCCTGTTTGCCGGCGGGCTCGACATCGCGCCCTATCTCGGCAGCCGCGCGACCTTCGAGCTCGGCCAGTTCGGCGGCCATGCCGCGCGCCGTCTGGTGGCGGGCGATGTCCTTCATCTGGGCGATGAACCGCTCGAAGCTCCGCTGGAATCCACCGGCCTTCCCGCGCTGCCCACTGAATGGACCTTGCGCGTCCTCTATGGCCCGCATGGCGCGCCCGATTTCTTCACGCCCGAAGACATCGCGATGGTCGTCAATGCCGACTGGCAGGTTCACTACAACTCCAACCGCACCGGCGTGCGCCTGATTGGCCCCAAGCCCAAGTGGGCGCGCTCGGACGGGGGCGAAGCGGGCCTCCACCCCTCGAACATCCACGACAACCCCTACGCCATCGGCGCGGTGGATTTTACCGGCGACATGCCGATCATTCTGGGCCCCGACGGGCCTTCGCTGGGTGGTTTTGTCTGCCCGTTCGTGGTGATCGCCGCCGACCAGTGGAAGATCGGTCAGCTCGTGCCGGGCGACCGCCTGCGCTTCGTGCCGGTCAACATCGCCGATGCCAAGGCCGCCGATCTGGCCCAGCAGACCCTGCTTTCGAGCGGAGACGTTCCGGTCAGCACACCCGCGCGCGAGGTGGAGACGCTCAACCCCGTCCTCGCGGAAATTCCCGAGACGGCGGGCCGTCCGCGCACGGTCTATCGCCAGCAGGGCGACCGCAACATCCTGGTCGAATATGGCCCGATCGTGCTCGACATCGAGTTGCGCATTCGCGTCCATGCCCTGATGACCGAGATGGAGCGTCTGGCCCTGCCCGGCGTGATCGACATCGTGCCCGGCATCCGTTCGCTTCAGCTTCACTTCGACGGCATCGCCCTTGATCAGGCAGCCGCCCTTGCCGCGCTGATCGAGGCCGAGGAGCGCCTGGGCGATCTGGAAGACTTCGCGATCCCCTCGCGCATCGTCCACCTGCCCTTGAGCTGGCGCGATCCGGCGACCATCGAGACGATCGAGAAGTACATGAGCGCGGTGCGCGACGACGCGCCCTGGTGCCCGGACAACATCGAGTTCATCCGCCGCATCAACGGCTTGCCCGATGCAGCCGCGGTAGAGAACCTGATCTTCGAGGCCAATTACCTCGTCATGGGTCTGGGCGATGTCTATCTCGGCGCGCCGGTCGCCACGCCGGTCGATCCGCGCCACCGTCTGGTCACCACCAAGTACAACCCGGCCCGCACCTGGACCCCGCCCAACGTGGTGGGCATCGGCGGGGCCTATATGTGCATCTATGGCATGGAAGGCCCCGGCGGCTACCAGTTGTTCGGGAGGACCATTCAGGTATGGAATTCGCACCGTCAGACCGATGCCTTCATCGAAGGCAAGCCCTGGCTGCTGCGGTTCTTCGACCAGATCCGCTTCTACCCGGTCAGCGCCGAGGAACTGGTCGAATGGCGCCGCGATTTCCCGACCGGTCGCCGTTCGATCAGGATCGAGCAGTCCGAGTTCCGTCTTGCCGACTATCGCGCCTATCTGGCTGAAAACGCGGAAGGCATTGCCGAATTCGAGGCCCGCCGCAAGGCCGCCTTCGACGAGGAACGCGCCGACTGGCAACGCAAGGGCGAGTTCGACCGGGTGACGGATCTGGCCGATGCCGATGCCCCCTCGGCCAGCACCATCGAACTGCCCGAGGGCGCCGATCTGGTCGAAGCGCCGTTCGGCGGAAGCGTTTGGAAACTGCTCGTGGCCGAAGGCGACGACGTGAAAGCCGGGGATACCATTGCCGTGCTCGAAGCGATGAAGATGGAATGCCCGGTCGAAAGCCCCGGCAGCGGCACCGTGGCCGCGCTCTACATGGAAGAAAAGCAGGCCCTCCAGCCCGGCGCGCCGATGCTCGCCCTGCGGAGGCACGCATGAGCGCGCCCGAGCGGCTGAGCGTCGCAGGGATTGCGGCAGCCGTCCATGCGGGCGCGACCACCGCGCTCGCCGTGGCCCACGAATGTCTGGAACGGATCGCCGCCTATGACGCGATCCAGCCCCAGATCTGGATCGGGCGCCCCACGGCAGAGGCCCTGCTCGAACAGGCCGCCGCCATCGACGCGCGCGTGGCGGCAGGGGAACACCTGCCGCTCGCGGGCGTGCCCTTTGCGGTCAAGGACAATATCGACGTGGCGGGCCTTGCCACCACGGCGGCCTGCCCGGCCTTCGCCTATGAGCCCGAAGCCTCGGCCACGGTCGTTGCACGCCTTCTGGCGGCCGGTGCGCTGTGTCTGGGCAAGACCAACCTCGACCAGTTCGCCACCGGCCTTGTCGGCACGCGCAGCCCCTATGGCATCCCGCGCAATGCCTCCAACCTCGCTTATGTGAGCGGCGGATCGAGTTCGGGCTCGTCCGTCGCGGTCGCCGCAGGCCTTGCCGCCTTCGCGCTGGGCACCGACACCGCCGGTTCGGGCCGCGTGCCCGCCGCCTTCAACCACCTGATCGGTTTCAAGCCCACCAAGGGCCGCTGGAGCACGCAAGGGCTGGTTCCGGCCTGCCGTTCGCTTGACTGCATCTCGGTCTTCACGTCCGACACCGCCGATGCGCGCCTCGTCGATGGTGTGGTGGCCGGGTTCGACGTCGCCGATGCCTGGTCCAGGCCCTTGGCAAACCGCCCCGTCGGCCACAAGGTCATCGGCGTTCCCCGCCGCGACCAGCGCGTGTTCTTTGGCGACGCGGAATCCGAATATCTCTATGATCGCGCGCTCGAAAAGCTCGCCACGCTGGGCACGATCGTCGAGATCGACATCGAACCGCTCAAGGAAGCCGCGCAACTGCTCTATGGCGGCCCGTGGGTGGCCGAGCGCACGGCAGCCATTGCCGGGCTCCTCGCCAGCAATCCCGAGGCCATCGATCCCACGGTCCGCACGGTGGTCGAACCCGGCCTGACCCAGGGCGCGGTCGAACTGTGGAACGGCATCTATCGCATGGCCGAACTCAAGCGCCATGCCGACGGCCTGTTCGAACAGATCGACATCTTCGCCTTCCCCACCACCGGCACGACTTATCGCGTGGCCGAACTGGCCGTGGCCCCGGTTGCCCTCAACAGCAACCTTGGCGCCTATACCAACTTCGTGAACCTGCTCGACATGGCCGCGCTGGCCGTGCCGGCCGGGGTGCGCGCCAATGCCACGGGCTTTGGCATTACCCTGATCGGCCCGGCAGATACCGACCGTGCCCTGCTCGACATTGCCGACGAATATCTGGCGATTGCCGATCTTCCCCCCGTTCCCCCGCTCGACCTGGAGGGCAAAATGCAGACCGTGAAACTCGCCGTTGTCGGAGCCCACCTCAAGGACATGCCGCTGCACTGGCAGCTCACCTCGCGCAACGCGACGTTCGTGGAAGCAACGCAGACCGCGCCCACTTATCGCCTCTATGCGATCGCCAACAGCGTGCCGCCCAAGCCCGCACTGATCCATGCCGAAGATGGCGCGGCCATCGCGGTCGAGGTCTATGAAATGGGCGTCGCTGAATTCGGCAGCTTCACCGTCGAAGTGCCCGCCCCGCTCGCCATCGGTACGGTGACCCTCGCCGATGGCACCAGCGTCAAGGGCTTCGTGGCCGAACCTCGCGCCATCGAGGGCGCCCGGGACATCACCGATCTGGGGGGCTGGCGCGCGTTCATCGCCCAAAACGCCTGAAGACCCGCCCTCCCCGCCCTTTTTTTCAGGAGACCCGGCATGGTCCGCAACCGGTTGATTTTGGCGGCAGTGGCCGCGCTTGCCCCACTCGCCACTCCCGTGGCCAGTCCTGCCCGCGCAGAGGCCCCGGCCCCGCAGGTGATTGCGGTGCCCGGCTTTGCCGACTTCCTCGCGGTTGACGGCAAGACCGTCTGGGCCACCAACCGGGGTCGGGTCGAGCACTGGTCGCGCAAGGGCAAGCTGGCGCAAGTCGCCACGCCCCACCCGTGCGGGGCCATGGCTGTCAGTGATGGCGCGCTCTGGGTTGCTGATTGTCAGGACAAGGCGATCAAGCGGATCGATCTCAAGACCGCGAAGATTGTCGCCACGATCCCCACCGGGATCGCGAACCCGGCGGGCGAGCTCAATGTCGTGGCCGGGGCTGGCTCGATCTGGGTGGCGAGCGATGCTGCCGGGACGCTCGCCCGCATCGATCCGGCGACCAATGCGGTCGCCGCCACGGTCGCGGTCGATCCGGGCACCTGGTATCTGGCCTTCGGCTTCGATGCGGTCTGGGCGGTGAGCGCCGACAAGCAGACCCTCCAGCGCGTGGACCCGAAGACCAACACCGTCACCGGGCGCGTGGGTCTGGGCGCGCAGCCCGGTTTCCTGGCCGCAGGCGCCGATGGGGTCTGGGTTCAGGAACAGGGTGATGGCACGCTCGCGCGGATCGATCCGGCCAGCGTGACGCTCGCCGGGCGGATCAAGGTCGGTGCCAACCTCAAGTGGGGTGACATCGACACCGGGCTTGGCAAAGTCTGGCTGCGCACGACCGACGATCAGGTCTTTGCCGTGATCGACCCCGAGACGATGACGGTCGCCGCGCGGCAGGGAAAGCCCGCTGGCAGCGGGGCCTTGCGCTTCACGCCCAAGGGCGTGTGGACGACCGCCCATGACCAGCACACGCTGACCTGGTGGCCCGCGCCCGAAAGCCTGGTCAAGCCGGCGGCCTGACCCGGTTCATTCCTTTTCGTCCCGCGAGCCTGTCCGCTCGCGGGACATTCATGAGCAGGTATCACGACCGGCAGAATACTCCGCACGGTTGCAACATGTATGGCGGGCGGCTAGAAGTTCAGGTTCCGTTCCTCGCACGATGACGCGCCTGCTGACCTCGCCGATGGGCAGCAGGACGGGCTTTGCGAGCAACGTCCTTCGGACCCACGAGAGTACACCGTCATGAGCTATGACCGTTCCGACCTCGCCTCGCTGGCGGCATTTCTGGTCGTGGCCGAGGAACGCAGCTTCACCCGTGCTGCGGCCCGTCTGGGGACTTCGCAATCGGCGCTCAGCCACGCGATGCGGCGCCTGGAATCCAAGGTCGGTGTCCGCCTGCTGACGCGGACGACCCGTGCGGTCTCGCCCACCGATGCGGGAGACCGCATGGTCGAGGTGATCGGCCCGGCGCTCGACCAGATCGCCACCGGCATCAGCGAGATCACCAGCCTGCGCGACAAGCCTGCCGGCAATATCCGCCTGACGGTTACCGATAATGTGGCGCGCACGGTGCTCTGGCCGGTCCTGCGCACGCTCCTGCCCGAATATCCCGACATCCATGTCGAAGTGAACGTAAACAATGGCTTCGTCGATATTGTCGAGGAGCGTTTCGATGCCGGGATCCGCCTGGGTGAAGCGATCGACCGCGACATGATCGCCGTGCGCGTCGGGCCGCAACTGCGCATGGCCTGCGTGGGCGCGCCTTCCTATTTCGAACGCAACCCGATCCCCCTCACTCCACACGACCTGTCCGCCCATTCGTGCATCAACTGGCGCATGCCCACCGCAGGCGGGCTCTATGCGTGGGAGTTCGAGAAGGACGGGCGCGTGATGAACGTGCGGGTCGACGGGCAGCTTACCTTTGCGGGTACGGAACTCGCCATCGATGCCGCCGAAGCCGGGCTCGGCCTTGCGGTGACCATCGAGGATCAGGTTTCCGAGGCTATCGAGGAAGGCCGTCTCATCCGCGTACTCGAAGACTGGTGCCCGCCTTTCCCCGGCTATCACCTCTATTATCCGAGCCGCCGGCAGGCTTCACCGGCTTTCAGCCTGCTGATCGAGGCCTTGCGCTGGCGCGGCGACTGACGGGCGAGCGCCGAACTGGCCACCAACGATCAGTGCGCCAAATCCACGGGCCAGCAACTGCGCGAGGAAGTCGGGGTATCCGGCACTGATCGTTTGCCCGCTGCGCAGCGCGACAAACAGCGCCTCGGTCCCCGAGGCATAGATGATCGCACTGAGCAATTGCCGCTCGCCGGGCGAAAGCCCGCGCGAGGCGGCAAGTTCGTCGACATTGGCGGCGATATCGGCCATCAGGACATCGATCTGGCGCGCGCCGAACAGGCGTGAGCGGATGTGATGCTGGTTTTTCTCGAAAAAAGCCGGCCCTTCGGGAATGGCCAGAACGACATCCATGAACACGCGGTATCCGCGCGCGAGCATGGCCTCGACATCCTCGACAGCCACGCCATCCGGCCCCTGCGCGGCCACTTGCGCGCTTTTGGCGCGCGCCTGTGCAACCTCGATGCGGACGCGATCGACCAGATCGGCAATCAGCTTCCCGAAGACAGCCTCCTTGGTTCCGAAGTAGTTGTAGAAACTGCCCGCCGAGACATCGCTCTGGGTGACGATATCGCGCACCGTGGCACCATCGAGGCCTATCGAGGCGAAAACCTTCCAGGCCGCCGCCTCGATCTTCTCCATGTTGCGCGCACGGGTCGTCTCGCGCTTCTCCGATGGTCCATAGGGGCCCTTGCGGGTGTGAGGCATGACCATCCGATCCGTTGCTGGTCGTTCCGTTACCGGCCCCTTGTCCATTGTTCCGTCCATGGCGCCTGGGCGCTCAAGCCATCAAATGCGCGCCCCCGTCAACCGGAATCACCGTTCCGGTTATGTGACGGGCTGCATCGCTGGCCAGAAAGGCGGCCAGTGCGCCCACGTCGTCGATCGTGGCGAGTGTGCCTTCCGGCGCCAGCGCGCTGGCACGGTCGAGCAGTTCGTCGAACCGGTCGATCCCGCTGGCCGCCCGCGTGGAAATAGGCCCCGGCGAGATGGCATGGGCGCGAATGCCCTTGGCGCCCAGTTCGGCGGCGACATAGCGGGTCGTGCTTTCGAGCGCGGCCTTGACCGGCCCCATGAGGTTGTAATGCGCAACCACGCGCTCCGATCCGTAGAACGTCACGCTCAACAGGGCCCCGCCCTTGTCCATCAGCGGTTCGGCCAGATGGGCCATGCGCACGAAACTGTGGCATGAGACATCCATGGCCAGGGCAAAGCCTTCGGCCGAGCTGTCGACGACCCGCCCGAACAGGTCGTCATGCGGGGCAAAGGCAATCGAGTGCAGCACGAAATCGAGCCTTCCCCATTCCTTGCGGATCGTTTCGAAGACCGCTTCGAGTTCGCCCGGCACGCGCACGTCGCACGGAAGCAGCATGTCCACGCCCAGCTTTTCGGCCACCGGCGCGACAAACGGCTTGGCCTTGTCATTGAGATAGGTTGCCGCAAGGCTCGCCCCGCAACGGGCAAAGGCGGCCGCGCAGCCTGCGGCAATCGAATGTTCGTTGGCAATGCCCACGACAAGCCCGCGCTTGCCGGACAGATCGACCAGAGGCGTCATCAGGAATCTCCCTTGGCGGCATCCATGAAAGGCTGGGTGAGCGAAAACGTGTGAAGCGCGATCTGGCGTTCTTCGTCAGTGGGGATCACGCGCACGATGACCCGGCTTTCCGGGCTGCTGATCACGGGGGCATTTGCCGCATTGGCCGCCTCGTCGAGGACCAGCCCCGTCCAGGCCAGGCGCGCGCAGATGGCCGCGCGGATGACCGGGTCGTTCTCGCCGATCCCGGCGGTGAAGACGAGGCCGTCGAGCCCTTCGAGCGAGACCATCAGGGCGCCCATCTGGCGCGCGGCGGTCCACACGAAGGATTCGATGGCCTCGGCCGCGCGCGGATCATCGCTGGCATGAAGGCTGCGCATGTCGCTCGACAGTTCGGACAGGCCCAGCAGGCCCGAGCGGCGATAGAGCATGCTTTCGACCTCGTGCGCGGAAAGACCTTCCTGCAATTGCAGGTGGATCACCGCGCCGGGATCGAGCATGCCGGTGCGGGTTCCCATGATCAGCCCGTCGAGCGCGGTAAAGCCCATCGTGGTGTCGACGCTCGCCCCCCCGCGCATCGCGCAAAGGCTCGCCCCGTTGCCCAGATGGGCGACGATCACCCGCCCTTGCGCCAGCGCCGGATCGAGCGTGGCCAGACGGGCCGAGACATATTCGTAGGACAGTCCGTGGAAGCCATAGCGGCGCATCCCCCGCGCGGCATAGGCACGCGGGAGCGGCAGGCGCGTGGCGACGCCGGGCATGGCATGGTGGAAGCCGGTGTCGAAACAGGCGACCTGCACCAGATGAGGGGCCTTGCGTGCGATCTCGCGGATCGCGGCGAGGTTGTGGGGCTGGTGGAGCGGGGCGAGCGGGGAAAAGGTATCAAGTTCGGCAACGAGCGCTTCGTCGATCAGGCGCGGTGCCCAATAGCGCCCGCCGCCATGGACCACGCGGTGACCGACCGCGACGATGGCGTGATCCTGAAGGTGATCGTGGGCCCAGTCGTAGAGCTCGCTGAGCAAGGGCTCGTGGGTCAGCCCGGCGCCGCCGTCCTTGGTTCCCTCGCCCCAGCTTTTTTCGAGCAGGATTTCGCCCGTATCGCTGTGGATGCGGATGCGCGGGGCCGTGCCGATCCCTTCGAGCTTGCCTCCGGCGACATGGACCGGCCCTTGCTCCTCAAGATGATAGAGGCCAAACTTGATACTCGATGAGCCCGAGTTGAGGCTGATGATCGAGCGGGTCATGCGTTTTTCCCGCCGGTCTGGGCTGCTGCTGCCAGCAGCACCACCACCGCGCACGAAGCGAGGCGCGTGCGCAGGCTGTCGGCACGGCTCGTCAGGATGATCGGCACCCGCGCGCCCAGCACGATCCCGGCGGCATCGGCCCCGCCCAGGAACGTCAGTTGCTTGGCCAGCATGTTACCCGCTTCCAGATCAGGCACGACGAGGATTTCGGCCTGTCCGGCCACGGGCGAGACGATCCCCTTCTCGCGCGCGGCGGCCGCGCTGATCGCATTGTCGAAGGCCAGCGGGCCATCGAGCAGGCCGCCGGTGATCTGTCCCCGGTCAGCCATCTTGCACAAGGCCGCCGCGTCGAGCGTCGAGGCCAGCGCCGGGTTGATCGTCTCGACCGCCGAGAGGATCGCCACTTTGGGCTGCGCGATCCCGATCACATGGGCCAGATCGATGGCGTTGCGAATGATATCGGCCTTTTCCAGAAGGTTGGGCGCGATATTGATGGCCGCATCGGTGATCAGCAGCGGGGTCGGATGGCCCGGAACGTCCATCAGGTAGACGTGGCTGATGCGCCTTTCGGTGCGCAGGCCCCCATCGCGTGAAACAGCCGCCCCCATCAGTTCATCGGTATGGAGCGAGCCCTTCATCAGGGCCTGCGCCTCGCCCGAGTGGATCAGGGCGACCGCCGCGCTGGCAGAGGCATGGCTGTGGGGCGTATCGACGATGCGGAAGGCGCCAATGTCGGCCCCCGCCTCGCTGGCAGCGGCCTGAATGCGGGCGGTGGGCCCCACGAGGATCGGCGTGATCAGCCCTTCCTCGAAGGCCTCGATCACCGCGCTGATCGCGGCCACGCTGCACGGGTGGACCACGGCGACCGGCATGGCCTGATGGCCGCGCGCCGCTTCCATCAGGCGGCGATAGCCATCGTGGTCGGCAAAGCGGATGTCGGGCAGCGCGGCGCGGGGGCGGCGGATCTTCTCGGATGGCGCCTTGACCTTGGCGATGCCCGAGATCACTTCCTCGCCCGCCTGGTTGGTGCAGGTGCAGGCGAATGTCACGAAGTGGTGATGCTCGTCCTTTCCGGTAACGACGACCTGCGCGGTGATCGTGTCACCCAGTCCGACCGGTCGCTCGAAACGCAGGCTCTGTTCAAGATAGATCGTGCCCGGCCCCGGCAACTCGGTTCCCAGCACTGCCGAGATCAGCCCACCGCCCCACAGGCCATGAGCGATGACCTTGTGGAACATGTCGGTCGCGGCGAATTCAGGATCGACATGGGCCGGATTGACGTCGCCCGAGGCCAGCGCGAAGAGCTGGATCTCGCGCTGGCCGAGCGTGCGCGAGATCTGCGCGCTCTCGCCCACGGTGATTTCCTCGAACGTGCGGTTCTCGATCATATTCGGGGCAGGCATATCCGGGGCGGGCGTATTTGCGGGGGTGGAGGTCATCGGTCAGTTCTCCAGAACGTATGTGCCCGGCGCGGCGGCGATCGGGAGATAGCCCTTGTCCGGGGCGCCCATCGGCGGAGGCGGCACGGGAGAGCCGGAATGGGCGTCGAGCCAGCGGCCCCATGCCTCCCACCACGATCCCTCATAAGGGTTTGCCTGGGTCAGCCAGTCGTCGGGCGAAAGCGCGGCCTGGCCTTCGCGGCGTTCAAGCATGTGATAGTGGCGATGCTTGTGGCCCGGTTCGGAGACGATCCCGGCATTGTGCCCGCCGCTCGTCAGCACGAAGGTGATCGCCGCGCTGGTGAGCATGTGGATCTTGTGGACCGAATGCCACGGGGCGACATGGTCGGTCTCGGTGCCCACCACGAACAGCGGCTGGCGGATCGAGGAGAGCGCAATGGCCCGGCCATCGGCCAGAAAACGCCCTTCGGCCAGATCGTTGTGCAGGAACAGGCGGCGCAGGTATTCGCTGTGCATGGCATAGGGCATGCGCGTCCCGTCCGCGTTCCAGGCCATCAGGTCGTTGACGCCCGGCCGCTCGCCCATCAGGTACTCGTTGAGGACGCGCGACCACACCAGATCGTTGGGGCGCAGCATCTGGAACGCGCCGCCCATCTGGTGGCTGTCGAGATAGCCGCGTTCCCACATCATGCTGTCGAGCAGGTTGAGCTGGCCCTCGTCGATGAACAGGCCCAGTTCGCCCGGTTCGGTAAAGTCGGTCTGCGCGGCCAGCAGGGTAACCGAGGCAAGGCGCTCGTCGCCCTCGCGCGCCATGGCCGCCGCCGCGATGCTCAGCAGCGTTCCGCCCAGACAATAGCCGAGCGCATGAATATGCGCCGCGCCAGTGATCGCCTGGATCGCCGTCAGCGCGGCCATCGGGCCAAGCTGGCGATAATCGTCCATGTCGAGGTTGCGGTCCTCGCTGGTGGGATTGTGCCACGAGATCGCGAAGACGGTATAGCCCTGCCCGACCAGCCAGGCGATCAGCGAATTGTTGGCTGAAAGATCAAGGATGTAATATTTCATGATCCAGGCAGGCACGATCAGCACCGGCTCGGGCTTCACTTCGGCGGTCGTCGGGCTGTACTGGATCAGTTCGATCAGCCGGTTGCGATAGACGACCTTGCCCGGCGTGGCGGCGATGTCGCGACCGATCTGGAGCGGACTTTCCTTCGGATCGGGGCCGCCGCGCGTCAGCTCGGCAAGATCGGCGAGGAACAGCTTTGCCCCTTCGACCAGACACATCCCGCCGGTATCGAGGATGCGCTGTTGCAGGACCGGATTGGTCGCCAGAAAATTGCTGGGGGCGGCCATGTCGAGCATCTGGCGGACCGCAAAGGCAGTGATCGCCTCGTGATGGGCGCTGACCCCCGAAATGCCGGTCGTGGCGTTGCTCCACCACTGCTGGGCAAGCAGGAAGGACTGGGTGATCATGCCGAAGGGGCCTTGCTGCCAGGCCGGATCATCGAAGCGGTGATCCTGTGGCAGGGGCTTGATCGCCGGGGCTCCGGGATGTTCGGGATTGGGGCCATGGCAACACTGGTCGGCCAGGCGCAGCCATTGCCGCACCGCCTTGCCCAGCAGATCGAGCCGCTTTCCGGGCGAGGCGGCCAGATGGAGCGCCCAGTCGGAAAAGGCCTGGGCCACGGTGACCGGCGAAAGTCCCCCGGTCATGCTGGCGATGCCTGCAAAGGCCGCGCGGTCGAGGGTTGCGGCCAGACCGTCGAGCGGATCGGGCGCGGGGGGCGGAGCTGCGGGGGGATGGTAGGCAGCAGGCTCGGTCATCGGGGGGAACTCCCTTGCAAGACTGGCAGGGCAGGATGGGCGGATGAAACGGATGGGCCGGGTGCGGGCGGGCTCCAGCCACCACCCAAGGCCCGGTAGAGTTGCACGGTGGCGCTGCGCTGGGCAATGCGGGCCTGTTCGAGCTTGTCGGCGTCGGACAGCGTATCGAGCCGGGCCTGAAGCACATCACCGAGCGTGACACGCCCGGCGCGATAGAAAGCCTGTGCCTCGTCCGCCCGGCGGGCCGAAAGCGTGCGGGCAGAGACAAGCCCGGCGACCCGCGCATCGAACCCGGCGCGCAGGCCATAGGCGGTCTCGACTTCCTCCAGCGAGGACAGGACCGTGCGGTCCTGCGCGGCCAGCGCACCTTCCAGTTCGGCCTGTCCCGCCGCGATCCGCCCGCGCAAGAGCCCGCCGGTGAAGATCGGCACGCTCGCCTTGACGTTGAGCAGGCCCATCGTCCCCCCGAAGCCGGGCAGGCCCGAAAGACCCAACTCGCCGTTCTGCCCCGAAAAACCGATGCTGAAACGCGGGTAGAGATCGGCCTTGTAGCTCTTGAGCTTGGCCGCCCGCGCCGCGACCATGGCCATGCTCGCGCGTACATCGGGGCGGCGTTCGAGAATGGTCGAGGGCCATTGCCCCGATGGTGGCGGCGGAACCGCAAGATCGGAGCTGCCCCCGCGCCGCGGCACCACGTCGACCATCGCTTCGGGCAGCGCGCCCGACAGGATCGCAAGGCGGCGGCGGCGCGCATCGATCAGGGCCAGAAGCTGGGGACGCGTGGCTTCAAGCGACGCTGCGGCGGCCTGCGCGCGGGTCAGGTCGGGCTTGCTGGCCTGGCCGGTGCCCTGCCGCGCGGCGACATACGCGGTCAACGCGCGCGTGGCCTCAAGGCTCTGGTCGAGCAGCGCAAGCCGCGCCTCAAGCCCGCGCCATTGCTGGTAATTCTCTACCACATCGGCCACGACCATCAGGCGCACGCCCTGCGCCATCCAGTCGACCCCGCCAGCCATGGCTTGTGCGGCAGCGACATCGGCATGGCGCCCGCCGAAAATGTCCGGCTCCCACTGCGCGCCAAGGCCAACCAGATAGCCACCGCCGGTCGCGCCGCGCGTGAAGGGCGACAGGACCGAACCTGCCGTGCCATCGATCCCGGTATCGCCGGCATTGCCCCAGCCCGCCCCTTGCGCGGCGATGGTCGGATAGAGCGCGGCCTCGGCCACCGAGGCGAGCGCGCGCGCGGCCTCAACATGGGCGCGCGCCACGCGCAAGTCGGTATTGGCGGCCAGCGCCGCGTCCACCAGCCTGTCGAGCGCGGGATCGCCCCAGGCGGTCCACCACTGGTCGAGCGCGGCGGCGCCCTCCCCTTGCGCAGCGCCCTGTGCGGCAGCTGCATCGAGGCGGGCCGGCGCCACGACTTGCGCGGCGGGCGCTGGCCGGGAGGGCGGCGGGGCGGCGCAAGCTGCCAGCGCCAGAACCAGCGTGGCCGGTACCATGCGCATGGCCGAACGGCAGGGAAGCGAAAGCGGGGCGGCGTGTCGAAGAGCCATATCTATCCCTGAGGTCATCCCTGGGGTCACCCTTGCCGGGCCAGCATCGTGCGGAAACGTTGAACAGCCAGGATCACGAAAGCCGTGCCCCAGCCACAGATCATCACCAGTTCGGGCAAGACCGTATGCAGGCCCGCGCCGCGATAGAGCACGGCTTGCGACAGGCTGACGAAACGGGTCGTGGGCAGCAGGCGGGCAATGGCCTGAACCGGCACCGGCATGCTCTGGAGCGGGGTGGCCGCGCCCGAGAGCAGGTAGGCAATGGCGTAGACCGGCACCGCGAACAGCCCGAACTGGGGCATGCTGGGAGCCATCGTGGCCATCCACATGCCCAGCGCCGTCACCGAGAACAGATAGAGCATCATCGCCCCGGCAAACAGCAGCAGCGATCCGGCCAGCGGCACCCCCAGCGCCCCGTGGACCACGAACCACAGCGAGGCCATGGCGACGACCAGAATGATCAGCCCATTGGCGAGGATCTTGGCAAAGGCGATCTCGCTGGCCCTGACCGGCATGACCAGAAGATGCTCGATGGTGCCGTGTTCGCGCTCGCGGATCACCGCCGCGCCGACCAGAATGATCGAGAGCACAGTGACATTGGTCACGATCTGCATGACGGCAGTGTACCATGCCGATTGCGAGTTGGGGTTGTAGAGCGTCTGGCTCGTCACCGAGAACGGCAGGCTGGCGATGATCCCGTTCTGATGGAGAAAATCGAGCACTTCGGTAGCGAAGATCTGCTGGAAATAGGACGCGCCCAGCCCGGCCTGCGTCATTGCCGTGGCATCGACGAGGATCTGCACCGACGGACTGCGCCCGGCCAGGACATCGGCCTGAAAACGCGGGGGGATCTCGATCACGAAGATCGTGCGCCCCTGATCCATCGAACCTGCCACATCGGCCCGCGAAATGGCCACGGGGGTCTGGAAATAGGGCGGGCGGATCGCATCGGCAAGGCGCCGCGACAGCTCGCTGTGATCATCGTCGATCAGGGCCACGGTCGCATTCGACACTTCGGCCTTGACCCCCTTGGACACGATCAGGACCGCCGCCGTGAAGGCAAAGATGATCAGCACGAGCAGCGTCGTGTCCTTCATCACGCTGCGCAGTTCCTTGGCGCCCAGCAGCCAGACATTGATCAGCCAGCGCTTCATGCCTCCTGCTTCCCCAGCATGAACCGCGCGGCGGTGATGAAGGCGAGGCCAAACCCGCCCAGCGCCAGATAGGCCTGCGCAAAGCTGTCCATGCCCAGCCCCTTGGTGAACGTGCCAAGGCTCACGATCTGGAACCACGAGGACGGGAACCCGACGCCAACCCAATAGCTGCCGCCAACGAGCGTGGAGACCGGATAGAGCAGCCCGGAAAAGTTGACGGAGGGCACGAGGCAGATCAGCGCGGTCGCAAAGATCGCCGCAACCTGGCTGCGCACCAGTGTGGAGATCAACATGCCCAGCCCCGTCGAGGCCAGCACGAAGAGCGCGGCCCCGATCGTGAGCGCGACCAGCGACCCCTTGAGCGGAACCCCCAGCACGAGGATGATCGTCGTCACCAGACTGACATAGCTGATCATGGCCAGCCCCGCATAGGGCGCCTGCTTGCCGATCAGGAAGGCCCCCGTGCCTGCGGGCGAGGCGTGGAGATTGGTGATCGAGCCGATCTCCTTCTCGCGCACGATACCCAGTGCCGTCAGCATGGCCGGGATCAGGATCATCGTGAGCATCAGCACGCCCGGCGTGATCGCATAGATGCTGCGGAAATCCTGATTGTAGATGAAACGCGGCTCGATGCTGGCGGGCATCGTCAGGCCCCCGGCAGCAACCAGCGGCGAGGCGCCAAGCATCTGCGCCTGATAGGCCAGCACGACCCCGTCGGCGTAGGCTCGGATATTCGACGCGGGAAACGGGCTCGCCCCGTCGATCAGCACGCCCACTTGCGGATGGCGGCCACTGGCCAGATCGCGCCCGAAATCGGGCGGAATGTCGAGCACCATTTGCGCCTTGCCCTCGCGCAGGCGTTCGCGCGCGGCCTCCTCCCCCTCAACCGGAGCGACCAGGGTGAAATAGCGGGTTCCCTCGAAACGGCGGACGAGATCGCGGCTCGCCCCGCTCTGGTCGTGGTCGAGCACGGCCATGCGCACGCCCTGCACGTCGAACGAGATCGAATAGGCGCACACGCACAGCAGGACCAGCGGCCCGGCCAGCGCAAAGGCGAGGCGCACCTTGTCGCGCGCGAGTTCGATGGCCTCGCGCCGGGCAAAGGCCCAGGCAAAGGCGAACCAGCGCTCCAGCCAGCCCGTAATCCCGCCGCCGGTCACGACCGGCGCGGCCTCGCCACGCGCATGGTCGACAGAATGGGCCGGTGCAGCAGGCGCCGGATCGGCTTGCGCCTCCAGCACGGTGATGAACGCGTCTTCAAGCCGCTGTGCGCCCTGTTCGCGGGTCAGCCCTTCGGGCGTGCCGACAGCCAGCACGCGCCCGCGATGCATCAGCGAGATACGGTCGCAGCGTTCCGCCTCGTTCATAAAATGGGTCGAGACGAAGATCGTCACCCGCTCCTCGCGCGAGAGGCGCAGGAGATGGCCCCAGAACATGTCGCGCGCCGCCGGGTCGACGCCCGAGGTCGGCTCGTCGAGGATAAGGATTTCAGGGCCATGGAGGCAGGCGGCGGCCAGTTGCAGGCGCTGGCGAATGCCCAGCGGCAGCGAGGCGGGCACCGCATCGGCATGCTCGACAAGGGCGAACTGGCGCAGTGCCTCGTCGACCAGCGCCCCCGCCTGCGCGGCAGGCACCTGATAGAGCCGCGCATGGAGCATCAGGTTCTGGCGCAGCGTCAGCTCTTCATAGAGCGAAAAGGCCTGCGACATGTAGCCCACGCGCATGCGCGTCTTCATGTCGCCCGGCGCAATCGGGCGCCCGAACAGGCTGGCCGTGCCGCTCGTCGCGTCGAGCAGGCCCGTCAGCATCTTCATCGTCGTCGTCTTGCCGCAGCCGTTCGAACCGAGAAAACCGAAGATTTCGCCCTTGCCGATGCGGAAGCTCACATCGTCGACCGCGACGAAATTGCCGAACCGCCGGCTCAGGTGCTGGGCCTCGATGGCCGGTGCCTCGCCGGTGTCCTGCCATGGGCCGGGATCGGGCAAATCGGTGGCCGGGCGCTTTTCGGGGGGCAGCAGGCTGATATAGGCCTGTTCGAGATTGCTTGCGCCTGTCTCGCGCAGGATGTCGGCCGTGGCCCCTTGCGCGATGATCCGCCCGGCATCCATCGCCACGAGGTGGGCGAAACGCTCGGCCTCTTCCATGTAGGCGGTCGAGACCAGCACGGTCATCTCGGGCCGTTCGGCGCGCATGGCGTCGACCAGATCCCAGAACTGGCGTCGCGAGAGCGGGTCGACGCCCGTGGTCGGCTCGTCGAGGATCAGGAGGTCAGGGTCGTGGACGAGCGCGCAGCACAGGCCCAGCTTCTGCTTCATGCCGCCCGAAAGCTTGCCCGCCGGGCGATCGGGGAACGGGGCGAGGCCCGTCGCGTCGAGCAGGCGGGCCTGATGGGCCGCGCGCTGGGCCGCGTCGAGGCCGAACAGCCGCCCGAAAAAGTCGATGTTCTCGGCCACCGAGAGCGTGGGATAGAGATTGCGCCCCAGCCCCTGGGGCATATAGGCCACCCGCGCGAGAAAGGCCGAACGCTGCGCGTTGTCGCTGTCGGCCAGATCGGTGCCCAGCACCTGCAAGCGGCCTTCCTGAAGCCGCTTGACCCCGGCGATCAGGCCCAGCAACGTCGATTTGCCCACCCCGTCGGGCCCGACCAGCGCCACCGCGCCGCCGCGTGGCAGGTCGAGGCTGATCCCGTCGAGCGCCAGAACCGCCCCATAGCGATGGGAAACGCCTTCAACGCTGATCGAGGTGTGCGTGGCGTTCCCCGAAGCCGTCATGCGCCTGATTTCACCGGAGCGGACTTCGTCAGGTCGGGCCAGGCATGGCCCTGCTCGGTGCGGACATAGCCATCGGCGGTCATCCCGGCCTTGAGCTGCCCGGCATAGCGGCGCGCGACATCGGCAGGGATCTGGAGCTTGACGCGATAGGACAGCGTGTCCCGCTCGTTGGCGGTTTCAACGAACTTGGGCGTAAACTGTGCGTCGCTGGCCACGAAGCTGACCCGCGCGGGCAGCGCCGTGGCAAAGCCCTGTGGCACGATCCGCGCCTCGTCGCCCAGACGGATGCGCGAGGCTGCCGCTGCGGGCAGGAAGATCGTGAGCGTCACGTCCTCGGGATTGACAACCGAGACCAGCCGCCCGCCCGGCGCCATCATCGTGCCCGGCTCGACGATCCGGTACTCGACCCGCCCCGGCCCCGGCGCACGGATGCGCAAATCGTTGAGCACGTTGGAGACCTGCCGGATCTGGGCATCGGCCTGGGCAATGGCGCCGCGCGCCTCGCCCACGGCGCCGCCTGCCGCGCTCACGCTTTCGCTCGCCCCCGAGAGAGCCAGACGGCGCTGGCGCAACTCGACATCGGAAACCAGCGCGCGATCATGAAGCCCGGCGGTCTGCGTCCAGTCGAGCCGGGCGAGATCGGCCTGGCTGCGGTGCGCCGCCTGTTCGCCTTGCGCCCGTTCGAGCCCGCCCTGCGCCCTTTCGCGTGCCGCGCGGGCGCCATCGAGCTGGGCCAGCGCATCGGCGTCGTCCTGCTGGGCGATGACTTGCCCGGCCTGCACCACATCGCCCTCATGGACGAGAAGCGAGACCAGCCTGCCGGGATATTTGACCGCGATGTCGGTTCGCGTCATCTCGATCCGGCCATTGCTGCGCACGACCCAGTCGGGCAACCTGTCGGCCTGGACATAGTGGCGCCATGCAAGGCCACCGGCCACGGCCCCACCGGCGCAAACGAGCGCGAGAGCGATCAGAGCAGACCGCTTCACCCGACAACCCCGCCCCGATTGGCCCCGGCCCAATTGGCGGCCAGAACCGCATCACGCATCTGCATCACCATATGGGTTCCCGCTCCACCAGCGCAAGATCATGCCTTAGCGGCCAAAAATTCCGTTTTTATTGCGCGACATCAATCCACGGAGAATCGCGTGCAAGCACGCTGCCCTGCCCATCTGATCACGCAGACCGGCATGATTAGTCCAAAAAATGGCCGATGTGTCAAGTTTTCCATGCCACCAGTCGGATCAGCGCCTGCGCCACCTGCCTCACGACTGAAACATGTTCGGAAAATCAGACGGATACAGCCTTGTAGCGGGCCTCCTGCCCGAACGAGGACAGCGCGCGCGCCGCCTCGGGAAGTGTGATCTGTCCATGCGCGAGGCGTTCCTTGAGATACGTGAAGGTCTGCATGGTCTGGGCATAGAGATGCTCGCCCGCCACAAGGCCCGCCCGCGCCGGGTTTTCCGGGGTCACGAAACGGGGCAGCGGCTCGATCCGGGTGTCGTGGTCGAGGCAGAAGAACAGCGGAAACGAATAGCGCTCGGCACTGACCTTGCGCACGCGGTGCGAGGTGGCCACGAAGGCCCCGTTGGTGAGGATTTCGAGCATGTCGCCGACATTGACGACATAGGCCCCCGGCACCGGCGGCGCGTCGATCCACTGCCCTTCCCCGTTCAGCACTTCAAGGCCGGGGCTGGTGGCATGAAGCAGGGTGAACATCTCGTAGTCGGTATGGGCCCCGATCCCCACGACATCGACCGCGAGCGGATCGTGGGGATAGTGGATCAGCCGCAACTGGCTGGGCGGACAGGAAAGAACATCCTCGAAATGGTCGGACGCCTCGCCCATGGCCTGGGCAAAGCCGCGCAGGAGCAGGCGCCCCACCGCGAACGTGGCATCATAGTAAGCCTGAACCGCCTCGCGAAATCCGGGCAGGTCGGGCCACTGGTTGGGCCCGAGGAGAACATGGCCATCGCGGCAGGCCGGATCGTCGGGCGCAAGGTCGATCGAGAGGTCGTAGGCTTCCTTGCGGTCCTTGCTGGCCCCCTGAAACACTTCCTCACCCTCGGGCACATAGCCGCGATGGTTGGTCGAGCGCCCGATGTAGACATCCATCTTGGCTTCGAGGGGCTGGGCAAAGAAGCGCTCGGCCATCGCGCGCACCCCCTCGAACAGGGCCTCGGGAACACCATGACCGGTCACATAGAGAAAGCCGACCTCGCGCGCGGCGCGAGCCAGTTCCCCGGCCACCCGCGCCCGGTCCTCCGCCCGCTCCGAGCGCAACCCGGAAATGTCGACCAGCGGAATGGAAGTGAACCCGGTACCCATGAATGCATCTCCCCGCGCCGCACGTTTGCGACTCCATCGACAAGCAACGTCTGGCAATACCATGGGATAGCGCGCAAAAGCATCTGATGATCACCATGGATGCCCTGCCCGGCCTCTGGCGCCGTTCCCTTCTGGCCTGGGCCGATGGCCGCCGCGACACCACCACGCAGGTTCATTGGCTGCAAGGCCCCAGCCTCTATGCCGACTTGCGCCAGCCCGAGGCCCGCCCTTCGTTTGCCGGTGTCACCGGCTTCGATGATCTCGACACCGCGCAGATCGCCTGGATGGCCCGGCAGGAAGCCTTTGCCGGAAGGCTTGCCCCGGCAGGCCAGTTCTTCGAATGGCACCGGGCCATCGATTTCCAGCCGCCCGCCGCGCTGCCCGATGCCGGGCGCCTCTGGCTGGAAGACGGCATGATGAAGGAGGAAGGGCGCGACCTGCCCTATCTCGAACACTGGCATCACGACAGCGGGGCGAGCACCCCTTGCGGCGCCCTGCTGCTCCACGAGGCGCAGGGCGACCGCCCCGGCCTGCTGGTCTGGGCCGGAAACCTGTTCATGATGGCCCGTGGACGCAAGGAAGCCCTGCCCACCGGGGCCTGTCTGGGAGACCTGATCCGCGCCGCGCCCGACATTGCCACGACCCGTGCCCTGCTCGATTGCGAAATTTCGCTGGGTGTCCGGCATGACGGCCAATGGACAATCACCGCCTCGACCCTGCCGTGGCAGGAAGGGCGCGTGCTTGCCCCCGGTCTTTCAGGCGGGCAACTGACCACCCGCGCCATGGACGCCCGCAGCATGGATGAACGCGGGGCCCGCTGCCAACGGATCTGGACGATCCGCGAGCACGAAGGCGATCCGCTCAGTCCCCTGTTGCGCGCCTGATCCCCGCCGCACTCGCCATGCTGCCCACTGCCGCGACCACGAACAGGCCGACCGCCAGCCCCTGAAGCGGCGCCAGCCTCTCTCCGAGCGCGACATAGCCAACCAGACAGGCCATGGCCGGCGCAGTGCTGAGCAGGATGCCCATCGTACTCGTCGGCAGGCGCCGCATGGCTTCCATTTCCAGCGAATAGGGCAAGGCGCTCGACAGCAGCGCCACCCCCAGCCCGAGGGCGAGGATATGGGGATGCAACAGCGCGATCCCGTCCGACAGGAAGGCGACCGGAAGCGCGGGCAAGGCCGCCACCATCATCCCCCAGGCCACCGCGTCCCCGCCAATGATCGGCGCCACCTGCCGCCCGGCCAGAATATAGAGCGCCCAGCAGCCCCCCGCCAGCAGCGCAAAGGCCATCCCCGACAGGGAGACCGGAGCCCCCGCATGCCCGCCCAGTGGCATGAGCAGCGCCAGCCCGAGACAGCCGACCGCAAACCACACGACATCGAGCCCCCGCCGCGATGCCCACAGCGCCACGCCCAGCGGCCCGAGCGTTTCGATACCCGCCCCCAGTGCGATGGGAATGCGTGCAAAGGCCTGATAGATCGACAGGTTCATCACCCCGAGCGCCACGCCATAGACCGCCAGCGCAGGCCATGCCGGACGCGGGGGCACGCGTCGCCACGCCCGCCGCGCCAGCATCAGGACCAGGGCCGCAAACACCAGCCGCAAGCTGGCCATGCCGAGCGGCCCGATCACCCCGAACAGCCCCTTGGCAAGGGCGGCCCCCAGAAACTGGATGACCATCCCCCCCAGAACCGCGCCCGATCCGGCGGCGAGGTCGCGTGCTGTCCTGTCGGTTCCGTCCTTGCTCATCGGGCCTTCATAGCCCCGGAGCCAAGCCCCCTCAATCGTTTGCCAAAGACCGTGTCAGACAGAAACCTGCTGTCCCATGGCCGGATCGGACCAGCTGGTCTTGCCCGTCTCGACATGCCCGGCAAAGCGACGCACAAATCCGTCCGGTCCTTCGACCAGCAGGTCGTACCAGTGATGGCTTTCGACGATGGGGACGCGCACCGAGCGGGTCTTGCCCGGCGCGAGGCTGACTTCACCCAGCGACCCGGCATCATAGGCCAGCCGCCGCAGCGAAAGCCGCACCGGGACCGCACCGGCATTGGCGAGCCTGAGGATCACCGCATCGCCGGCTTCTTCGAGCGTTACGCGCACGCCGCCCGGCGCCTCCTCGCCCGCCAGTTCGCGCACAAACCCGTTGGGGCCGCGCACGACCAAACGATAGGGGCCCTGCGCCAGCCCCGGCAGGCGGTCGTCCAGATGGCTTCCTGCGCCCACGGTATAAGTCCAGGGGCCAGCCTCCCCTTTCCGGTCGTAGACCTGAAAAACCGCCCCTTGCGCACCATCGTTGCGGAAGGTCAGGCGCCAGTCCGCACCTTGCCCGCTCTCCTCGACCGCCAGCCGATAGGGCAGCGCACGCGCCGGGCGCTGGCCCGGTTCCTGCCGGGGCAAGACCTGCTGCGCAGGCGGCGCGGGATGGGCAAGGCTGGCCTGTGCCGCCACCCGCGCGCGATAATCGCCGATGACGGGCAAGGCATGGAGCGCCGACCCATCGGGATCGGCAAAGTCGAACATCGAGGTCAGGTCTCCGGTCACCGCGCGGCGCCAGGGGCTGATATTGGGCTCCATCACCCCGAAGCGCTGTTCGAGGAAGCGGATCACCGAGGTATGGTCGAACACCTGCGAATTGACGAAGCCCCCGCGCGACCAGGGCGAAACCACCAGCAAAGGCACGCGAATGCCCAGCCCCACCGGCTCGCCCTGATAGGCCTCGCCGCGCGTGTCGATCGTGCTGAGCCCCTGTTCGCGCGCAATGGCCGGAACCGGGCCGGGGATATGGTCGAAGAAGCCGTCGTTCTCGTCGTAATTGATGATCAGCGCGGTCTTGGCCCAGACTGCGGGATTGGCCACGAGCGCCTCGACCAGCCGGGCGGTCAGGGATTCGCCATAGGCCGGGGTCGCTTCGGGATGTTCGGAATAGCGATAGGGCGCGACGATCCACGAGACTTGCGGCAGGCTGTCGGCGGCAACATCCCTGGCAAAGGCGGCAACCAGATGCTCGGCCTGCGAGGTGGCCGCGGTTTCAAGGCTCGATCCCTCGACCCAGGCCCGCCCCCGGCGATAGAGCGGGGATGCCTTGTCGATCCCCCGGAACTGCGCGAAAAACGCCAGCGAATTGTCGCCGAAGTTCTCGTATTCCTGATAGAGCTTCCAACTGATCCCGGCATTCTCCAGACGTTCGGCATATGTCGTCCAGCGGGAAACCGCCGGGAAATCGGCCTTGTCGCGGGCCATGTCGGCCGTCCAGTTGCCATCATCGACATTGTCGACGGCCTGCGCGCGCGCATCGCCCACGCTCAGCCCGCTCGTCCCCGAAAACAGGAACATGCGATTGGGGTTGGTCGGCCCGTGGATCGAGCAGAAGTACTGGTCGCCAATGGTGAAGGCATCGGCCAGCGCGTGATAGAAGGGGATGTCCTTGCGCACGAAGTGGCCCATGGTCTGGGGGGTCTTGTGCCTGATCCAGCTATCGTACTCGGCCCATTGCGCAAAAGCGCCCTTCCAGCTGTGGTCGAGGCTGGCCATGCCCTGGGCATTGCTGATCGTGCCATCGAGATGGAACGGCAGGACGACACCCTTGCCATCGGGCGTGGGCTGGTGGAACACCGAAGCCCCGCTGCGCAGCAACAGGGGGCGCGGATCACCAAACCCGCGCACGCCGCGCATGGTCCCGTAGTAATGATCGAACGAGCGGTTTTCCTGCATCAGGACAACCACATGCTCGACATCCCGGATCGTGCCCGTGCGGCGATTGGCCGGAAGGCTGAGCGCGCGGGCAATGGCCGCCGGCATCGTGCCGGCTGCCGCCGCGCCAGCCACGGCCTGAAGAAAAGTGCGACGCGAAGGCAGGTGCTTCATACTTGTTTCCGCAATAAAAAGACGTTCAAGCCACCGCTTTGGAGGGCGAGTTTGAAGGCATGATGACGGTTTCGAAAATCCGGTCGTCATCCGGCCTGTTCTCTTGCCCCCTGAAGGTTTCCCTTGTCTTTTGCGCCGGGAAGGAGAACCTTCGGAAGGTACAGGGTTCCGCCAGTGGACTCGCGAAGAACGGCTTGGAAACAAGTCCGGCAAGGGAACAGGACAGGGATTACGACGATGGAAGGTGTCGAAATCGATTCCGGCGAAAAGGCGATCATCATCCTGCAAAGCCTGATCTGCTATCTGCGCGAGAAGAACATGTTCAGCCGCGCCGATATCGAAGAACTCAAGGCAAGGGTCGATGCGCGCATTTCGGCTGCCGAAACCATGCCCTGCGACCTCGCCGCCGCCACGGCCGCCGCGCGCGAGATGGAAAACCTCGAAAAGTATTGCGGCAAGCACTATGGCGGGAAGCACCGCCGGAGCAATTGAGGGCTGCGTTCCGCTTGCGGCCTGTTTGGCTTGCAGCCAGCCATCGGCCCGCTATGAAGCCTGCGGTCGCCGCTTCTGGCGCTCCCCTTCATTGGCAGACCTGATGGCCCGCAAGCATTCCCGACGTGATCCTTTCGACGACCTCCCCGACGAGGAAGAGGCTGCACCCGCACCGGTGCCCTGCTGGCTTTGCGGGCGCCCCACCGGTTCGACCATCGTGTGGCATCACCCCACCCCCAAGAGCCGGGGTGGCCGCGATGTCGTGCCCATGCACGGCATCTGCCAGCAGACGCTGATCACGAATTTCACCAATTCCGAGCTTCAGCGCTATGGCATGGACGTGGACGGGCTGCTCGCCAATCCGGCGATCCGCAAGTTCGTCGACTGGGTGGCCAACAAAGACCCCGATTTCACCGCCACGATTGCGCGCAAGAAGCGCTAGAACGCCCCGATCCGCTTGCGCAGGACCGCCTCGGTCAGGATGGCGATGTCTCGGCCTGCCCTGCGCAGCTCTTCCGCCTTGCGATAGGCCGGGCTGGCTTCGACAAAGCGTCCGTAAGGGTGCTTCGTGGCCACCAGCAGCATCGTGGTCGTCCGCCCGACACCGGCCACGATGCGACCGCCTGCCTGCGCGACCCATTGCGCCAGAGGCCCGTCGACCGCCTCGCCCAGCAGGGCCACCCGCATGCCGGCCAGCGGCCCGTCCGGGGCCGGTTCGGGCGCGCGGGCGCGGGCCTTGGGCGGGGTCGCCAGCCAGGCTTCGAGCGGGGTGCCGGTGTGCTCGATCGCCCGGAGGATCACCTGCCCCGCCGCGCGGGCATCGCTCAGCGCATCGTGGTGGCGATGGGAAAGCCCCAGAAAATCGGCCAGGACATTGAGTCTGTGGCTCGTCAGATCGGGCCAGGCCCGCTTGGCCACGCGCACGCTGTCGAGCCAGCGCGCGGTGATCGGCGCGCAGCCTGTCCGGGTGCAGGCCGCCGCCAGCGCGCCCTTGTCGAAGCTGGAGTGCGCGACCACCACGCGCCCGGCCAAGTGGGCTTCGAGCCGGGCGTGGACTTGCGCGAAATCGGGCGCTCCGGCGACATCACGCGCCGTGATCCCATGAATGCCGATGTTGAAGGCCGAGAACGTATCGCGCGGATCGACCAGCGTTTCATAGGCGAAGACTTCGCCCCCGTCCCTGTAGCCGACAATGCCGACCTGACAGATGCTGCTGACCCGTTCGCAAGCCGTCTCAACATCGATGACGACAAAATCGGGATCGGGATAGTCTGGCGAGGTACGCATGGTCGAAATGGGCGCAGGAGCGTTCATCGCCCTTTTCTAGGCGGCGCGGTCAAATTCCACAACGGCGCGGTTGCCCTCCATGCGGCGGGCTCAAGGGCCCTGAAGAGCTGGTGCAAAAATGCCGCAATCCGCACCTTGCACGCAACGAAACAGAAAATCATTCTCAACAAGACTTGCTAGTGCGAGCGACTCGCATTAATCGGCAACGTCAGGAGGCAGACGGGGCGCGGCGCAATCCGCCGGAGCAACTGCTTCTGACAGAACAACACAGGCTCGAAGGAATTCACGTTGAGGACCACTTCCAACCGCTCTGACGACCGCCTCGATGCCCGAACGGGAGCTTCGCGCTTCCTCGCGCTCGGCTGCGTCAGCCTGATTGCGGTGGGCACCCCCGCCCTGGCCCAGGAAAGTACATCGACTGCTGCAGGGGAACCCAAGGTTCTGGGCAGTGTCACCGTCACCGACACCGCCGTTACCGAAGGCAGCTACAAGACCGACAAGGCCTCCTCGCCCAAGTATACCGCCCCGCTGCTCGATACCCCGCGCTCGGTCTCGGTGATCCCCTCGCAGGTTCTGGCCGACACGGCCACGGCCTCGCTCACCGATGCCCTGCGCCTCGTCCCCGGCATTACGCTGGGCGCGGGCGAAGGCGGCAGCCCGCAGGGCGACCGTCCCTATATCCGTGGCACCGACGCGCAGAATTCGATGTACCTCGACGGCGTGCGCGACATCGGCGCGGCCAGCCGCGAAGTCTTCGCGGTCGACCAGATCGAGGTCGTCAAGGGCTCCGACAGCACGATGGGCGGGCGCGGCAACGTGGGCGGCGCGATCAACATGGTCTCCAAGCTGCCCGTCGAAGGCCGCTTCGCCGATCTTTCGGCGGCCACCGGCACCTCGCAGTACAAGCGCCTGACCGCCGACATCAACCAGCCCCTCGGCCACAACATCGGCCTGCGCATCGCGGCGATGTACCACGACCAGAACGTGGCCGGACGCGATGCCATCTGGCAGAGCCGCTGGGGCGTGGCGCCTTCGGTCAAGTTCGGCCTGACCGGCCCGAGCAGCCTGACGCTGGCCTACTATCACCTCGACACCAACGAACTGCCCGATTCCGGCATTCCCTATCAATACACCATCAACAATGCCCCTGCCGGCGTGACCGAGACCGGACCCGTCAAGGTCCGCCGCGGCACGTTCTATGGCCTGGTCGACCGCGATTTCCGCCGGACCCACGCCAATACCGGGACCGCGACCGCCCAGCACGAGTTCGGCAATGGCCTGACCTTGCGCAACACGTTCCGCTATGGCGTGACCGACCAGAGCTACGTGCTCACCCAGCCCGACGACAGCAAGGGCAATGTCGCCAATGGCTATGTCTGGCGCCGTGCCAACACCCGCTACAGCGAGACGACCGGGCTGATCAACCAGACCGACCTGTTCGGCAGCTTTGCCATCGGCCACATCAAGAACACCTTCACCGTGACCGCCGAGATCAGCACCGAGAAGGTCAAGGTCGGTGCGTTCCAGTCCAACCCGAGCACCGGCACCGCGATTTCGACCGGCAGCGGCTATACCGGCAGCTTCCCCACCGGCGGTCTGTGCGGCACGGCCTCGATCACGACTTACAACTGCACCACCGTGGGCGCGCCCAACCCCTATGATCCGTGGGTCAGCTATGCCTCTGACGGGTCTTCGACCGTCTCGCCGATCGGGCGCTCGCTGCCCCAGACCTGGACCCGTGCACGCACGATGACCAAGGCGATCTCGGTTCTCGACACGATCGACATCACCAAGAGCCTGCTGCTCAACGTCGGGGTTCGCTACGACCACTACATCACCCGCACCAGCGCCGGCCTTGCTGCCAGCGCCACCGACGAAAGCGGGCGCACCTGGGTGAGCCGCCGCGACGACATCGTGTCCTATCAGGCTGGCCTGACCTGGAAGCCCGCGCCCAACGGCAGCATCTACTTCTCGACCTCCAGCGCCGCCACCCCGCCGGGCTCCTACCTTGCCAACGGGCAGGAAACCAATGCGCTGGGCACCGACCAGAACGCCGCCGACGCGCTCAAGGTCGAACGCACCAAGTCCTATGAAGTGGGGACCAAGTGGAATGTCTTCGACGAAGGCCTTTCGCTCACCCTCGCCGCGTTCCGCACCGATACCAGCAATGCCCGCTCGATCGATGCCAACGGCCTTGTCAGCTTCATCGGCGAACGCCTGATCAAGGGGATCGAGTTCTCGTTCTCGGGCAATATCACCCCGCGCTGGAACGTCTTTGGCGGCTACACCTACATGGACTCGACCATCGTCGATGGCGGCTATACCGTCACTTCGGGCCTGACCGCGCCTTCGGTGAACACCGGCAAGCGCTTCCCCAACACGCCCGAACACAGCTTTACCGCGGCCACGACCTACAAGGTCACCGACCGCATCACGCTGGGCGGCAATGCGCAATACATGGGCAAGGTCTATGGCGGCTATTCCGACTTGCGCTCGGTGAGCAATGGCGCGGTGGTGATCAGCAAGACGCTGGCCCGCGAAGTCCCCGCCTACTGGCGCTTTGACGCCAACGCGCAGCTTCAGGTGACGCCGCGCTTCGCGCTTCAGGTCAACGTCAACAACGTCTTCAACAAGCGCTATTTCGACCGCGCCTTCACCACCCACTTCGTCAACCAGGCCGCAGGCCGCACCGCGATCATCACGGCCCACGTCAAGCTGTAAAGATCGCTTTTTCCGAAGAACAGCCGGCGCTGGAAAGGGGTCCCTTTCCAGCGCCGGTCCTGTTTTGCGGTCTGTCGATTATTTTTGCGACTTGTCTCTTTCCCCGACGCCACGAAACGTCTAGTGGCCCGCACATCCCCGGGGGGCCGCTGATGCGCGGCTGAGAGGTGGTCAGCAGACCACGACCCGCTGAACCTGATCCGGTTGACACCGGCGTAGGGAGGGTCGACGGCTGCAATTCCGGCGTCCCTCCGTGTGGAGCGGACGAGACATGACGGCCTGTTTTTCCCCTTGTTTTCAGAATTTGGCACCCTCGTTTCAGCGCAGCGGCCTGCGCCATGCCGCGCTCGTCGGGGCCAGCCTGGCTGCCCTGCTGTCGACGCAGAATGCCCATGCCGCCGATGCAGGCGCCAATCCAGACACCAGCGCAGACAGCGCCGATTCGGCTGACCGCATCGAGGTGATCGGCCATCGCGATCCCGAAGGGCTGCTCCCCGACCAGAACGCGCCGCAGGCGATCAGCGCGATCGGCAGTGATTTTCTGCGCAAGCAGGCGCCCACGCTCAATGCCTATCAGCTGGTGGCCATGCTGCCGGGCGCCAATGTGGCCTCCAGCGATCCCTATGGCCTTTCGGTCAGTTCGGGGATCACCCTGCGCGGGCTGGGACAGGACCAGATCGGCGTCCTGATGGAAGGCGCGCCGCAGAACGACATCGGCTATTTCTATGCCTATCCCTCGCAGTTCGCCGATACCGAGAATCTCCGGCAGATAACGCTGGCGCAAGGGGCCGCCGACATTGCCGCACCGGTGGTTTCGGCGGCAGGCGGTGTCATCGCGCTCAGCCTGAGCGATCCGGCTGACAGGATGGGCGGTCTGGTCGATGCCTCGGTGGGGTCATACAACGAGGCACGCGGCTTCGTGCGCTTCGACACCGGCGAAATCGGCAAGACCGGGCTCAAGGCCTTCGTCTCCTTCTCCAACAACCGCGCCGACAACTGGCGCGGGGCCGGTTTTGACCGCCGCCGCCATGTCGATGCCAAGATCCTCAAGGAATGGGGGCAAGGCAACCGTGCCGCGCTGGCGCTCTCGTACAACGACGCGATCACCTCGACGTATCCCAGCCCGTCGATGGCCGACTGGCAGGCCTCGGGGCGCAAGTTCAACTATGATGCCCGCTATACGCCGGGCAATACCAACTATTGGCGGCTCTATCGCGCGCCGTTCCGCAATTTCTATATCTCGGCGCCGGTCCACCTGCACCTGAATGACCGGCTCGATTTCGACACTACCGGCTATTTCCAGATCGGTTTTGGCAACTCGCCCTATGGCACGCAGCTGAGCACGACCGGCAACTATCTGGGCACCGAATTTCTGGCCGACCCGATCAGCCTGCCCGGCGCCGTCAACGGACAGGCGACAGTGCTGGGCAACTGGATGGCCAGCCAGATGCGCGTGGGCGATGTCGCCAGCCTGACCTTCAGGGCCGGAGCCCACAAGATCACCGCCGGGCTGTGGTTCGACTATGGCACCGACCGCGTGACCCAGAGCTATACCCCGCTCAAGGACAACGGCCATCCGCTTGAAGCCTGGGGCGACGAGGCCACCGCCATCCACACCGCCGACGGGCGCGTGCTGGCCTACGAGAACGAGCGCACGGTCACCGTGACCAAGGGCTTTTTCGTGGCCGACAGCATGGCGCTCACCCACAAGCTCACGCTCGACATCGGCTTCAAGGGCGTGAACGTGCTGCGCAATGGGCGCAATTACCTGCCCGGCCCGCAGGACGCCGTGCGCTCCGACATCTTTGCCGCCCTGCCCCGCGCGGCGCTGCACTGGCAGATCGACGGGCACCAGCAGGTCTTTGCCAATATCGTCACCAACTTCCGCGCGCCCAACGAATTTGCGCTGCTCAACAGCTACTACCTGGGCAAGCCGGTCACCCAGGGGCGCGGCGACCTGCGCCCCGAACGCTCGCTTTCGCAGGAACTGGGCTATCGCTACATCGGGCCGAGCCTGTCGTTCTCGCTCACCGGGTTCCACTATCATTTCCGCAACCGGCAGGTCTCGACCATCGTCAACAGCGGCGGCGCGCTCGTCAATGCGACGGTCAATGGCGGCAGCCAGACGAGTTGGGGCGTCGATGGCGAGATCGACTATCGCCCGGCGCGCGGGATGAGCATCTATCTGTCGGGTGAAGCGCTCCACACCCGCATCGACAGCGACCTGCCCGTGGGCGACGATTTCCTGCCCACGCGAGGCAAGCATGCCGTGGCCAGCCCCGGTTTCCAGTTCGCGCTGGGCACCACGTATGACCGGGGCCGCCTGTTCGGCAGCACCACGCTCAAGTATGTCGGCCACCAGTATGCCACGTTCATGAACGACGAGCGCATCAGGGGCTATGCCACGTTCGATCTTTCGGTGGGCGTCCATCTGGCCGGGCTGATCGACGACAAGACGATGGACTTGCGCCTGAACGCCATCAACCTCACCAACCCGCATGTCCTGTCGGGCGTGCAGTCGGTCAGCACCAATGCGCAGGACACCATCGGGCGCAATGGCTCGGTGATCGCGAGCGCGGCCCCACGCTATTACGTGGGCAGCGGCAGGGCCTTCGTCGCGACGCTCTCACGCGCTTTCTGAGCGCCATGACGCAGACCGGTCGCATGCCTGAGGGCCACATGGTGCATGGAATGGGCATGGCGCTCGAAGCGCCAGCCTGGCCTGCCATCACGCCTGCCGAAGCCGGGGCCGTGCTTGCCCGCTTCCCGGCCTCGGCAGGCCGCCCCTTCACCCTTGCCTGGCATTCACCCCGGCCCTTCTCTGCCGCCGTGCGGGTCGAGGTTCCCGAAGGCACCTTCTTCCTCAAGCGCCACCACGCCCGCCTGCGCAGTCCGGCCACCCTCGCCCCCGAACACGCGTTCATGGCCCATCTCCATGCCCGTGGCCTGCCCGTGCCCCTGGTGGAAACCACGCACGATGGCGCGAGCGTGCTGGCGCAGGGGGACTGGACCTACGAATTGCTGCGCCCCGTGCCCGGCGCGGACCTCTATCGCGACCGGCAATCGTGGACCCCGTTCCTCAAGGCATGCCATGCTCCTGCCGCCGGGGCCGCGCTGGCCCGGCTGCATCTGGCCGCCCGCGATTTCAGGGCACCCGCGCGGCCCGATTGCCCGCTGGTCGGCAGCTTCACGATCCTGCCCGCCCCCGATCCCATGGCAGCGGCGCGCGCTTATGTCGCCGCGCGTCCGGCGCTGGCGGGCTGGCTGGAGGATAAGGGATGGCAATCGCGCCTTGCGGCCCTTTTCACGGCACTGGGCACGGCGATGGCGGACCCTCCGGCCATGCCAAGCCCGTTGCAACGCCCCTTGTGGACCCACAACGACTGGCACCCGTCCAACCTGCTCTGGGCAGACGACAACACGGTCGCCGGGATCATCGATTTCGGCCTCGCCACGCAAACGAGCGCGCTGCACGATCTGGCCACGGCCATCGAACGCTGCGCAATCCCCTGGCTCGATCTGGCCTCCGCCGATCCGGCGGCCTGCGCGCAGGCCGCGCTGGGCCTGATCGCGGGGTATCGCAGCCTTGTCCCGCTTTCCGGGGGGGATCTGGCACGCGTGATCGCGCTGCTGCCGCTCGTCCACATCGAGTTTGCCCTGAGCGAAGTCGATTACTTCATCGGCATCCTGAACGACGAGGCGCAGGCCATGATCGCATGGGACGACTATCTTCTGGGGCATGCCCAGTGGTTCCTGTCGGACGCCGGGCGCGCCTTCCTCGGCGCCCTCGAACAGGGAGCGCAGGCCTGATGCCGGTTCTCGAAATCATCGCCGTCCTCGTCAGCATTCTGGGGGTCTGGCTGACGGCGCAGCGGCGGATGCTGTGCTGGCCGGCAAACCTGCTGGGCTGCATCCTCTACTTCAAGCTGTTCCTCGACGCGCGGCTCTATGCCGACATGGTGCTGCAAGTCCTGTTCGGGGCCAGCATCCTCTATGGCTGGGTGGCCTGGGCGCGGAGCAAGACGCAGACAGGCAAAACCCGCAGTGGCGTGGGCGAGAGCAAGACAGTCGAAGTCCGCCCGCTGCCCCTCGCCCATGCGCTGGGCTGGCTGGTGGCGGGCGCGCTGGGCGGGCTCGTCATCGGCTGGTTCACCAGCCATTATACTGACGCGGCGCTGCCATGGATGGATGCCATGCTCAGCAGTTTCAGCCTCGTCGCCCAGGTCTGGACCGCGCGCCGACAGGCCGCGAACTGGCTGCTGTGGATCGCAGTCGACGTGATCTACGTCGGCATGTTCGTTTACAAGGCCTTGTGGCCGACAGCCGGGCTCTATGCGGCAATGGTCGTGCTGGCAGCGATCGGATACCGCCGCTGGCGCGCAGACCATGCCCGTTCAACACATATGCATCACGATCAGCAAGGGAATGCATGATGGGATTTTGCGACACGATCTGGGCTGAAGTGGCCCCCTTGCGCGAGGCGATCCTCGCCCATCCGTTCCTCACCGGGCTGGCCGACGGGACCCTGCCGGGCGAGACGTTCCGGCACTATATCGTGCAGGACAGCCTCTATCTGGCCGAATATGGCCGTTCTCTGGCGCTGGCGGCAGCACGCGCGCCCGATGCGGCGGCGCGGCTCGAATTTTCCGATGGCGCGAAAGTCGCCGTGGTGGTCGAACAGGCGCTCCATCAGGCCTTCTTCAACCAGTTCGGCGTCAGCCCGGAAATGGCCGAAGCCACCGAGCCGACCCCGGCCTGCCTCGGCTATACCAGCTATATCGCCTCGCTGGCGGCCACGCGCAGCTATGAAGAACTGATCGCGGGCATCCTGCCGTGCTTCTGGGTCTATTGGGAGGTGGGCTGCGCGATCAAGCCGCGCGCGACCACGCCCAACCCTTATGCCGCATGGATCGACAACTATGCCGATCCCGCGTTCGGCGAGGCGACCAAGAGGGTCTGCGCGCTGGTCGATGCGGCGGCGCAGGAAGCCTCTCCGGCAACCCGCACCGCGATGGCCCGCGCGTTCAAACAGGCCACCCGGTTCGAATGGATGTTCTGGGATTCAGCCTGGCGCCGCGAGAGCTGGCCGATCTGATCCCGTTCGGGGCGGTTATCTGCTCACGCCGCCAGGCGCACCGCGCGCGGCACCCGTGTCAGCATGGCCGCCCCCACACAGGCCCCTACCCCGGCCAGCGCCATGATGAAGCCCAGTGGCCGGGGCGTGCCATCGGCAAAAAGGCCCACGAGCCCCGAACCGAACACCCCGCTGCCATACTGGAACGCGCCCACCAGCGCGGAGACGGCGCCGGCCTGTCCGGGGTAGTCGCTCAGCGCCCCGGCAATCGAATTGGCGACGATGAAGCCCGTGCTGGCCACGAACAGGAACAGCGTGAAGAACAGCCCCCACAGGCCGCCCACATCCCAATAGGCCGCCACCGCCGATCCCACGCCCGCAACGGCAGCCAGCGTCGTGCCCCAGAGCAGGAGCGTATCGCTGTCATGGCGCGCAACCAGACGGGCGTTGATCGCGTTCGAGCCCATGATCCCGACGATCCCGACACCGAACAGCAACCCGTAGAGCTGGGGCGGAACGTGATGATAGGTGATATAGGCAAAGGGCGTTCCGGCGACATAGGCGAACATGCCGACGTAGAAGAAGCCGCCCCCCGCCGCATAGGCCATCAGCCGCGGCTCGCGCACCAGACGCGCATAATGGCCCAGCACATCGAGCAAGCGGCCATCATGGCGCTGCGCGACGGGCAAAGTCTCGGGCAGGGTATAGAGCGTGGCCAGGTTGAACAGGCCAATGCCCACCTGCAACCAGAAGATCGCCCGCCAGCCCGCCATGGCCGCCACCTGTCCGCCCACGATCGGGCCGACCAGCGGGGCCACGGCCATGACCACCATCAGCGTCGAGAGCACCCGCGCCGCCTGAGGCCCGACGAAAAGATCGCGCACCATGGCCCGCGCAATCACCACCCCGGCTGCCGCACCGAGCGCCTGCAACAGCCGCCATGCGACAATCGCCTGGGCGCTGCCCGCCAGCGCGCAGCCGGCAGAGCCAAACAGGAACAGGACGATACCGATGGCAATCGGAGCCCGGCGCCCGTGGCGGTCGCTGATCGGGCCCCACAGCAATTGCCCGAAAGCGAACCCGACGAGATAGCCGGTGATCGAATACTCGATCATGCCATTGCTGGCCCCCAGCGAGCGCGCCATGGCGGGCATGGCAGGAAGATAGACATCGGTCGAAATCGACGCAAAGCCCATCAGCATGCTGAGCACGCCCAGCACTTTCCATCCGACCGAAGGCTTTCCTTCGTCGTTCACTTGCATGGCCAATCCAGTCTCAAGCTTGGGTTGCAGCCCCCTAGCGCGTTCTCAAACCGGGTGGAACCACTAGGCGCTGCAGAAAACACGCTAAAACAAAAACCTGAAGCGGTTGACCCGATACAACCGGATCAACCGCTTCAGCGCAGGCACGAACCATCGCCCCGGCCTTTCAGAGCCCGACCCAAAAGTCCTTCGGGTCGGTTTGGCGGGTCTTTTGCGCCACCACGGCGTCGGCTGTTCGCCACGATGCTTCCAGCATCGCTCGGCTCTCAGCCTCCTTGTGGTGACCCAAAAT
Source organism: Novosphingobium sp. IK01 (assembly GCF_033242265.1). Taxonomy (NCBI): domain Bacteria; kingdom Pseudomonadati; phylum Pseudomonadota; class Alphaproteobacteria; order Sphingomonadales; family Sphingomonadaceae; genus Novosphingobium; species Novosphingobium pituita. Next base: position 529,434 of record NZ_BTFW01000001.1, on the reverse strand, counting down.
CCCTCGCCAAACCTCCGCCGACCGACTTTTGGGTCGGGCTCTCAGGCGGGCGGCATCAGGGTCAGACGCCGCCACCGAGCGCGCGGAACAGTTCGACCGCGTTGGTCTGCCGCTCCAGCCGTACCGAGACCAGATCCTGCCGGGCCGCATAGTAGGTCCGCTCGCTGTCCAGCGTGGTCAGGAACGGATCGACGCCTTCCTTGTAGCGGGCCTGGGCAATCGTCAGGGCGCTGTGGGCGGCCCCTTCGCGCTTCTGCTGGGCATCGAGCTGGGTGCCGATCGTCTCGCGACGGGCCAGCGCGTCGGCGGTCTCGCGAAACGCGGTCTGGATCGCCTTTTCATACGTCGCCACCATCGCGTCACGCGTGGCCTTGGCATAGCGCAAATTGTTGATGTTCTTGCCCATGTCAAAGATCGGCAACGTGGCCGAAGGCGATGCCGACCAGTTCAGGCTGCCATCGCGGAACAGGTTGGCAAAGCCCATGCTCATCGTGCCGACCGCCGCGGTCAGCGAGATCTGCGGGAAGAAGGCCGCCCGCGCCGCGCCGATATTGGCATTGGCCGACCGCAGGTCATGCTCGGCCGAGGACACGTCGGGCCGCTTGAGCAGCACGCTCGATGCCAGCCCGCCGGGCAATTGCCCGATGGTTGCTTCGGTCGTGTCCAGCCCCTCGGGCAGCATCGCGTCGCCAACGGGCGTGCCGACCAGCAGGTCGAGCGCGTTGCGGTCCTGCGCCACGGTCGTGGTCAGCCGCGCGATATCGGCGCGCGCCTGCTCGAAGCTGGTCCGGGCCTGTTGCAGGTCGAGGTCCGAGGCCACGCCCATCTTCGCGCGGTCCTGCGTGATCTCCAGCGTCTGGGCGAAGGCCGCGTGGGTATCGCGGGCGATGGCCAGTTGCTCGCGGTCCGCCGCAAGCTGAAGCCAGGCATTGGCCACTTCGGACACCAGCGAGACTTGTGCCGCCGCCCGGTTGTCGATGCTCGCGAAGTATTCCTCCTGCGCCGCCTGGGTCAGGTTGCGCACGCGGCCAAACAGGTCGATCTCCCAGGCCGAGACCCCCAGTTGCCCGCGATAGAGGTTGTAGCGGGTGCTGTTGGCCGGACCGCCCGCAGAGCCTCCGCTGCCCCCGGTCAGGCCGCTCAACCCGCTGGGAACCTGGGCGATGTCGCCGCTGGCCCCGGCCGAAATGGTCGGGAACAGGTCGGCACCCTGCACTTTGTAGCGGGCCCGCGCCTGGGCGATATGGGCCACCGCAACGCGCAAGTCGCGGTTGTTTTCGAGCGAAAGGCCGATCACCGCGCGCAGGCGCGCATCGGTGAAATAGTCCTTCCAGGCCATCGGCGCGGCGTCCGAAGCCTGGGCCTGTGTATCCGCCCCCTGCCCGATGCCGGACGAGACCGAAGGCGCCACCGGCAGGTCGGGGCGAACGTAGTGCGGTGCCATGTTGCACCCGGCCAGCAACAGGCCGGGGGCAAGCAAAGCCAGCGTCTTGCTGTGCTTGATCATGGATCAGGATTCCTGAGCGACATGGCCTTCGGGCTGGTCCTGACGGAACAGCTGCTTGACCAGACGGAAGAAGGTGGGAACGAAGAAGATCGCCAGCAGGGTCGCCGAGAGCATGCCCCCGACCACGGCCCAGCCGATGGCGTTCTGGCCGCCAGACCCCGCGCCATGCGAGAGCGCCAGCGGCAGCACGCCGAGCGTGAAGGCAAAGCTGGTCATCAGGATCGGACGCAGGCGCAGCCTGGCCGCCTCGACGGCTGCCGCCCCCGCGCTCATCCCTTCGCGCATCATTTCCTCGGCGAACTCGATGATCAGGATCGCGTTCTTGGCCGAAACACCCACTGTCGTGATCAGGCCGACCTGAAGGTAGATGTCGTTGGACTGGCCGGTCAGCCACGAGGCGAGAACCGCGCCGAACACGCCGAGCGGAACCACCAGCAGCACCGCGAGCGGCACCGACCAGCTTTCATAGAGCGCGGCAAGGCACAGGAACACGATCAGCAGCGAGAGCGCGTAGAGCATCCCGGCCTGGCCCGAGCTCTTTTCCTGCTCGTAGCTCAGCCCGGTCCATTCATAGCCGATCCCGGCGGGCAGCTTGCTGGCCAGTTCCTGCATGGCCTGCATCGCTTCGCCCGAGCTGTGGCCCGGCGCGGGCGCGCCCATGATTTCCATCGACGACTGGCCGTTGTAGCGCTCAAGCTTGCTCGGCCCGAAGATCCAGTGCCAGTTCGAAAAGGCCGAGAACGGCGCCATGGTGCCGTTGCTGGCCCGCACATAGAGGGTGCCCATGCCATCGGGGGTCATGCGCGCACTCTCGTCGGCCTCGACATAGACCTTCTTGACGCGGCCACGGTCCATGAAGTCGTTGATGTAGCTGCCACCCAGCGCGGTCGAGAGGGTATCGTTGACGTTGGACAGGTCGAGCCCGAGCGCACCGGCCTTGTTCTGGTCGATGTCGAGCTTGATCTGGGCGAGATCCTCGATCCCGTTGGGACGCACCATGGCCAGGCGCGGGTCCTTGGCGGCGGCGGCAAGCAACTGGTTGCGGGCTTCGAGCAGCTTGTCGTGGCCGACGTTGCCGGTGTCCTTGAGCTGGAAGTCGAAACCGTCGGCATTGCCCAGTTCGAACACGGCGGGCGGACCAAAGGCGATGATCTGGCCGCCACGGATCTTGCTGAGCGCGCCATAGGCCCGCATCGCGATGGCATTGGCACTGTTGGCCGCACCCTTGCGGACCGACCAGTCCTTGAGGCGCACAAAAGTAAGGCCCACGTTCTGCGCCTGCCCCACGAAGCCGAAGCCTGCCGCGTTGTAGACGCCCTCGACGTTGTTCCCCTCGACCGTCTTGAAGTAGTCGGTGACGCGGTTCATCGTGTCTTCGGTCTGTTCGAGCGTCGCGCCATTGGGCAAGGTCACCTGCGCGAACAGGAAGCCCTGGTCTTCCGAAGGCATGAACCCGCCCGGCAGACGGACGAACACGATCGCCAACCCGGCCACGACGAGGCCATAGACGACCAGCGAGCGCTTCCAGTTGCGGTCGACCTTGCGCACGCCATCCTTGTAGCGTTCACGGCCCTTGTCGAACGTGCGGTTGAACCAGGCAAAGAAGCGGTCGAACAGGCCCACGATGCCCTTGGCGTCGGGACGGGCATGTTCCTGCCCCATGTTGTCGCCCGCCTTGAGGATCGTGGCGCACAGCGCCGGGGTCAGGATCAGGGCGACCAGCACCGAGAGGATCATCGAGATGACGATGGTGAGCGAGAACTGGCGGAAGATCACGCCCGCCGACCCGCCGAAGAAGGCCATGGGCAGGAACACCGCCGTAAGCACGAGGCCGATACCGATCAGCGCGCCCGAAATCTCGTCCATCGAGCGCAGCGCGGCTTCCTTGGGGCTCAGGCCATCCTCGTGGATCAGGCGTTCGACGTTCTCGACCACGACGATGGCATCGTCGACCAGCAGGCCGATGGCCAGCACCATGCCGAACAGGGTGAGCGTGTTGAGGGTGAACCCTGCGTAATAGAGCACCGCGAAGGCACCCAGCAGAACGACCGGAACGGCAATCGTGGGGATCAGCGTGGCGCGCCAGTTCTGGAGGAACAGGAACATCACGAAGAAGACCAGCACGATGGCCTCGAACAGGGTGTGGACGACTTCCTCGATCGAGAGCTTGACGAATTCCGAGTTGTCGAGCGGATAGGCGACCTTGACGTCCGAGGGGAACTGGGTCGCGATCTGGGTGATCACCGTCTTCACGTCCGCCACGGTCTGGAGCGCATTGGCCCCCGAGGCGAGCTTGATGGCAAAGGCGGACGCCGGGTGGTTGTTGTAGCGGCCACGGAAATTGTAGTTTTCCGCGCCCAGTTCGACCCGCGCGACATCGCCGATGCGCACGCTGGAGCCATCCTGGTTGGTGCGCAGGATGATGTTCCGGAACTGCTCGGGCGTGCTCAGGCGCGTCTGCGAGGTGACGATGGCGTTGATCGCCTGTCCCTTGGCCGCCGGAAGCGAACCGACCTGCCCCGAAACGATCTGCGCGTTCTGGGTGCGAACGGCCGCTTCCACGTCCTGGATCGTGAGGTTCAGGTTCGACAGCCTGATCGGATCGACCCAGATGCGCATCGCATATTGCGCGCCGAACATCAGGGTGTCGCCCACCCCGTTCACGCGGCTGATCGGGTCCTTGAGCTTCGAGGCGATCATGTCGCCCAGATCCCGGTCGTTGTGGCTGTTGTTTTCCGAGTAGAGCGTGAAGAACATCAGGAAGTTCTTGGCCGCCTTGGTGACGATCAGGCCCTGGCGCTGGACTTCCTGCGGCAGCATCGGGGTTGCCTGCTGAAGCTTGTTCTGCACCTGCACTTGCGCGATGTCGGGATTGGTCCCTTGCGCGAAAGTCAGGATGATCGACAGGTTGCCCGCGCTGTCGCTGGTGGTTGCGAAATATTCGAGGTGATCGAGGCCGCTCATCTGCTGCTCGATGACCTGCGCGGTCGTCTGTTCGAGCGTGCGCGCGTCAGCGCCGGGCAGCACAGTCGTGATCTGGACCGCAGGGGGGGCGATCGAGGGGAACTGGGCGATCGAGATCGAGCGCAGGGCCAGGCCCCCCGCCATCATCAGGATGATCGCGATGACCCATGCAAAGATGGGTCTGTTGATGAAAAAGCGCGACATGCAGCCTTATTCCTTCCCGAGTTCGGGACGTGCGCCCTGTCCGGGGGCGGCCATGGACTGCTGGGGGGCAGCGGCCTTGGCAGCATCGCCCGGCTTCACCTGTTGCAGCCCTTCGACGATCACGCGATCACCGGCCTTGAGCCCTGAATTCACGATCCACTTGTCGCCCAGCGCCGTGCCAAGCACGAGCTTGCGCTCCGCGACCTTGCCATCGCTGCCCAGAACGAGCGCGACCGCATCGCCATGGGCATCGTGGCTGACCCCCTGCTGGGGCACCAGAATGGCGTTGTGGCGAACGCCCTGAACGATTTTGGCGCTCACATACATGCCCGGCAGCAGCGTGCCGTCAGGGTTGGGGAAGCGCGCGCGGATGGTTACCGAGCCGGAACTGGGGTCCACCGTCGTATCGGTGAAGGCCAGCTTGCCCTGAAGCGGATAGGTCTTGCCATTGGGCAGGACCAGTTGCACCGCAACGGTCGAAGCCCCATCGCGCGAAACCCCGCCAGCGCGGATCGCATCCTTGAGATTCAGCAGCTTGTCTGCGGATTCTGTCACGTCGACATAGACTTCGCTGATCTTGCTGATCGTCGCGAGCGGATCGGCCTGGCCGGTCTGGGCCAGCGCGCCGACCGTCAGCAGCGAACGCCCGATGCGCCCGCTGATGGGCGCGCGGATGCGCGTGAAACCAAGGCTGACATTGGCCGACATGACATCGGCGCGGCGGGCCTGCACGGTCGCGGCGGCCTGCCGCGCGGCGGCATCGGCATTGTCGTAGTCCTGCTGGCTGACCCCCTTGACCGCCAGCAGGCGCCCGTAACGGTCGGCCTGAAGGCGGGTCGAGCGGATCGAGGCCGAAGCCATGGCCAGATTGCCCTGCGCGCTGGCCAGTGCGGCGCGATAGGGCGCGTCCTCGATCTCGTAGAGGACCTGCCCTGCGCTCACCAGCGCGCCTTCCTCGAACAGGCGACGGCGGATGATGCCGTTGACCTGCGGGCGCACTTCCGAGGTTTCGAGCGCCACGACCCGACCGGGAAGCAAGGTCTCGATCCCGGCATCCTGCTCCTGAAGGGTGACGACACCGACTTCAGGCGTGGCGGGGGCCGGGGCCTGCGGCTGCTGCGAGCAGGCGGCGGCCACGAACGGGAGCATGCTCGCGGCCAGCGTCCGACCGATGGTCCATCTCATTGTCATTTCTCCGACGCACCTGAATGCCTGACAGCCCCGACATTCTTGCGAAACATGTCGAGGACGCCTGACATCAGACCCGATTATGATGATGCGTGCCAGGAGGTCGCGCAAAACCCGCGCGAGGCCACCTGACGCCTGATACAGTGTTTAAATGGCAGGCAATGGCTTGGCTATATGCCGTACTTTTGATGCAGTTATGAATCAGGTCGATAAATGCGTGCCGGAAACACCTGTTTCCGGCCCCGCCAGAATGGCCCCTGCCCGCGCCAAACCCACACAGAGCACGCTTCAGGGGCAGGATGTGAAGCTAAAAAACCGGAGTCACGAGCCAGAATCGTTGGAATATCAGCCAAAAAGCCCATGCACGGTGCTGTTCCGGCCATGGGGCGAGCATCCATCAATAAAGCAGCCTTGTCAATGAGCCGTCACTGCAAGCCGTCGCGCAAGGTGTCGAGCACCACTTCAAAGGCTGCCGTCGGCTGCTTGGCCGCCGGATAATAGAGGCAATAGCGCCCGAAACCGGGGCACCAGTCCTCCATCACGCGCTCCAGCCGCCCATCCTCCAGATAGGCCTGGACCGAGATTTCCTTCATGAAGGCAATCCCCACCCCCTTGAGCGCCGCCACCAGGATCTGCGCGGGATCATTGCTGACGAATTGCCCCTGTGGCCGCACGCTCACGACCTTGCCGTCCTTCTCGAACTCCCACGCATAAAGGTTGCCGACCGACTGCATGCGAAAGGCCAGGCAATTGTGTCCGTTGAGGTCGGCAGGCATGCGGGGCCGCCCATGGGCCTCGAAATAGGCCGGGGTCGCCACGGCGGCCATGCGCAGTTCCGGACCCAGCGGCAGGACGATCATGTCCGAAGCCAGATGATCGCCCAGACGCACCCCGGCATCGCACCGCTCGGCCACGATGTCGGCCATCGCATTGTCGATCAGCAGTTCGAGGTTGATCTCCGGGTATCTGGTCAGGACATCGACCATCGCGGGCTGGATGACACTCGCGGCGATATGGTCGGAGGCGACGATGCGCACCATGCCGGCCGGGCGGTCGTTGTGGCCGCTGATGCAGGTGAGCACCTGCTCGATCCCGTCGAGATGGCGCCCGGCCTCGTCGAGAAGCCGTTCCCCTGCCTCGGTCAGGCCCACGCTGCGGGTGGTACGGGTCAACAGGCGCACGCCGATCCGCTCTTCGAGAACCTTGATCGTGTAGCTGAGCGCCGACTGCGTGACCCCCAGCTTGGCCGCTGCGCGCGTGAAATTGAGTTCGCGCGCCACGACGACGAACGTGGTCAGGTCACGGATGACGTCGCGGCGATGTTCGATGGACATGGCAGGGTCATAGGCCCGCAGGACGGCCCAGCGCAATCAAAAGACCGCAATCAAGAGATCGGGCAAAAGACCGGGCACGCCTCACTTGCCCTGCTCCACCCCATCGAGCGCGATGCCCTCCACCGCCGGGGCTTCCTCCCAGCCTCCGCCCAGCGTCATAAACAGGCTGACCTGATCCTGCGAGACCTGGGCGGTGGCCTGCGCGAGGCTGTTTTCGGACTGGATCAGCGTGCGTTCGGCGTCGAGCGTATCGAGAAACTCGCCCACGCCCCCGGCATAGAGGCGCTCGACATTGCGCTGGGCGGTGGCGGCATCGTCGCGCGCAGCGCCCAGCGCGCGTTCGTTGTCCATCTGCCGGGCCAGCCGGACAAGCGCAGTGTCGCTCTCGCGCAGGGCCGTCAGCACCGTGCCGTCGAACCGGGCGAGCGCGCCCCGCGCGGCGGCATTGGAACCCGCGATCTGCGCCCTCGCCGCGCTCAGGTTGGGCACATGCCAGGTGATCAGCGGCCCCACGCTCCAGTGAAACGCGCGCGATTGCGCCACATGGCCCAGCGCGGTCGCCGTCGTCCCGAACGAACCGCCCAGCGAAACCGACGGATAGAGCCCCGCCGTGCTCACCCCGATGGTCGCGACGGCAGCGGCCAGCGAACGCTCGGCCTGACGCACATCGGGCCGCCGCGCCAGCAAGGCCGCCCCGTCGCCCACGGGGATGGGCTGGCGGACGAGCGGTGGCGTCGCGCATGTGGCCACGGCAGCGGGAAAAGCCTCGGGCGTGTCACCGGTCAGGGTCGCCAGCGTGAACAGCGCCGCCTGCCGCGCGGCATCGAGGCCGGGCAGCCCCGCTTCGGTCTGGCGCAAGAGCGTGCGCGCCCGGACGACATCGTTGGCCCCGGCAATCCCGGCGTCAAAGCGCCGCTGCGTGACATCGAGCGCATGGCGCGCGACCGCGATCGAGCGTTGCGTCACCGCGATCTGCAAGCCTGCCGAACAGACCGAGGCATAGGCCGAGGCCGTCTGCCCCGCGACATTGACCCGCGCCAGATCGAGCGCGGCCTGTGCCGCCCCGACATCGGCCCGCCCGGCCTCGACCGAGCGGCGCAATTGCCCGAACAGGTCGAGGTTGTAGGAAAGGCTCGCCGCCGCATCATAGATCGCGGTGGTCGGAATCGATTGCCCGACCCCGCGCGCATCGCCCGACAGCTTGGCATAGCTGGGATCGACGGTGAGGCCCGTCTGGGGCGTGCGCTGCACCTCGATCTCGCGCAATTGCGCGCGCGTCTGTTCGAGCGTGGCGAGCGCAACCCGCAAGTCGGTATTGTGGACCAGCGCCTTGTCGACCAGCGCATCGAGGCGCGGATCGTCATAGAGATGCCACCAGTGGGCGGGCAACGGGCGGGCCGCCTCGAAGGCCGCCGCGCCTTGCGTGGCGAGCGGGGGAACCGGTGCCTTGCCGGTCATCACCGCTGGCGCGCGATAATCCGGGCCGACCGTACACCCGGCCAGCAGCGCCAGGGGCAGGCCCGCCGCCAGCGCGGACGCCCTGAGCAAACCCCGCTTCACGACGGCTTCCGGCCAGACCGGAGGGTAGCCTTCCCGCCCGTCTCCCCGTCGGCCTGGCCATCGGTCAAGATCGTGACCGTGGCCGTGCGCCCGGCCACCAGCCGCAGACCGGCGGGCACGCTGTCGATCGCCACGCGAACCGGCACGCGCTGGGCCAGACGGACCCAGCTGAACGTGGGGGTGATGTTGGGCAGGAGAACGCCCGAACTGTTCTGCTGGCGGTCGGTGATCCCCGCCGACAGGCTCTCGACATGGCCCCACAGCGGGCGTCCGTCGCCCAGCAGGGTGATCTTCGCCCTGTCGCCGATCTCGAAGCGGTGGAGCTTGGTTTCCTCCAGATAGCCCAGCACATAATAGCTGTCGGTATCGAGCAGCGCGAAGCGGGGCGAACCGGCGGTCACGAAATCGCCCGGACGCAGGCTGAAACCGGTGATGAAGCCATTGACCCCCGCCCGGACCGACGAGCGGTCGAGATTGACATGGGCGAGCTTGCGGTTGGCGACCGCCTGATCGAGCCCCGCCCGCGCCTGGGCGAGCGTGGCCTCGGCCTGCGCCAGCGCGGCCCGGTCCTGCTCGACGGTGGTCGTGCGCTGGTCCTGCACCTCGCGGCTGACCAGATCGCCAAGGCTCAGATAACGCGCCTGTTCGCGGCGGGCATTGGCCAGGGCCGCCTGCGCGCTCACGATCCCTGCGCGGGCATTGGCGATATTGGCTTTTGCGGTGGCGACGGCGGCCTCGGCCTGCTCGAACTGAGCCTCGTAGCGGTCCTCGTCGATGGTGAACAGCACGTCGCCGACATGGACGAACTGGTTGTCGTGTACCCGGATCTGCGAGACGAGGCCGCTCACGTCGGCGCTCACCTGAACCACATCGGCCTCGACACTGCCATCGCGCGTCCAGGGATCGTTCTCGTAGTGGCCCCACACGACAAACAGCGCGACCCCCGCGCCGGCCAGCAGAAGAAGGGTAAGCGCGACGCGTCCAAGCGCCGGCATCAGTCTGGTCATCGGGTCAGTCCACCAAAAGAAAAAGGAGCAAGGCCGCTGTGGGGAGAAAGGATAGCCATGATGATCCCCAGGGGGTCGAGCACCACCACCAGTCCGAGAAGGATGCAGAACAGCGAAAGTTCCACGAGCGAACGGTGCCACACCAGCCGGTAGAACCCCAGCCGCATCAGGACGATCGAAAGGATCACCGTGAGCATCAGGGCCAGCAGGACTTGCGGCACCAGCGGCGAGAGGATCACCCCGCCAATCAGGAAGTTCTGTTTCATGATGCAATCGGGCCCGGCGGCAGGGAACGGATATCGGCGAGGGCAAGGTAGAGGCCGGTGAGCGCTTCGAGAAGATGCTCGTGATCGTGCACATCGGTGCGCGCGGCTTCCTCAAGCGCATCGTCGACCAGCACGAGCAGCGCCTCGCCCGGAAGATCGCCGGACAGGTCGCCGCGCGGATCATCGCCAAGCTCGGCAGGGCGCATCGCGGCCAGCAAGGGCCGCTCGAACCGGTGCCGCTCATAGACCCGCGCGACCTCGCGCCGGACCTGTTCGAGCTTGCCGGCAAGCACGGGCGGCATATGCGCCGCCTCGGCCCGGATGATCATCAGGTTCATGCCCACCGCAAAATCATCGATCATCCGCAGGCGTGGCAGCGGCTTTCCGTCGGCCACCAGTTCGGCGGCGGGAAAATAGAGCGCAAGGCGGTCGATCGCGAGGAACAGGAAGCGCTGCGGGTCGGGCAAATGCCGTGCCCGCGCGATGTCATAGACATCCTGCCGCGCTGCGCCGACCAGACGGCGCACGCTGAAGCGTCCCCGGTCATAGTTGCAGGCATGAAGCCAGGCGATGGCGATCATCAGCCCCACCAGCGATCCGTTGAGGGTTTGCAGGCTCTGGTTGAAATCCCCGGCATAGGCATCCTGAAGCCCGAGGAACGAGAACACGTAGACGCAGATCAGCATGCCGGCCATGCTCATCGTCATCAACAGTCCTGCGGGCAGGAGCAGGCACCCCAGCACCGCGATCAGCACCGGAAAATCGGTGACACGGGGCAGGATCGCGAACTGATAGAGGAACACGAACGCAAAGGCGGTGATGATCCACGTCATCAGCCCGGCGCTCGAGCGCAGCACCTGCCCCTGCCCGATCAGGAACACGCAGCCGATCAGCGAGAACAGCAAGGCCCCGCCTCCCGCGTTCCAGGCCGTGCAATACCACAGCACGGCGGCGCTGGTCATCGAGAGGACCATCGGCAGGATGTCGAGCACCGCCCCCAGATAGTCGACGCTGCGCACGGGCCGCGCCGCGCGGGCGATCACGTCGAGGCGGCGTGGCAGGGCCTCGCCCGTCTCGACCGACCGCAAGGCCAGCAAAAGATCGCTCCAGTCGCGCACAAAGGCCGCCAGCCGCGTGATCAGCCCGCGTTCGGTCAGCGTGGTGCGCCCGTCGCGGGGGTCGAGCGCGGCCCGGCGCGCCTGCAAATCGGCGATCAGCGCATCGCCCCGCGTGGCGATGCTCACCGCCTGAGAATGGCCGGCCGCATGGCTTTCGCGCACCCAGTCGCTGACCGCATCGAGCACTGCGCCCAGATGGCTGTGCAGCAGCAGGTCGCGCCGGAGCGAGCGCGCCCAGATCTCGATGCCCGCCAGATCGGCAATCAGGCTGACCGTCTGGCGCCGCACGAGATCGATCTGGCGCCGCCGGGGCACGACCGCGACCACATCATAGGGAAGCTGGACCGCCTTGCCGTCGATTTCGCCCACAGCCTTGGTCAGGTCGCGCAAGCCCTGCCGCAAGGCCATGCGGCGCTCGTCGCCTGAAGTCTGGGCGGCGGTCAGGCTGAGCGCGTCGAGCACCCAGTGCTGCACGTCGCCCCGCCATTTGGTCATCGTGTCGAGAAAATCGGGCGTCATCGGCCGGGGCCAGAACATCGCGTCGACCGCCGTGACCACGAGGATGCCCAGCGTGATCTCGGCCACCCGCGCGGTGGTTGCAGCGAACACGTTCTCGGGCTGCATCAGGTTCGTCAACCCGATCACCGCCATGGTGATCCCGGTCGAGAACCACAGGTAGTTGCTCGGGGTCCGGTCGGCCTGCCGCAGGAACGTGGCCAGCGTGACGACCGCAATCGTCGCGGTCACCAGAATGCCCAACTGGTCGCCGAACAGGGCGGTCAGGCCGATCATCATCACCCCGCCCGCCAGCGTTCCGATCAGGCGGAACATCGCCTTGGAGCGGATCGCCCCGGATTCAGGGGGCGTGAGCACGCTATAGATCGTCAGCACCGCCCAATAGGGCTTTTCAAGCCCCTGGCTGAACCCGATGAACAGCGCCACGGCCGCCGCCAGATAGGCCTTGGCCGAAAACACCAGATCGCGCAGCGTCGGAATACGCAAGGATTCGTAAACGCCAGCAAAGCTGAGCGGCGGGGCGGCCATGGCCGATCAATCTCTTTCCATGTCCGGCAAGGCAAACGCATGCCGGGCAAACATTCCGGGACCAGAAACTCTCAGGCAAACCCTGTTTGCGCTGTCACGACCGAGCATTGTCCGGGACAGACCGGTCGCCGATCGTCACAACCACCGGCTCAAGCCCGTCGACCTGCCCGACCAGACGCGCGCCCACGCCCACCGCGCCGACCCCGGCGGGCGTGCCGGTGAAGATGAGGTCGCCCGGCTGCAAGGCCTGCCAGCGCGAGAGTTCCGCGACGAGTTCGGCCTCGCCCCAGATCATCGCGCCAAGGTGGCCCGACTGGACACGCACGCCATCGACATCGAGCGTGATCGCGCTGTCCCCGTCGAGCGGGGCGCCCCCCGGCGTGATCGCCCCGACCGGCCCGGCGCCATCGAAGCTCTTCGACATGTCCCACGGACGGCGCGCCGCCTTGGCCTCGTCCTGACGGTCGCGGCGGGTAAAATCGATCCCCACGGCATGGCCGAAGACATGATCGGCCACGGCCTCGGGCGCGATGTCAGCGCCGCCAACGCCAATGGCCACGACGAGTTCGATCTCGTGGTGCAGGTTGGCGGTCTGCGTCGGGTAGGGCAGGTTCGCCCCTTGCGCACCGCCTGCGTCGAGAATGGCGTGGGGCCCCTTGGTGAAGAAGAACGGCGCCTCGCGCACCGGATCGGCGCCCATCTCGCGGGCATGATCGGCATAGTTGCGCCCCACGCAGAAAATCCGCCCGACCGGAAAACGGGCCGTGCTGCCCACGACAGCCAGGCTGGGCGCGGGAGGAAGCGAAGGGACAGGCATTTCAGTCATGGCCGATTTGTGCGGCATGGCGCCTGCGCTTTCAAGCGCGTTTGCGGGTAAAAACAGGGGTTCTGCGCCGCAAACGCCCTGACCTGCGTTTTTTGCGCAAGTTTGCGCGCGCCTTTTGCCCGTTCCGCATTACAACACCCGTAAACAGCCGGGCCCGTTTCCGCCCCCAATTTCCGCCAAGGAGCATCCCATGACCGCCCTCATCGCTTCACCCCGTTTCCTCGCTTCACGCAGCAAGGCCCTGTTTATGCTTGGCTCTCTTGGCACCCTGGCCCTTGCTGCCAGCGCGGTTCCGGCACAGGCCGCACTTCCCGCAGGCACCATCGCGCCTGATTTCACGCTCAAGGCCGCGCAAGGGGGCAAGGCCATGGACTTCTCGCTCAGGAAGAGCCTGAAGAAGGGCCCCGTCGTGCTCTATTTCTTCCCGGCGGCCTTCACCAGCGGCTGCACGATCGAGGCCCATGCCTTTGCCGAGGCAACCGATGCCTTCAAGGCCCAGCACGCCACCGTGATCGGCGTGACGGCTGGCAACATCGAGCGCGTAGCCGAATTCTCGAAAGTCGAATGCCGCGACAAGTTCGCCGTCGCCGCCGACCCCGGCGCCCGGATCGCGGGGCTCTACAAGAACCAGATTTCCTTTAATGGCCAGACACTTTCCGACCGGACTTCCTACGTCATCGCACCAGACGGCAAGATCGTGTCGAGCTATACCGACCACAATCCGCTGACCCACATCGAAAAGGCCATGGCTGCGGTCAAGACCTGGAACGCCAGCCACCGCTGAGCGCCCTCCAACGCCACTGCGGCCCCCATGCGGGCCGGATGCGGGCTTGACCTTGATGGGCCCGCGTCGATAAATGGCCTTCCAGATCGTGCCGGTGCCCCAAACGGGGCTTAATCGGGAATACGGTGCGGGCGCCTGCGGGCGCCCCAATCCGTGGCTGTCCCTGCAACTGTAAGCGGAGAGCGCGATGCTTACGTCTTCCCCCGCATCGAGGGGGAGGCAGCCACTGGACCGGACGCAAAATCATGCGAGGTCTGGGAAGGCAAGCATCAAGCGATGACCCGCGAGCCAGGAGACCTGCCGGCATCCGGTCGCTCACGCCATGGTCCAGGGGATGGCCAGGGCACGGTGAACTCGCCCCCGGCAAACTGCGTCCGGGTGAACTCCGTCAGGGCGACGCTGTAGCGGCTCGAACCGGCTGCGCGGAAGGCTGTGCCTTGCGCGTGGACGGCTTCGGGCCTTGTCGTCCTTTTGCCGAAAGTTCGCCCCGCGATGGCTGTCTCTTTCTCCCGTTTCTTCCATGGCGCCCCGCTCAAGCGCCGCATCCTCATCCTGCTCGCCGCCCTGGTCCTCGCCAATCTGGCGGCATGGGCCTGGGCGCTGGGCGCCCTGGGCGCGCAGCCGCTGCTGCTGGGCACCGCCGCGCTCGCCTGGAGCCTTGGCCTGCGTCACGGGGTCGATGCCGATCACATCGCGGCCATCGACAATGTCACGCGCAAGCTCATGCAGCAGGGCCAGCGCCCGATCGCGGTGGGCTTCTGGTTCGCGCTCGGCCATTCGGGCATCATCGCCGCGCTTTCGGTGGCGGTCGCGCTCACGGCCAATGCGCTCAGCCGCTTTGAAGCCTTCCGCGAAGTGGGCGGCGTTCTGGCCACGGGCATTTCGGCCTTCTTCCTGTTTGCCATTGCCGGGCTCAACCTCGCGATCCTGCGTTCGGTCTGGCAGGCCTTCAGGCGCGCACGCGCCGGTCTTCCCCACGACGAGGAGAGCCTCGACATGCTGCTCGCCTCGCGCGGGGGGCTGGCAAGGTTGCTGCGCCCGCTGTTCGGCCTTGTCAGCAAGAGCTGGCACATGGCCCTGCTCGGCTTCCTGTTCGGGCTGGGCTTCGACACGGCCACCGAAGTTGCCATTCTGGGGCTCTCGGCCAATCAGGGCGCCGATCATCTGGCGCTGGGCACGATGCTCGTCCTGCCCGCCCTGTTTGCCGCAGGCATGGCGCTGGTCGATACGCTCGACGGGGTGATCATGCTGGGCGCCTATCGCTGGGCCTTCGTCAAGCCAATCCGCAAGCTTTACTACAACATCACCATCACGGCGATCTCGGCGCTGGTGGCCATCGTGATCGGCGGGATCGAGACATGCGCGCTGATCGGCGACAAGCTGGCGCTCACCGGCTGGCCCTGGAACATGGCCGCAAAGGCTGCCTCACACTTCAACGCGCTGGGCTTTGCGATCATCGGCCTGTTTGCCGGGTGCTGGCTCATCAGTTTCGCGATCTATCGCTGGAAGCGACTGGACGAAATCGACATTTCCGCCTCCGCCTGACATTGGGCCTCATCTGCCCGCCCTCATCTCCACGATTGCACAGTGGCGGCGATGCGGCTAGGAGCACTCCCGAAAGCACGGAGCCTGTCCTACAAGGATTGGCCCCATGCCTTCACATCAGACTCGCGCCGGTGCCCCGAAAGGGGCTTAATCGGGAATGCGGTGAGGAGAAAAGGCGCCTTGCGCCTGTTCCCCAAATCCGCGGCTGTCCCTGCAACTGTGAGCGGATAGCGCGATGCATGGCCCCTTCGACGGGGCAGCCACTGGAGGCCGCAGGAACGCGGCGCTGGGAAGGCATGCATCAAGCTGTGACCCGCAAGCCAGGAGACCTGCCGGCGCACCGGTCGCTCTTGCCCGGGTCCAGGGGATGGCCAAGGCACGGTAACACTTCCGTCTGAGCGACGAAAACCATGTGGCCGGAGCTGCATGGGCCGTGCGGTCTCGGGCGATTTTCGCGCCTGCCCCTTGCCGTGCGCCAGCCGGACAGCCTTGTGTCCGGTACGCTCCGCCCTGTCTCGCTCGGGCGCGGGGAGTGTGTGCATATGGCCGATCTGGGCCCCGATCTGGGCAAAGTGCCCGTCACCATCGTCACCGGCTTTCTGGGCGCGGGGAAGACCACTCTCATCAGCCACCTGATCCGCCATGCGGGCGGGCGGCGGCTGGCCGTGGTGGTCAACGAATTCGGCACGCTGGGGGTCGATGGCGACATTCTCCAGTCCTGCGCGATCCCCGATTGCCCGGCGGAAAATATCGTCGAGCTGGCCAATGGCTGCATCTGCTGCACGGTCGCCGATGATTTCATCCCGACTGTCGAGCGCCTGCTCGCGCTCGAACCCCGGCCCGATCACATCCTGATCGAGACCTCGGGCCTCGCCCTGCCCAAGCCCCTGCTCAAGGCCTTCGACTGGCCCGCCATCCGCAGCCGGATCACCGTCGATGGCGTGCTGGCGCTGGCCGATGCCGAAGCGGTGGCCGCGGGCCGTTTCGCGCCCGACCCGGTCGCGCTCGACGCCCAGCGCGCCGCCGATCCGGGGATCGACCACGAGACCCCGTTGGCCGAAGTCTTCGAAGACCAGCTCGCCTGCGCCGACATGGTGCTGCTCACCAAGGCCGATCTGGCCGGGCCCGAAGGCCTTGCCCGCGCCCGCGCCGCCATCACCGCGCTGGCCCCGCGCGCCATCCCGGTGATCGAACTGGCCGAAGGCGTGGTCGATCCGCGCGTGATCCTCGGCCTTGACGCCGCCGCAGAAAACGATCTGGCCGCCCGCCCCTCGCACCACGACGGGCAGGACGACCACGAACACGACGACTTCGCCAGCATCGTGGTGACGCTGGGCGCGATTACCGATCCCGACGCACTGGCCCGCGCCATCGAGACCCTCGCCCGCGATCACGCGGTGCTGCGCGTAAAGGGCCATGCCGCCGTCGCGGGCAAGCCGATGCGCCTGCTGGTTCAGGCCGTGGGCACGCGCCTGCGCCAGAGCTACGACCGCCCGTGGCGCCCGCAAGACCCGCGCGAAACCCGCCTCGTGGTGATCGCCGAGCGCGAGGCGCTGGTGTCCGAAGCCATCGAGGCCGTGCTCAGGGCCGTGCCCCAACAGGAAGCGGTGCAGGCAGGCTGAAGCGCAAAGCGGGAAGCTGGCCCCATGCACATCGTCTTTCGCGAAACCCACGGGATGGAGGAAACCGCCAGCCCGCAAGACCTCGGGCAGGCGCCCGCGCCCCTCGTGGTGCTGTCGTTTTCCGACAGCGACCTCGGGGCCTTCGGCGCTGCTTGGCACGCGGCACGCGCAGACGATCCGGCCTTTCCCGACATGCGCCTGGCCAATCTGGCCACGCTCGCCCATCCGCTGTCGGTCGATACTTATGTCGAGCGCACGCTGGGCGGCGCGCGGGCGATCCTGATCCGGCTGATCGGCGGGGAGGCCTATTGGGCCTATGGTCTTTCGCAAGTGAGCCTGCTGGCCCGCGCGCAGGGCATTGCGCTGGCCGTCCTGCCCGGCGACGGTCGCCCCGATCCCCGGCTGGACAGCTATTCCACGGTGCCCCCCGAAACCCTGCGCGCGCTCGACCGGCTCTGCACGCAAGGCGGCGCGCCCGCCGCCCGCGCGGCGCTTGCCCTTCTGGCCGGGCAGGCAGGCTTTGCGCCCGGAGCCACGCCCGCCGGGCAAGAGCCGCTCCCCCCCGCTGGCGGCTGGCACCCGGACCGGGGCCTCGTCGATCCGCTCAAAGTGCCCTGCGATCCGGCCCGCCCGCTGGTGCTCGTGGTGTTCTACCGTGCCTATCTGGCCGCGGGTGACCTTGACCCCATCGCCGCGCTGATCCGCGCGTTCGAGGCGCGAGGGGCTGCGGCGCTTGGCCTCTTTGCCTCCTCGCTCAAGGCCCCGGAGGCACGCGGGGCCATCGCAGAATGGATCGCCGCCCTCGCCCCGGCGGCCATCGTCAACGCCACGGCCTTTTCCGCCCGCGACGAGAACGGCCACAGCCCGCTCGACAGTGCCGGGGTGCCGGTCTTCCAACTCGCGCTCGCCACCGCGCCGCGCGCGGGATGGGAGGCCTCGCCGCGCGGGCTGTCTCCGGCAGACCTTGCCATGCATGTCGTCCTGCCCGAGATCGACGGGCGCATTCTGGCCGGTGTCGCCAGCTTCAAGGAAAGCGGCACGCCCGATCCGGCGCTGGGCCTTGCCCCGGCGCGCCATCAGGCCGATCCCGAACGCATCGCGGCCATCGTCGCGCGGGTCGAGGGCTGGATGGCGCTGGCCCGGCACCCTTCACCCCAATCTCTCGCTCTCGTGCTCTCGACCTATCCGGGCAAGCCCCACCTGCTAGCCCATGCCGTCGGCCTCGACGCGCTGGCTTCCGCGCAAGCCATTCTGGCCGATCTGGGCCAGCCGGTGCCCGCCGATCTCGCCACCGCCTTGCAGCACGAGCGCCTGACATGGCCGCTTTCCGCCTATCGTGAAGCGCTGGCCACCCTGCCCCCAAGCTTGCAAGCCGACCTCGCGCGAGCGTGGGGCGATCCGGCCCATGACCCAGCCTGCCGCGAGGGCGCATTCCATTTCACCGGTCTCCCCTGCGGCACCGTGCGCGTGCTGCTTCAGCCCGAACGCGGCGCCCACGCCACGCGCGAGGACGACTATCACGACCTCGACCGCGTGCCCTGCCATGGCTATGTCGCGTTCCATCTCTGGCTGCGCAGCCTTGGCCTCAATGCCCTGATCCATCTGGGCGCCCATGGCACGCTCGAATGGCTGCCGGGCAAGGCTGTCGCGCTTTCGGGCGCCTGCTGGCCCGAGGTGCTGGTCGGGTCGCTGCCGGTGGTCTATCCGTTCATCGTCAACGATCCGGGCGAGGCCGCGCAGGCCAAGCGGCGCATCGGCGCGGTCACCATCGGCCATGCCCCGCCGCCCCTCGTCCCCGCCGGCAAGGCCACCGGGCTGGACCGCCTCGAAGCCCTGCTCGACGAATTTTCCAACGCCGACGGTCTCGACCCGGCCCGGCGCGACCGCCTGACCGGCGCCATCTGCGGCGAGGCACAAGCCCTCGGCCTTGCCGCCGATCTCGGCCTCTCCCCCCAAGCCACCGCCGCCGAAACGATCACCCGCATCGACCGCTTCGTGTGCGAGATCAAGGAAAGCCGGTTTGGCGAAGGGCTTCACGTCTTTGGCCGGGGCGAACAGGGGCTGGCCGAGCGTACCGGCCTGCGCGCCGCGCTGGCCGGGCGGCGGGTGGCACCCGGCCCCTCCGGCTCGCCCTATCGCGGGCGCAGCGATGTCCTGCCCACGGGCCGCAATCTCTACACGATCGATCCGCGCGCGGTGCCCAGCCGCGCCGCCCATGCCCAAGGCGTGACCCTCGCCGAGGAACTCGTGCGCCGCCATCTTCAGGACCATGGCGACTGGCCGCGTGCGCTCGTCGTCGACCTCTGGGGTTCGGCCACGATGCGCACGGCGGGCGAGGAGTTTGCCATGGCGCTCCACCTGCTGGGCGCGAAACCGGTGTGGGACAGTGCCTCCGACCGGGTGACGGGCGTGGAAATCCTGCCCATTGCCCTCCTCGAAAGGCCGCGCCTCGACGTGACCTTGCGGGTCTCGGGCCTGTTTCGCGATGCCTTCCCGCAATTGCCGCTGCTGTTCGGGCAGGCCGTGCGCGCGCTGGCCGACCGCGACGAACCTGCCGAATGGAACCCCTTCGTCGGCCAGCAGGCGCCCCACCGCGTCTATGGCCCCCGGCCTGCGCGCTATGGCCTTGGCATGGGTGGGGCGCTTGAGACGTATGGCGAGCAAGGCCGCCGGGCCGGGGGCGAGGCCTGGCTCGCCGCCTCCGACCAGCCGCTCGACCACGCCGACCTCGCGCCCGATCCGCAAGGCTTGCGCGAACGTGTCGGACAGGCCGATGCCTATGTCCATGTGCAGGATCTGGAGGAGACCGACCTCCTGCTGGCTGCCGACTATGCCGCCCACGAAGGCGGTTTTGCCGCCGCGCAGGCGGCGGTCGGCGCCAACAGGGCCGCGCTCTATCACCTCGACAGCCACGACCCCGCCAAGCCCGTCGCCCGCCCGCTCCCCGAGGAAATCGCCCGCGTGGTGCGCGCCCGCGCCGCCCATCCCGGCTGGATCGCGGGGATGATGCGCCACGGCTTTCGCGGTGGGGCAGAACTGGCCGCCACGCTCGACCATCTGGGCGCCTTTGCCCATCTGGCGGGCGCCGTCCCGGCCCATCTGTTCGATCTCTATCATGACGCCACGCTGGGCGATGTGGATGTCCGCGCGTTCCTCGCCCGCGAAAATCCCGGCGCCCTGGCCGCTATGGAGGCCCGCTTTGCCGCGCTCCACCGCGCTGGCCTGTGGCAGACGCGGCGCAATTCGATCCTCGCCAGCCTGCCGGACACTCCCGCATGACATCGAACGGCACGATCCGGGGCTGGTGTCCCAATGCATGGCGCCCGATGGAGGCAGGCGACGGCCTGCTCGTCCGGGTCAAGCCGCGCATGGCGCGCCTCACCACGCCGCAGGCCCGCGCCATGTGCGAAGCCGCGCTGCGCCACGGCAACGGGATCATCGACCTCACCCGCCGCGCCAACCTGCAACTGCGCGGCGTGCGCGAGAGCCAGTGGCGCCCCCTGCTCGAAAGCCTGATCACGCTCGGCCTCGTCGACGAAGACCCCACCCTCGAAGCACGGCGGACCATCCTCGTCGCGCCCGACTGGCAGGTTGGAGACGATACCCATCGCATTGCCAGCGCGCTCGTCGAGGCTCTGCCCGCCCTGCCGCCCCTGCCCGGCAAAATCGGCTTTGTCGTGGATGCCGGGCCAGCCCCGGTTCTGACCGGCGAGGCGGGCGATTTCCGCATCGAGCGCGGCGCGTCGGGCGGCCTGATCCTGCGCGCGCAGGCCCGCCCGCTGGGGGCCGCCGCCCCGTTCGGGAAAGAGGCCGCCTTGCTCGCCGATCTGGCCTGCTGGTTCGCCCGGAGCGGCGGCGCGCAGGCAGGCCGCATGGCTCGCCACACCGCCCCCCTGCCCGACTGGGCCAAGGGCACGCAAGGCCCCGCGCGCCCGCGCCCACCTCTCGAACCGGGTGCGACCTCCCTCGGCATGGCGCTGGCCGCCCCGTTCGGACAGATCGAAGCCTCGGCCCTGCTGCGCGCGCTCGACCGTCCGGGCGTGAACGGCCTGCGCCTGACGCCATGGCGCGTTTTCTTGATCGAAGGCGGGCGTGGACACGATTTTTCCGGCTTCATCGCCGATCCCGCCGATCCCCTGCGCCGGATCGACGCCTGCCCCGGCGCGCCGCTGTGCCCGCAAGCCAGCGTGGAAACCCGCTCCTTGGCCCGCGCTCTCGCGCCCCATCTGACCGGCCACACCCATGTCGCAGGCTGCGCCAAGGGCTGCGCCTGCCCCGCCCCCGCCGATCTCGTCCTCACCGGGCGCGCGGGCCTGTTCGACCTTGCCCATCACGCCCGCGCCGGAGCCGCGCAGGAAACCGGGCTTTCCCCCCATGCCGTGCTCGCCCGTTTTGGAGCTGCCTGATGCCTCACGTGTATGAAACCGATGGCGCCGCGATCTATGCCCGCTCGTTCGCGATGATCCGCGCCGAGGCCGATCTCGCCCGCTTCACCCCCGATGAAGAGCCGGTCGCCGTGCGCATGATCCATGCCGCCGGCATGGTCGAACTGGCCCGCCATATCCACTTTTCCCCCACGTTCACCGCCGCCGCCCGCGCCGCGCTGGCCACAGGGGCGCCGATCCTGTGCGACGCGCGGATGGTCTCCGAAGGGATCACCCGCGCGCGCCTGCCCGCCGCCAATCCGATCCTGTGCCCGCTGCACGATCCGCAGGTTCCCGGCCTTGCCAAGGACATGGGCACCACGCGGTCTGCCGCCGCGCTCGAACTCTGGCGTCCGCATCTGGCGGGCGCGGTGGTCGCCATCGGCAATGCGCCGACCGCGCTGTTTCACCTGCTGACCATGCTTGAAGACCCGGCCTGCCCGCGCCCCGCCGCGATTGTCGGTTGCCCGGTCGGCTTTGTCGGCGCGGTCGAATCCAAGGCCGCGCTGTGGGAGGAAGCCCCCGTGCCGTGTTGCGTGGTCGAAGGGCGGCTGGGCGGCAGCGCCATCACCGTGGCCGCGATCAACGCGCTGGCGAGCCGCGCGGAATGAGCGCTCCCCTTTCTCCCATTCCGGGCACGATCCACGGTGTCGGCCTCGGCCCGGGCGCACCCGACCTGCTGAGCGTGCGCGCCGACCGCCTCGTGCGCGGGGCATCCCATGTCGCCTATTTCCGCAAGGCCGGACGACCGGGGCAGGCCCGCCGCATTGCCGAAGGCATGCTGCGCCCCGACGTGGTCGAGATCGCGATGGAATATCCGGTCACCACCGAAATCCCGTTCAGCGACCCGCGCTACAACGAGCGGCTTTCGGCCTTCTATGCGCAGTGTACACAAAGGCTCGTTGCGCTCTCGGCAGCGGGCGAGGATGTCGTCGTCCTGTGCGAAGGCGACCCGTTCTTCTATGGCTCGTTCATGCACCTGCACAGCCGCCTGTCGGGGCTGGCGCCGGTGGAGGTCGTCCCCGGCATCACCGGCATGGCAGGGGCCTGGAATGCCACGGGCCTGCCCATCACGTGGGGCGACGACGTGCTGACCGTGGCCATGGCGACGCTTCCCGAAGACGAACTCGTCCGCCGCATCCGCGATACCGACGCGCTGGTGGTGATGAAGATCGGGCGCAACCTGCCCAAGCTGATCCGCGCAGTGGCGCAGGCGGGCCGCGCGGACGAAGCCTGGCTCGTCGAATATGCCGCCATGCCCGAACAGCGCGTCACCCCGCTGGCGCAGGCGAGCAGCGTCACCCCCTATTTCTCGATCCTGCTGATCCACGGGAAAGGCCGCCGTCCATGAGCGCCGGGCAAGAAGGATGGCTGGCGATTGCCGGGCTGGGTCCGGGCGATGAAGCCCTGATCACTCCCGAAGTGCGCGAGGCCCTCGCCATGGCAACCGATGTCATCGGCTATACCCCCTATGTCGCGCGCGTCGCGCCCCGGCCCGGCCTGACCCTGCACCCCAGCGACAATCGGGTGGAACTCGACCGCGCGGCCCATGCCCTGTCGCTCGCACAAGAAGGCGCCCGCGTGGTCGTGGTTTCCTCGGGCGATCCGGGGGTGTTCGCCATGGCCGCCGCCGTGTTCGAGGCGCTCGAAGCCGGGCCGCTGTCATGGCGCAGCCTCGACATCCGCGTGTTGCCGGGCATCACCGCCATGCTCGCGGCCAGCGCGCGGGCAGGCGCCCCGCTCGGCCATGATTTCTGCGCGATCAACCTGTCCGACAATCTCAAGCCCTGGCCCCTCATCGAAAAGCGCCTGCGCCTTGCCGCACAGGCCGATTTCGCGATGGCCTTCTACAACCCGCGCTCCAAGGCCCGGCCTGAGGGTTTTGCCCGCGCGCTCGCCGTCCTGCGCGAGGCCTGTGGCGACAGCCGCCCGGTCCTGTTTGCCCGTGCCGTCTGCACGCCGCAGGAAGCCTTGCGCATAGTCCCCCTCGATCAGGCCCGGCCCGAGATGGCCGACATGCGCACGATGGTCATCGTCGGGTCGAGCCAGACCCGCCTGATCGAACGGCCCGGCGCAGCGCCCCTGCTCTATACCCCGCGTTCCGCACCTGAGGGGGGCGCATGATCGAGCCAGTCGAGCACGTCGACGGCCCGGTGAACCTCCATGCGGGGGGGCAAGGCAGGCCGGGCGATCATGATCACCGGCAGCCCCAGCGCGCGCGCGGCCTCCAGCTTGGCCTGCGCGCCGCTGCCCCCGGCGTTCTTGGCGACGATACATTCGATGCCGTGCGCCTCCATCAGCGCGCGGTCGCCTGCCACGGTAAACGGCCCGCGATCGACCACCAGCGCATGATCGGGCAAGGCGGGCGCCTCCCCCGGCGCATCGACAAACCGCAGGACATAACGATGCTGCGGCTGCGCGGCGAACGCCTCGACATGCTGCCGCCCGAGCGCGAGGAACACCCGGCGCGGCGCCCCGGCCAGTGCCTCGACCGCCTGCGCGATGGTGGCGACTTCACGCCAGCGGTCGCCCTCCTGCGCCTCCCACGCCGGGCGGGTGAGCGCGACGAGCGGCACCCCGGCAAGCTGCGCCGCCGCGCAGGCATTCGCGCTCATCGTCGCGGCAAAGGGGTGGGTCGCATCGACCAGGTGGGTGATGCCCTCCGCACGCAAGTAGGCCGCCAGCCCCTCCACCCCGCCAAAGCCGCCCACCCGCGTCGGGATCGGCTGCGCGCGCGGGTTTTCCGTGCGCCCGGCATAGCTGAGCGTCGCGCAAAGCCCGTGCGCGGCCAGGAGGCGGGCCAGTTCGCTCGCCTCGCTGGTGCCCCCCAGCACGAGAATGCGGCGCAAAAGGCGGTGCGGCATGGCTGATCCTGCAAAGCGGGCGGGGGAAGACGCCCCGTGGCTGATGATTGTGGGCCTGAGCGAGGATGGCTACGAGGCCCTCTCCCCCCCGGCGCGAGCGGCATTGGCCCAGGCCGATGTGGTGATCGGGCCGATCCGCCATCTTGGTCTGGTCCTGCCCCACCTTACGTGCCCGGCCCACGAATGGCCAGTCCCGTTCCGCGAAGGCGTGGCGCGCGTGATGGAATGGCGGGGCCAGCGGGTCGTCGCGCTCGTATCGGGTGACCCGTTCTGGTTTGGCGCGGGCAGCAGCCTTGTCGCCGGCCTGCCCCCCAATGAATGGATCGCCCATCCAGCCCCTTCCACCTTCACGCTGGCCGCCGCGCGGCTGGGCTGGGCGATACAGGATCTGGTCTGCCTTGGCCTTCATGCCGCCCCGTTTGCGCGCCTGCGCCCGCATCTGGCGCCGGGCCGCCGCGCGCTGGTCCTGCTGCGCGACGGCGCGGCGGTGGGCGACCTTGCCCGCTGGCTGACCGATCTGGGCTTCGGCGCGTCCACACTCCATGTCCTCGAAGCGCTGGGCGGCCCGCGCGAGCGGGTGCGCGAGGGCCGCGCCGATGCCTTCACCCTGACCGACATCGCCCACCCGGTCGCGGTCGGGCTTTCCTGTGCAGGCTCCGGCCCGGCGCTGGCGCTCACGCCGGGGCGCGACGACATGCTGTTTGCCTCAGACGGGCAAATCACCAAGGCCCCCGTGCGCGCGCTGACGCTGGCCGCCCTCGCCCCCCGCGCGGGCGAGCACTTGTGGGACATCGGCGCGGGTTCCGGCTCCATCGGCATTGAGTGGCTGCTGGCCCACCCCTCAACCCGCGCCACCGCCTTCGAAGCCGATCCTGTCCGCGCCGCCCGCGCGCGGGCCAATGCCGGGGCGCTGGGCGCCGACCGCCTGACCGTGATCGAGGGCCGCGCGCCTGCCTGCCTGCCATTGGACCCATCCGATCCGCGGCCCGACGCGGTGTTCATCGGCGGCGGATTGTCGCAGGCCCTGCTCGATGCGCTCCGCGCTGGTCTGCCTGCCGGAACGCGGCTGGTGGCCAATGCCGTCACCCTCGAATCCGAAGTGCTGCTGGCGCAGGCCCAAGGCCTGCACGGGGGCAGCCTGTTGCGGATCGAACTGGCCGACGCCGCCCCGCTGGGCCCGAGGCGCGGCTGGAAGGCGCGCTATCCCATCGTGCAGTGGAGCGTGACGCTGTGAGCGAGAGCCCCATCCTCGTCGCCGGTTTCGGCTTCCGCCGGGGCGCCAGCCTTGCCTCGCTGCATGCAGCATTGGCGCAGCATGGCGCAGCAAACATCACCCATCTGGCCACTGCCGACGACAAGGCCGAGGGCCTCGCCCCGCTGGCCCACGCGCTCGGCCTGCCGCTGCTGGCCATCGGGGCACAGGCGCTGGCGGCCATGCCCACGCAGACCCGCTCGGCCACGAGCCTTGCCGCACGCGGAACCGGCAGCCTTGCCGAAGCCGCCGCGCTGGCCGGCGCCCGCATGCTTAGCCCAAACGCCTCCCTCCCCCCCTCCCTCATCGCCCCCCGCCGCCTTTCGCCCGACCGCCGCGCCACGTGCGCCCTCGCGCTGGCAAGCCCTCAAGGAAGCCTTGCATGACCGTTCACTTCATCGGCGCCGGTCCCGGCGCGCCCGATCTGCTCACCCTGCGCGGACGCGACCTCATCGCGGCCAGCCCGGTCTGTCTCTATGCCGGGTCGCTGATCCCGCGCGCGGTGCTCGGCCATTGCCCGGAAGGCGCGCGGATCGTGAACACCGCCCCGCTCGACCTCGACGCGATCATGGCCGAAATTACCCGCGCCCACGAGGCGGGCCAGGATGTCGCCCGGCTCCATTCGGGCGATCTTTCGGTGTGGTCGGCCATGGGCGAGCAATTGCGCCGCCTGCGCGCGGCCCATATCCCGTTCACCGTCACGCCCGGCGTCCCTGCCTTCGCCGCCGCCGCCGCCGCGCTGGAGGCCGAACTGACCCTGCCCACGCTCGGCCAGTCGCTGGTCCTCACCCGCACGCCGGGCCGCGCCAGTTCGATGCCCCCGGCCGAAAACCTGACGGCCTTTGCCGCCACGGGCGCGACGCTGGCCATCCACCTCTCGATCCACAATCTGGCCCGCGTGGTCGCCGATCTTATGCCCCAATATGGCGCGGATTGCCCGGTCGCGGTGGTCTGGCGGGCAAGCTGGCCCGACCAGCGCATCGTGCGCGCCACGCTCTCCACCATCGAGGAGGCCGTGGGCGACACCATGGAGCGCACCGCACTGATCCTGGTGGGCCGGGTTCTGGGCGCACAGGACTTTGCCGAAAGCAGCCTCTATGCAACCGGCTATGATCGCCGCTTCCGCCCGCGCAAGGCGCAAAGCGCGCGATGATGCCCCCCGTCCCCCCCGGTCTTCTGGTCGCGGCCCCGGCCTCGGGCACGGGCAAGACCACGGTCATGCTCGGCCTGCTGCGTGCCTTTGCCCACCAAGGCCTGCGCGTGCAGCCGTTCAAGAACGGGCCGGATTATATCGACCCGGCCTTCCATCAGGCCGCCTGCGGACGCGCCTCGTTCAACCTCGACAGTTGGGCGATGGCGCCCGCGATGCTCCACGGCCTTGCCCGCCAAGGGGCCGGGGCCGACCTGATCCTGGCCGAAGGCTCGATGGGCCTGTTCGATGGCGTGGCCAAGGCGGGCGAAACCGGCAATGGCGCGAGCGCGGATCTCGCCCGCCTGATGGGCTGGCCGGTGGTGCTGGTGCTCGATGTTTCGGGGCAGGCGCAATCGGCTGCGGCGACCGCGCTCGGTTTTGCGCGGCTCGATCCGCAGCTTCCCTTTGCGGGCGTGATCCTCAACCGCGTGGCCAGCCCCCGCCATGAAAGCCTGCTGCGGGCAGGGATGGAGGCAGCGGGCCTGCGCGTGCTGGGCGCGCTGCCGCGCCGGGCGGACCTTTCCCTGCCCGAACGGCACCTCGGGCTGGTGCAGGCGATGGAGCATCCCGATCTGGACGCCACGCTCGACACATTGGCCACCCTTCTGCGCGATCATGTCGATCTGGATGCCCTGCGCGCCGCCGCATCCGGGCAGGCCCCCGATCATACCCCTTCCCCGCCCATGCCCCCACCGGCCCAGCGCATCGCGGTGGCGCGCGACGCGGCCTTTTCGTTCCTCTACCCCCATCTCCTTCAAGGCTGGCAGGCGGCGGGCGCGCAAATCCTGCCGTTCTCGCCGCTGGCCGACGAGGCACCCAATGCCGGGGCCGATCTGGTCTGGCTGCCCGGTGGCTATCCCGAATTGCACGCAGGCCGCATCGCCGCCGCGCAGACCTTCCTGAGCGGGTTGCGCACCCACGCGCAGACCCGCCCCGTCCATGGCGAATGCGGCGGCTACATGGTGCTGGGCGAGGCGCTGATCGACAAGGCGGGAACATCGCACGCCATGGCCGGGCTGCTCGGCCTCGTCACCAGCCATGCCCGGCGCCAGATGCATCTGGGCTATCGCCATGCGCGCCTGCACGCCCCCATCGGCGCGCTGCCCGCCGGAACAGCCCTGCGCGGCCACGAATTCCACTATTCGACGATTGTCGAGCAGCGCGACGAACCGCTGGCCCGCGTAGAAGACGCCAATGGCGCGCAACTGCCCGAGACCGGCTCGCGCCGGGGCATGGTCACCGGCACGTTCTTCCACCTGATCGGAGCGGCCACATGATCGACCTTACCCTGATCGGCATCGGCACCGGCAACCCGGACCACCTGACCGCGCAAGCCCGGCGCGCGATGGCCGGGGCCGATCTCATCCTCCTGCCGCGCAAGGGCAGCGACAAGGCCGATCTGATCGACCTGCGCCGCACGCTCTGCGCCGGACTGGAAGGCCCCCGGATCGTCGAATTCGACATGCCCGTGCGCGATGGCGCCGCCGCCTATCTCGGCGCCGTCCACGACTGGCACGCGGCGATCACCGCCCTCTGGCGCGCCGAAATCGAGGCGCACCTGCCCCAGGGCGGCAGCCTCGCCCTGCTCGTCTGGGGCGATCCGATGCTCTACGACAGCACCTTGCGGATCGCCCGGCGCTTGGCGACAAGCGGCATGAGGCTGACCATCCGGGTTGTTCCGGGGATCACCAGCATTCAAGCGCTCTGCGCGGCCCATGCCATTCCGCTCAACCCGCTGGGCGGCGCCGTGACCATCACCACGGCCCGCATGCTGCGCCGCCATGGCTGGCCGCAAGGGGCGACTTGCGTGGTCGTGATGCTCGACGATGGCACCACCCTCGAAACCCTGCCGCCCGAGGGCATCACCGTGTGGTGGGGCGCCTATCTGGGCATGGAGGCCGAGGCGCTCGACCACGGCCCCCTCGCGCTGGCCGCCCCGCGCATTGCCCGCCTGCGCGCGCAGCTTCGCGCCCGCCATGGCTGGATCATGGACATTTCCCTCCTGAAAAAGGACCAGACCGATGCCTGAAGCATCCCCCTCTTCCGAAGAGCAGGACGCCCGCCACGCGGCCAAGATGCGCAAGAAGCAGGCGGCGCGCGACACCATCCTGGCCAGCAAGACCCGCGAACAGGGCCTGCTGATCGTCCACACCGGCAAGGGCAAGGGCAAGACCAGCGCCGCGCTCGGCATGGTCGTGCGCGCGATTGGCCACGGGATGAAAGTCGGCGTCGTCCAGTTCGTCAAAGGGGCCATGCACACCGGCGAAAAGGCCGTGTTCGAGGCCTTCCCCCAGCAGGTCACGTTCCAGCCGATGGGGCAGGGTTTCACCTGGAACACCCAGGACCGCAGCGCCGACATCGCCGCCGCCCGCACCGCGTGGGAGGAAGTCAAGCGCCTGATCGCCGACCCGGACATTGCGATGGTTGTGGCCGACGAACTCAACATCGTGCTGCGCTACGATTACCTGCCGCTCGACGAAGTGCTCGCCGTGCTGACCGCGCGGCCCGAGATGAAGCACGTGATCGTCACCGGCCGCAATGCGCCCGAAGCCCTGATCGAGGCCGCCGATCTCGTCACCGAGATGACCCTCGTCAAGCATCCGTTCCGCGCGGGCGTCAAAGCCCAGCCCGGCATCGAATTCTGATTTCCCCGCACGAAAAGGCCCCCCATCATGCTCGAACCTGTCGAAGACGGCCCCGCGGTCGTCGCCTGCAACACCTGCCGCCACAGCAAGACCGAACGCGAGGACGCGCAAGGCCAGCGCGGCGGCGCGCGTCTGGTCGAAGCCTTGCGCGCGGTCCAGTCGGGCGAGGAACGCTTTGCCGGGATCGCCGTGCAGGAAATGCCCTGCCTGTTTGCCTGCGGTGATTTCTGCACCGTCCATGTCCGCGCGCCGGGCAAGATCGGCTATGTCATGGGCCGCTTCGAGCCGGGCGAGGAGGCCGCCACCGCCATCCTCGACTACACCCTGCTGCTCTCGCAAAGCGAGCATGGGCAGGTTCCGTTTCGCCAATGGCCCCAAGGTGTTAAAGGCCACTTCATCACCCGCACCCCTCCAGCCGGATTTGTCGCAGCATGAGCTTCTTTCCCACCCGCGCCGCCTTTGCCCAGACCCTCGCCGCCCTGCCCGGCCCGAATGAAGCGGCCATCGAGGCCGCGCGCGAACGCCAGAGCCAGTTGACCAAGCCGGCCGGTTCGCTCGGCCGCCTCGAAGACATCGCGATCTTCATGGCCGGATGGCAGAACCGCACGATCCCCGCGATCGACAAGGGCCGCACGGCGATCTTTGCCGGAAACCACGGCTTCATGGTTCATGGCGTCAGTGCCTTTCCGGTCAGCGTGACCCAGGCCATGGTCGCCAACTATGGCGCCGGGGGCGCGGCCATCAACGCGCTCGCCGGGTTTGCCGGCATGGACCTGACCATCGTCCCCCTCGAACTCGACCGCCCCACCGTCGATTTCACCCAGGGTCCGGCGATGAGCGAGGAAGAATGCCTCGCTGCGCTCAATGCCGGGGCCGCCGTGGTCACGCCCGATCTCGACCTGCTGACCGTGGGCGAAATGGGCATCGGGAACACGGCCTCGGCCTCGGCCCTGTGCGCCCACAGCCTTGGCGGCAGCGCGGCCCACTGGGTCGGGCCGGGCAGCGGGCTCGATCCCGAAGGGGTCGCGCGCAAGGCCGCCGTTGTCGGACAGGCTTTGGCGCTCCATGCCGATGCCCCGCGCGATGCCTTCGAAACCCTGCGCCGTCTGGGGGGGCGCGAAGTGGCCGCCATGGCCGGGGCCACCCTCGCCGCGCGTGCGCAGCGCATTCCGGTCGTGCTCGATGGCTTCATCAACTGCGCGGCGCTGGTGCCGCTGTTCGTCGACAATCCGGCCATCGTCGACCATTGCCTTGCCGGGCATTGCTCGGCAGAGCCGGGCCATGTGCGCATCCTTGAAACCTTTGGCCTTTCCCCGTTGCTCTCGCTGGGCCTGCGACTGGGCGAAGGCAGTGGGGCGGCGCTCGCCGTGCCGATAATCCGCGCCGCGCTCGCCGCCCATGCCCAGATGGCGACTTTTGCCGATGCGGGGGTCGAAAAGAGCCTGTGAGCGCGTTCCGGCTCCACCTGCTGCGCCATGGCGCGCCCGAAGTTCCCGGTCTCCTGCTCGGGCGGACCGACGCCGCGCCGACCGGGGCGGGCGTAGCCGCCTGCGGCAGGGCGGTGGCCGGACTGTCGTTTGAGCACCTCGTCTGCTCCGATCTGGCCCGCGCGCGCGTAGCGGCACGGGCCATCGGCGCAGGCAGGGGCCTTGCGCCCCAGATCGATCCGCGCTGGCGCGAAATGGACTTTGGCGCATGGGATGGCCTTTCACCCGCAGCCGTCCCTCCGGCCAGCCTGTCGGCCTTCCAGACCGATCCCGATGCCTTCCCCCCACCCGAAGGAGAGAGATGGTCGGCGCTGGTCGCACGGGTGCGGGCCGCGCTGGCCGAAGGGGCAACCGGCGATACCCTGATCGTCACCCACGCCGGGGCGATGCGCGCGGCGCTCACGGTCCTTTGCGGGTTTTCCTATGATCAGGTCTGGGCCTTCGACTTGCCCTATGCCAGCCTGCTTTCGCTCAGGGTCTGGCCCGGAAATCCGATGTCCGGAAACCCCATGATGGCCCAGATCACCGGGCTTTGCGCCGGAGAGCCCGCATGAAGGGCCTGCTGATCGCCCTCCAGTTCATGACGCGCCTGCCCGGCCCGCGCCTGACCGTCAGCGACGCTGAATTTTCCGCCTCGATGCGCTGGTTTCCCGCCGTGGGCGGGGTGATCGGCGCGATTGTGGCAGGCGCCAGTTGGCTTGGCGCCCATGTCGATCCCTGGACTGGCGCGCTGGCCGGGCTGGTCGTCTGGGTGGGCGTGACCGGCGCGCTCCATCTCGATGGCCTCGCCGACATCGCCGATGCGGCGGGCGCCGCCCACAAAGGCCCGGGCCGCGTGCGCGAGGTTCTGGCCGATCCGCATCTGGGCAGCTTTGGCACCAGCGCCCTCGTGCTTCAGGCGCTCGCCAAGCTGGTCCTGCTCCATGCGCTGATCGTGCAGGGGGTCTGGCTGCCGCTGATCGCGGTGCCCTTTGCCGCGCGGATTGCCCCACTCGTCTGGACGCGCACGATGACCCCGCTTCACGCCGGGCTGGGCGCGCGCTTTGCCGGGGTGATCCGCCCGGTCGATCTCGCGCTCTGGGGGCTGATCCTGCTGGGCGCGGCATGGTTTGCCCCCGGATTGCTGGCGACGGTCCCGGCCATCGCGCTGTGGCGCCGCTGGATCCTGCGCCGCATCGGCGGCATTTCGGGCGATGGCATGGGCGCAGGGATCGAACTGGTCGAAAGCCTGCTGCTGCTCGCCCTTTCCATCGGAGCCATCGGAGCCTTGCGATGAACACGAATCGCTGGACATGGCACGGCGGCGGCCTGTCTGCCGCCCGCGCCCGCTTCGGGGGCGAAGCGGCAGACTGGCTCGACCTTTCGACCGGCATCAATCCATGGGCTTGGGGCTGGCCCGAAACGCAAAGCTCCCCCATCGACTGGCGCGCCCTGCCCGACGAACAGGCCCTTGCCACGCTGGAGGAAGCCGCCGCCGCCCATTTCGGCTGCCATCCCGATCATGTCTGCGCGGTGCCGGGTACCGAAATCGGCCTGCGCCTCGCCGCCGACCTGCTCCCCCGCGACGCCGCCCATGGCGTGCCCGGCTATCGCACCCATGGCGCGATGATCGCGGGCAGCACCCCCATCGCGCCCGAGGCCATGGCCTCCAGCACGGCGGCCACGCTCATTCTGGCCAATCCCAACAACCCCGATGGGCGCCTGCTGTCTCGCGACCATCTGCTTGCCCTCGTCGAAGCGCGGCCGGGCTGGACCGCGCTCGACGAAGCCTTTGTCGACACCCACCCCGGCCACAGCCTCGCCCCCATGATCGACGACGCGCGCCGCCTCGTGATCTTTCGCTCGTTCGGCAAGTTCTTCGGTCTGGCGGGCCTGCGCCTTGGCTTCGTGCTGGGGCCACGCCCGCTGCTGGCCACCTTGCGCGCAAGGCTGGGCGCCTGGCCGGTCTGCGCCGCCGCGCTGGCCATCGGCACGGCGGCCTATCGCGATACGGGCTGGATCACGCAGATGCGCGCGCGCCTCGTGGCCGAGGCCGATGCGCTCGATGCCGCGCTCGCCCGGCGCGGCTATCAGGCGACCGGCCAAAGCCCGCTGTTCCGCCTGATCGCCTGCAAGGATGGCCCGGCGCTGTTCGCGCATCTGGCCGCGCAGGCCATCCTGACCCGCCCGTTCGAGGATCATCCCGGCTGGCTGCGCCTCGGCCTGCCCACCGATGAGGCCGCCCGCGCGCGGCTGATTGCAGCCTTGCCCCCCCATGATAGCTGATCCGCGCATTGCTCTGGTGGCGCTGGGCCTCGATGCGCTGATCGGCTGGCCCGCGCCGCTCTATCGTGTGGTGGGCCATCCTGTCGGCCTGTTCGCGCGCCTGATCACGGCCTGCGAGCGGGGCTGGAACCGTGCGACCTGGGACTTTGGCTGGCGCCGCGCGGCGGGGGTCGTCACGGTCCTGTTGTTGCTGACCCTCAGCATCGGGGCAAGCATGGCCTTGCAAACCCTTTTGCCCGAAACAGGGCGCTGGGTGCTGCTGGGGCTGGCGGCATGGCCCGCGCTCGCGCTGCGCAGCCTCTACCAGCATGTCGTGCCCGTCGCCCGCGCGCTCGAAGCGCAAGACCTGCCCGCCGCGCGCCGGGCGGTGGGCATGATCGTCGGGCGCGATGTCGCCGCGCTCGACGAAGCGGGCGTGGCGCGTGCAGCCATCGAGAGCCTCGCCGAAAGCTTCTGCGACGGCGTGGCCGCGCCGCTGTTCTGGCTGGTCGTGGGCGGGCTTCCCGGCGCCTGGGCCTACAAGGCGATCAACACCGCCGACAGCCTGATCGGCCACCGCGAACCGCGCTGGCGCGCCTTCGGCTGGGCCGCCGCGCGGCTTGACGATGCGCTCAACCTGATCCCGGCGCGGATGGCCGGGCCGCTGCTCTGCCTCGCCGGGCATGGTGGCTGGGCCACGCTGTGGTGCGATTGCCGCCGCCATGCCTCGCCCAATGCGGGCTGGACCGAGGCCGCGATGGCGGGTGCGCTGGGCCTCAAGCTGGCAGGCCCCGTCGCCTATGATGGCCTGTCCCACGACAAGCCGTGGATCGGAACGGGCCGCGCGCAGGCGAACGCGGCAGACCTTCGCCGCGCGCTGGCTCTTTATGTCCGCGCCTGCCTGCTGCTGGCGGGGCTGGTCGCTGCTCTGGTCGCGGCCCTCACTTTTGGAGAACGACCATGGTTGCCGTGATGCTGCAAGGAACCGGCTCGGACGTGGGCAAGTCGGTGCTGGTCGCCGGACTGTGCCGGGCGCTGGCCAACCGGGGCCTGCGCGTGCGCCCGTTCAAGCCGCAGAACATGTCGAACAATGCCGCCGTCACCCCGCAAGGCGGCGAAATCGGGCGGGCGCAGGCGCTTCAGGCGCTCGCCTGCCGGGTGCCGCTTCACACCGACATGAACCCCGTCCTGCTCAAGCCGCAGGCCGACCGCACCTCGCAACTGGTCGTCCATGGCCGCGTGCAAGGCACGCTGGGCAGCGGCAATTTCCGCATGGGGCGGGCGAGCCTCCTGCCCCACGTGCTCGAAAGCTTTGCTCGCCTCTCCGACGAGGCCGATATCGTCGTCGTCGAAGGCGCCGGTTCCCCCGCCGAGATCAACTTGCGCGCGGGCGATATCGCCAACATGGGCTTTGCCCGCGCCGCCGGGGTGCCGGTGGTGCTGGTGGGCGACATCGACCGGGGCGGGGTCATCGCCGCGCTGGTGGGCACCCGCGCGGTGCTCGATCCTGAAGACGCCGCGATGATCCGGGGCTTCCTGATCAACAAGTTCCGGGGCGATCCGGCCCTGTTCGAAGATGGCTATCGCCAGATCGAGGCGCGCGCGGGCTGGACCGGGCTGGGGGTCGTCCCGTGGCTGACGCAGGCCGTCCACCTGCCAAGCGAAGACGCAGTCGTGCTCGAACGCGCCACGCCCGCAGCCAGCGGGGCGATCCGCGTGGCCTGCCCGATCCTGCCGCGCATCGCCAATTTCGACGATCTCGACCCGCTCAAGGCGGAATCGGCAGTCGAACTGGTCATGGTCCCGCCCGGCCAGCCGATCCCCGGCGATTGCGCGCTGATCGTGCTGCCCGGATCGAAGGCGAGCCTCGCCGACATGAAGGCCATGCGCGCGCAAGGCTGGGATATCGACGTGATCGCCCACCACCGGCGCGGCGGGGCCATTCTGGGCATCTGCGGCGGCTACCAGATGCTGGGCAAGACCCTGTCCGACCCGCACGGTATCGAGGGCGCGCCCGGCGCGGTTCCCGGCCTTGGCCTGCTCGACTGCACGACCGTCCTCACGCCGCGCAAGGCCCTGCGCGAGGTGGCCGGCACGGCCTGGGGCCAGCCTTTCACCGGCTTTGAAATGCACATGGGCGAAACCACCGGACCCGATTGCGCGCGCCCGTTTGCCCTGCTCGATGGCGCCCGCCCGGATGGCGCCATCAGCCCCGATGGCCGGGTAGTCGGCAGCTATGTCCATGGCGCACTCGCCAGCACGGGCCTGCGCGCGGCGCTGCTCGACCGGCTCGGCGCCCGCTCGGACGGGCACGACCATGCCGCCCGCGTCGATGCCGCGCTCGATGCCATCGCCCGAACCCTCGAACAGCATGTCGATATCGACGCGCTGCTCGCCATCGCGCATCAGGGAGCCTGAGATGACCCGCCTGTTCGTTCTGGGCGGCGCGCGCTCGGGCAAGAGCCGCTACGCGCAAGCCCGTGCCGAGGAAACCGGCCTTGCCCCCGTCTATATCGCCACGGCAGAAGCGTGGGACGCGGAAATGCGCGAGCGGATCGCCCACCATCAGGCCGACCGCGGCCCGCAGTGGACCACCGTGGAAGCCCCCCTCGCCCTCCCGCAAGCCCTGCGCGAGGCCAGCACGCAGGGCCGTGTGGTCCTCGTCGATTGCCTGACCCTTTGGCTCACCAACCTGATGCTGGGCGAACACGATATTCCCCGCGCCCGCGACGACCTGATCGCCGCCATCGAGGACGCGCAAGGGCCGGTGATCCTCGTGGGCAACGAAACCGGCCTTGGCATCGTGCCCGACAATGCCCTCGCCCGCCGCTTCCGCGACGAAAACGGGCGGCTCAACCAGACCGTCGCGGCCTGCACCCATGAAGTGCAGTTCCTCGCCGCCGGACTTCCGCTCGCCCTAAAGTCCCCGCCAATTTGACACCAGTCATTTCCATGGACGACCCGCCCTGCCATGCCGCCTTTCCCCCGGCGCCGTCAGGGTCCGGGATCGACAAGGAAAGCGGCGGCGTGATGGATTATGATGTGGTGGTGGTCGGCGGCGGTCCGGCAGGTCTGGCCTTTGCACGCGGCCTCGCCAGAGCCAGCCAAAGGGGACGCCCGCTCAAGGTCGCCATTGTCGAGCGCCAGCCGCGCGAGGCGCTTGCCCAGCCCGCCTTCGACGGACGCGAGATCGCCCTTACCCACCGTTCCATCGACACGCTCAAGGCGCTGAGCGCGTGGGAGCATATCCCGCAGAACGAGGTCGCCCCGCTGCGCGAGGCGCGCGTTCTCAACGGCGCGTCGCCCTTTGCGCTGGCCTTCGACCCGCGCGGGGGCGTCCACGACCGCCTCGGCACGCTGGTTCCCAACCACCTGATCCGCCGCGCCCTGTTCGAGGTCACCGCCCGGCAGGAAGGCCTCGACCTTCTCACCGGAGCCAGCATCACCGCCCTTGTCGCAGACGACAGCGGCGCGCATGTGGTCCTTGCCGATGGACGACGCCTTGCCGCGCCCTTGCTCGTCGGCGCGGATTCCCGGTTTTCCTTCGTGCGCGAGCAATTGGGTATTCCGGCCCAGATCAACCGCACCGGGCGCTCGATGCTGTGCTGCCGCGTCCATCACGAGGCCAACCACGACAGCATCGCCACCGAATGGTTCGACCATGGCGAGACCAAGGCCATTCTGCCGCTCAATGGCCGGATGGCCTCGGCTGTGCTCACGCTTGCCAGCGAAGAGATCGACCGGCTCTGCGCGATGGACCCGGCCACGCTGGGCGCCGAACTGACCCGCCGTTTCGATGGGCGTCTGGGCCAGATGCGCGTGGCGCAAGCGCCCCATGCCTATCCGCTGGCGACCACCTGGTCGCGCCATTTCGCCAGCACCAGCGCGGCGCTGATCGGGGACGCTGCCGTGGGCATGCACCCGGTGACCGCCCATGGCTTCAACCTCGGCCTGCGCAGCGCGGCGAGCCTTGCCGCGCTGGTCGTCCGCGCGCACGGGTTGGGCCGTCCGCTTGCCTCGCCGCTGCTGCTGCGCCGCTATGAAGCCGGGCAGCGGCTGGCCGCGCGCCCGCTCTACGATGGCACCAACTTGCTGGTGAACTTGTTCACCGCCGAAACGCCGCCCGCGCGCCTGGCCCGCTCGGCCAGCCTGCGCCTTGCCGCCCGGCTTCCCGGCCTGCGCGGCGGGGTCAGCCGCCTGCTCCTGCAACGCTAGAAAACACCTGCGGGCTGAAAACACCTGCAGGCCGGGGATCAACCCCGGCGCAACCCCATGTCCTTGAGCGCGCGACGATAGAACATCGAGCTCATGTCGGCGGCCAGATGGGCTTCGGCAAGCGGGTCGAGCGGGACATGGGCGGGCCATTGCGCCTCGACCATGGCGGCGTCTTCCTCGAAGACCTGCCGGTTGAAGTCGTAAACGCCCTGCACCGGCTGGTCGGTATCGAAATTGCGGGCAATCGGCACGAACAGCCGCGTCTCGCGCGCCGAAACCGGCGAGGCCGCATTGAAGATCACCAGCCGGTCCTGCCCCGGAAAATGAACCTCCAGCGTGGCGGTAAACGGTGCATGGCAGCGGAAATGGCGCAGCCAGCGGAATCCGGGCGGCGCCTTGTCGATCCCCTTGGGATAGTTGGCCACCGTGCTCCAGTATTCGGCCTCGAACCCGTGTTCGGTGCGCGTGGGGCGATAGTCGGGCACATGGGCGTTGTCGGGATCGGCAAAGCTCTCGGTATGGATGAAGGCAAAGTGGGCGACATCGAGGAACCCCTCGATCTGGCGCCCTGCATAGCCATGGATATCGATCCACGGGCAGACGATCTGCTGGAACCCGGCCTCGTCCCAATGGGGCATGTCCATGATCGCGCCCGGAGCAGGCTCAGCATTTTCAGGATCAAGGCAGGTCCACACGAGGCCATAGCGTTCGACCGCCGGATAGGTCTCCAGATGGAACTGCGCGGGGATCGCCCGCTGCGGCTGGGCCGGAACATGGACACAGCGCCCGCCCGCGCCGAAGGTCAGCCCGTGATACGGGCATTCGACCCCCTTGCCATTGGCCCGCCCCATGCTGAGCGGCACCCCGCGATGGGGGCAACGGTCGGGCGCCACGACAATCGCGCCATCATCCCCCCGATAGATCACCAGCGGCTGATCGAGCAGCATGGCCTTGAGCGGTGTTTCGCCCACCTCGCGCACCAGCGCGACCGGATACCAGTGCCGGGCCAGGATCGCCCAGTCCTGCGCATCGAACGTGCAACCATCGGGGAGCGCGGGGCTCGCAGGGGCGCGGGTGAGAGGGGCCGTAGCCATAACCAGTACCTTGTCTGTTTTAAACCGTCCCGAAGACGATGAAGCCCCCAAGGCGCTCGATCAAACGCAATGATTTTAACGCCGCATTGCAAAATTGAGAGCAGTCAGATCTCCTGCGGCAGGATCAGGTTGAGCACCACCGCAATCACCGCCACCGGCATCACCCCCGAAGACAGCAGAATCCGCGCCGTTTCGGGCAGATGGCCCAGCGCCTCGGGTTCGAGCTGAAGCCCGAGCGCCAGCGACAGCGCCGTCCCGCCGATCAGCATGTTGCGCTGGTTCCAGACCACCCCCGACAGCATCGCGATGGCCGAAGACGCCACCATGCCGAACATCACGATGACCCCGCCGCCCAGAACCTCGATGGGAACCGTGGTGATCACCGCGCCGATCTTGGGCAGAAGCCCGCATACGATCAGGAACAGCGCGCCCAGCGTCACCACGAAGCGGCTCATCAGGCCCGACATCGCGATCAGGCCCACGTTCTGGCTGAATGTCGTGTTGGGCATGGCCCCGAACAGCGCCGAGAGCGCCGTGCCCACGCCATCGGCGGCCACCGCGCCCATCACCTCGCGGTCACTCGCGCGGCGCCCGGCGCCGTTTTCGCAGATCGCCTCGACATCGCCGATGGATTCGATCGAGGAAACGAACCCGATCAGGCAGAAGCCGACAATGGCCGAAGGCGACAGCGCCCAGCCAAAGGCGAGGAAATGCGGCAGCATCACCCAGTGCGCCTGCCCCACCGGCGCGAAATCGACCTTGCCCATGACCAGGGCCGCGCCATAGCCGACGAGCAGCCCCAGCAGAACCGCCGCCGTCGAGAACACCCCGCGCCCGAAGAACTTGAGCCCCAGCGTCGTTACCACGACCACGCCCGCCAAAGCCCAGCTTTCGAGCGAACCATAAGCCGGATGCCCGCGCAGCGCGACCCCGCCTGCGGCATATTCGATGCCCACCCGCACCAGCGACAGCCCGATCATCAACACGACGAGCCCGGTCACCAGCGGCGGCAGGGCAAAGCGGATCGGCCCGACCAGCCGGCTCAGCCCGGCATGGAGCAGCCCGGCCAGAAAGGCCGCCGTGGTGAGCGCGGCCATGCCCTCCACGCCCTTGCCCGCGACGATGGGGATCATCACCGAGATGAACGCAAAGCTGGTGCCCTGCACCAGCGGCAGCCGCGCCCCGATGGGACCAAGCCCGACGGTTTGCAGCAAAGTGGCCACCCCGGCAAAGAGCATGGCGGCCTGGATCATGTAGATCAGCGCCGAAGGATCGGGTGAGCCGAACCCGAACCCCGCGGCGCCCGCGACAATGATCGGGGGCGTGATGTTCGAGACGAACATCGCCAGCACATGCTGAACCCCCAGCGCAATCGCCATCGGCAGGGGCGGCACATAGGCCGGATCGCGCCGCTGTTCGAGGGTCAGCCCCCGCGCGGGGCTGCTATCGACCTCCCCGGCCTCGGGCCTTTGCTCCAGCCGGTCAGATCGTGCATGGCTCGCCATCGGTTCTGCCTTTCCTCAACTCGAATATCGGGGGCGCTAGGCCGCCATCAGCCGGGCCAGCGCGGTTTGCGCGCCCGCGACCACTTCGCGCCGCGATGTCAGCACGAGGTCGCCCTCGCGCACGATGGCGCGGCCTTCGACAAAAACATCCCGCGGCCCGGCAGGCGGCGCGAGGACCAGCGCGGCGAGCTTGTCCCAGCTTCCGCTCGACGCCACGTCATCGACCGGCCAGATCGCAAAGTCGGCCCGCTTGCCCGGCACGAGTTGCCCGCAATCATGCCGCCCGAGGATTTCAGCCCCGCCGCGCGTGGCCAGACGCAGCGCCGCGCGCGCGCTCAGCGCCCCGGCCCCGCCCTGCACCCGCTGGAGCAGCATGGCCTGTCGCGCCTCGGCCAGCAGATGCCCGCTGTCGCTCGACGCCGCCCCATCGACCCCGAGCCCCACCGGCACCCCGGCGTCGAGCATGGCCCGCACCGGCGCGATGCCTGAACCCAGACGGCAATTCGAACACGGGCAATGGGCAACGCCCGTCTGGGTGCGGGCAAACAGCGCGATCTCGGTCGCATCGAGCTGAACGCAGTGCGCGTGCCAGACATCGGGGCCCGTCCAGCCCAGGCTCTCGGCATAATCGCCGGGGCGGCAACCGAACTTTTCGAGGCTGTAGCGCACATCGTCGACGTCTTCGGCCAGATGGGTGTGCATCATCACGCCCTTCTCGCGTGCGAGGAGCGCCGCATCGCGCATCAGCTCGCGGCTGACCGAAAACGGCGAACACGGCGCCACGCCCACGCGCACCATCGCGCCATCGGCGCTGTCGTGGAATGCGTCGATCACCCGGATCATGTCGTCCAGAATGGCGCCTTCGGCCTCGACCAGACTGTCGGGCGGAAGGCCGCCAAGGCTCTCGCCCACGCTCATCGCCCCGCGCGTGGGGTGAAAGCGCATGCCGATGGTCTGCGCGGCGGCAATCGTGTCTTCGAGCCGCACGCCATTGGGGAACAGGTAAAGATGGTCGGACGAAAGCGTACAGCCCGATAGCGCCAGCTCGGCCAGCCCCAGCCGCGTCGCATCGAACACATCGTCGGGCGTGTAGCGCGCCCAGATCGGATAGAGCGTCTTGAGCCAGCCGAACAGCGAGGTGTCCTGACATTCGGGCACCGCGCGGGTGAGCGACTGGTAGAGATGATGGTGCGTGTTGACGAGGCCGGGCGTGACCACACAGCCGCGCGCATCGATGGTTTCCACGCCATCGAGCTGTACGGCCATATCCGCCGTTGGCCCGCAGGCCACGATCACCCCGTCACGCCAGACCAGCGCGCCATCGGCGATCTCGGTGCCCGCATCATCCATCAGCGCGATCACGTCGGCATGGACGATCGCGCGCGTCTTGCCTGCCTCTCCTGCCATCATTGTGCCGGGGCCTTGGGCGGCATCTTTTCATAGCGCGGCCAATCGGCCAGCAGGGTATCGACCACCTTCGAACCGACCGTATAGAGCGCTTCGAGCGAGGCGTTCATGCCCGAATAGCTCTCGTTTTCTTTCAGCAGGTTGGTCGCCGCAGACACGCCGGGCGGCGGCATCGTGAAATTGGACGCCCCGCGCAGCACCATCACGCGGTTGCGATCGGCCCGGCCCACGCGCGAAAGATAGTCGATAGACTGGAACGTACCGGTCTCCTCCATCGCCGAGGTGACGAACGTGCCCTTGCCCCCGGTCCAGAAATCGACCCAGTCGTGCGCCCATTGCGTCATCATCGCGCCGTGCCAGAAGGTCATCGCAGCGAGGTTGTCGCCGGTCATCACGCGCGGCGCGGCCAGCGCCTCGGGTGTGTCGGTGTAGGGCGCGCGGGCCTTGGCCAGATCGGCGCTGTCGGGCAGCGTGATGCCCTTGGTCAGGCCATAGGCCCAGTCGGCAAGGCCCGCGTTGAGCGCGAACATCTCGCCTTCCTCGGCGCTCTGCGGGTGCTTGTCGAGCGGCCCCTTGGCATTGAGCGGGAAATAGCCGCTCGGCCAGTTCCTGGGCATTTCGCGCGCGTCGATCTCGTGCGCCAGATCGCCATCGACCAGATAGTGCGCCCAGACCGCCGAACCGATGGTCGCCTGATGCGGGTCCACCCCGGCGATCCCGGCCACCAGCCAATAGGCATGCGAAAGGTCGAAACGCTGGTCGAGGCCGAGCGCGAGGGTCGCCGTTGCCGAGCGGATCGAGCCCATGCCCGTCACCATGCCCAGAATCTGGCTCCTGGGGTTGTAATAGAGGTCGTGGTGGGACTGCGGAAAGGGAATGCGCACGTCGAGCTTGCGCCGCTCGCGCCAGAACTGGAACTCGCCGGGCGCGTCGCCGGTGTCCTGCCCGATCTCGAACATGGTGACCACCACCACCTTGACCGGAATGCGCGCCGCGCAGGCCCCGCCCGGCTTGCACGCCAGCGCCGCACTCACTTGCGCGGGAAGCGCGGGTGCAGATGCCGCCCCTTTGGCCTGTGCCACCGCGCTTCCTGCCGCACCGGCAAGTGCCAGGCCGATTGCTCCGCGCCAAAAGGCCTTCATCTGCACCATCATGATATTTCCATCGAAAACGGGGCGGCACTGGGCCGCCCCAAGGGTTGAACGATCAGAACTTGTACTGGAGAGTCGCCTGGAAGCTGCGCGGCTGCTGCGGCAGGGCAATGTCGGCCCCGAACAGATCCTGACCACCGGCCCGGAAATAGCGCGCATTATTGAGGTTCTTGACCACCACACGCAGCATCCAGCGGCCCGTGGTGAACGAGGCCCCGGCATTGAGCAGCCAGTAGCCGGGCAGGCGAACCTGCTGGCTATAGCCCGAGAACACCGAGTCGACGTGGCTGAGGTCGGCATTGACCGCCAGTCCGTTGTCGAACGCATATGTCCCCGTGGCCGACACCACGTTGTGCGGAATGCCCGGACGGCGGGCCTGCGAATTGGTGGTGAGATAGAGGTTGCCAATCTGGCTTCCCCCGAGCGCCAGCCAGGGGCTGGCCACGTTGCTCAAATCGCCGATGCCGAAGTAGTTGAAATAGGCCCCGGCCAGCGCCGAGATATTCACCACGTCGATATAGGTGTAGTTGGCGCTCACCAGCAGGTGGCGGTCGACCGACCAGCGCAGTTCGGCTTCCACACCCTTGGTGCGGATCGACTGGTTGGTCAGCGGGCTGTCGGAAACGACATCGGTGCGTTCCTGCTTGTAGACCGACAGCGCGGCATAGAGACGCTTGTTGAGGAATTCGCCCTTCACGCCCGCTTCCAGCAGGCGCGAGGCCGACAGGAACGTGCCCGAAGCGATCGCCGCAGGCTGGATTTCCGCCCCTTCCCCGGCCACCACCGTCGACTGGCGCGAGGCGGTGAAATAGGGGATCAGGCCGATCGGCGTGCGATAGGAAACGCTGGTGTTCCACGACAGGCCGCTGTCCGACCCGCTGGCCTCGGGAATGCTCGGCAGGCCGGTGGGATCGTACTTGCTGAGGATCGCGGTCGACTTGGCATGGACATGATCCCAGCGCAGGCCCCCGATGATGTCGAGGCCGAAGTTGAAATCGGCATCGACAAGGCCCGCCACGCCGACATCAAGGTAGTGCCCCTTGAGATAGTCGGAATAGTCACATTCGCAATCGGTCGAAAGCTGGCGCGTCGAAGCATCGGTATAGCCGGTGGTGATGTCCGGGCGGTTCCACAGTTCCACGCCGAAGTCGTCACCGAACTTGAAGTGGGTGTAGCGCAGCGAGGTGGCACCCTGAACCGAGAGCTTCATCAGCGAGGTGGTGAAGCTGTCAGAAGCGACGATCTTGTCTTCAATGACGTAGGAATTGATGAACTGCGAGAAACCGTAATAGTTCTCGTTGAGGTTCTTGGTGCCATCGTAGAAGAGCTGGTTCTTGATCTCCAGCTTCTTGGGGCCCGTCCAGATCAGGTCGAAGTAGCCGGTCTTCTGGTCGTTGTTGAGCTTGTCGTTCGGGCCCGTCAGGGTATTGCGCTTGCTCAGCGTGGTCGTGCCGTGGTTTTGCAGCGCCATGTCGGGATAGTTGGCGCGCAGGCAGGCATCGGTCCAGCCCCCAGGTCCGTCGAGGCCGCCACAGGCAAACGAACCGAAAGCGACAAGACCAGCGCCGCCATTGGCCGCGCGTGCTTCCGTGCGCGAAATCTGCCCGTCGTGGTTGGTGTCGAGCGCGTTGCTGGCATTGCCGGTGATGTAGGTGCCGTTGTCGACCAGATCCTGCGTCAGGCGGTTCCAGCCACCGTTCTGCTGGCCACGGAACTTCTGGTACATGCCGCCAAACTCGACGCGCAGGTTCGAGGTGATGTCGGTGTCGAAGGCCGCCGAAAGAACCAGGTTGCGCGGGTGAATGTTGCGGTAATAGCTGCCCGAATCCTCGACCTCGCCATAGAGGCTGTAGCCGAACTGGTGGTTGCCGATCTTGCCGGGGCCGGTGATATTGGCCTTGAACACGTTGCGGCCCCAGCTTCCGGTTTCATAGCTGACGAAACCGGTCGGATCGGGCGCATAAGTCCCGTTGGCCGCACGTGCGGTCTTGGGCACGAAGTTCATGTAGCCGCCGGTCTTCGACGGGCCATAGATCGGCGAGGCCGGGCCGCGCACGATGTCGATGCGGTCGGCAGCGGCAATCGGGGTGGGATAGTTGCCGGGATTTTCCAGACGCAACATGCCACGGAAATAGACTTCGCCGGGCGTGCCGCGAATGTCGAGCGCGCCGCCGGTGCCGAAGAACGAACTGGTGAACGTGCCGGGAACCTGGCTGACCAGATCGTAGATCTGGGTAATGCCGAAGCGTTCGAGCTGTTCGGAGCTGACCGTCGAGGCCGAGCGCGGCGTTTCGGCCAGGGTCTTGTCGAACCCGAAGACCGAACCGACATCCTTGAGCGGAAGCGCGCCCAGCGAGCCGGTGACGACGATTTCCTTCTGCGCATC
Source organism: Novosphingobium sp. IK01 (assembly GCF_033242265.1). Taxonomy (NCBI): domain Bacteria; kingdom Pseudomonadati; phylum Pseudomonadota; class Alphaproteobacteria; order Sphingomonadales; family Sphingomonadaceae; genus Novosphingobium; species Novosphingobium pituita. The sequence continues at coordinate 484,599 of NZ_BTFW01000001.1, read as the reverse complement.
ATCGGCAGCAGGCGGCGGCGTGGCATCGTCGGCCAGGGCTGGACGGGCCAGCGCCGTTCCGGCCAGCAAAGCCAGGCCTACGAGCGCCCGGCGAGGTCTGGCACGATGCCTGAAGCCGGAGTGATACGCTCCCATTTGTTCTGTGATCATCTGTCGAACCCCCATGGTCAGGTTGCGCCGTCGCCGACGCACCGTCCGTTGCTTTTTTCGCCCTGGCCCCTCTCCCGAAGAGGCATTATATTTTTGCTATAACGTCGATTATAGTATCGTTTGAAATCAGCCCGTCAGAGCTTCGCGCCGGTCACTTCCCCTGTCTCGGAGCTGACCTCTGTCTCGAAGCTGGCAAAGCGGCGTTCGAGGTCCGCCTGGAGGCGGGCCTTTTCGCTTTGCGCCAGCAATGTCCGGCACGCCGGGGCGTCCAGCTTGCCGTCGACGCAAGCAGGGGCCCAGGAACCGGGATGATGCGCGTTCCACAGGCTTACGCCCGGCAGGAACGCATATTCGAGGCTGGCCCGCGAGAGCGCCTTGAGATCGGCATAGCCAAGCCCGTGCTCGCTCGCCGCGCGCTGGTATTCGTGGGTCAGGTCGATGCGCAGCACCCCGGCATCATCCGTCGCCAGCACGACCGGAACCCCGTGGTGCCGATAGAGTTCGAACGGATGTTCGGCCCCCTTGACCCCCAGGATCACCGCGTTGCTGCTCAGGTTGATCTCCACGGCCACGCCCTCGCGCGCCATGCGGGCCATCGTTGCGCGGCCCTGATCCTCGAAGGCGATGTCGACACCATGGCCGATCCGCCGCGCCCCCGAAGCCACCGCCTTGCCGATATGATCGGCAAGATCGGCAGGCGGCACGCTGCCAAAGGCCAGTTCGCCCGCGTGCATCGAAACGGCGACGCCCGGATGCCGCTTTTCGAGAAAGCGGAACATGGCCATGTGCAGGTCGTAATCGGCCCGCGCCACCGGCCAGTCTTCGGGCGCGACGATATTGACCCCCACGAAGCGCGGGTCCTTGTCGGCCAGCGCAAAGGCCAGGATCATCGAGCGGAACACCGCCGCCGGGGCCACCGAGCGCAACACGAAGGCCTGATAATGCACCGCCACCGCGCAGCCCGGCTCGGCCTGCGCCGTCCCGCAGGCTTGCGTGGTGCGGGCCTGCGCCTCCTCGGCATCGATCTGCTGGCGCATGGCGGGCACCATCGCGGCCAGATGCGGCGCCTCGCGCGCGAAAAAGGCATCCAGCCCCTTCGCATCAAGCGGCTCGGCAGGGGCGGAAAGCCCAGCCTGCAAACCCGCCTGCAACAGGGCAGGCGGATTGTGGATCAGTTCGAGATAGAGCACGCCCTCGCGCGCGGCCTGACGGCGCAGGGCGACCATCGCGGCCGCCTCGCTCCCCTCGACCGCCGGATCGAACCGGGCAAACGTGGCAAAGAACTGATCGTGGCCATCGACCGCCCCGGCATCGACCCCAGCCTGCCAGCCGCGCGTCGACAGGCTGTCGACCAGTCGGCCATAGCGCTCGGGCGCGGTCTGGCCGAGGCTGGCGGCCTGTGTTCCCGGCGCGCAGGGCGGCTGCGTGAAACCGGTCGTATCGGCCTTGACGCAAAGCCCCTTGCGCCCGGCCCAGTCGATCATGTCCTCGGCAAACAGGGCGCCCGAAAGATGGTCGTGGAGATCCCCGCCCTTGGGCATGGCGTGAAGGAACAGGCGCAATTCGCCCGGATCGCGCGCCGCACGCGCCATGATCGCGGCGACAGCAGCCTCGCGCTGGGCCGACACGATCGCCGGCGCTTCGGCCCGCGCCCGGGATTGAGCCGATGCCGCAGCCAACAAGGCGATGGTGCCTGCAACGGCACACCCGCGCATCAACCGGATCATGGCTGGCCCGCTTCGGGCACGGTATCACGATAGCGGCCCCAATCGGCCAGCAGATGATGCACGACCACCGCACCGACGCGGTAGTTGCTTTCGTAAGCGGCAACCTGCCCCGGCCCTTCGTCGCCCACGCTGGCCAGCGGGGATTGCCCCGGCGGCGGCATCGAGGCGTTGCTGGCGCTGCGCAGCACCATGACCCGCTTCATGTCGACCAGCCCGTCCTGCGCGGCCACCAGCATGGTTCCGGCCATCAGCTGGCTTTCCATGTTGGTCATCGCAAAGCGGCCCTGCCCGTGGGTCCACAGCTTCACCCAGTCGCGCGCCCACTGCGTGCGCCCCGCGCCATGCCAGTAGCGCAGCGCGCCGAGTGTCTCGCCCATCAGCACGAAGGGCGCGCGCTGGGCCTGCGGGAAGCCCTTCCAGCGCGCCCGCGCGGCGGCCAGAGCCGGGGAATCAGGCAGCGGCGTATCCTTGCTGAGCGCAAAGGCCCACTGCGCCAGCCCCTGATTGAGCGCGACCGCCGCCCCCAGCGAACTGGTGTCGGTCATCCCGGCAAAGCTGTCCGCCGCAGCGGGAAGCTCGCCCGGTGCCTTGGCGCCAATGGCAAAGAGGCCATAGGGCCAGCCCCTGGGCGTGTCGGACGGCGCGAACTCGCGCATTTCGTCGCCGCTCACCACCCAGCGCGCCCAGGCCACGCTGCCCACCGAAGCCACTTGCGGATCGGCCCCGGAAATGCCGGTAAACAGCCAGTACGTATGCGAGAAATCGAAGCGCGGATCGAGCAGCAGCGCCATCAACTGCACATCGGGCGTTGCCACCAGCGAATGCGGATCGCCCCAGACCATGCCATAGAGCCCCTGCCCATTGCGCCGCAGCGGATGGAGCGCGCCGCGCACGGGGATCACCTCGTCGAGGTGCTCGCGCTCGGCCCAGAGCTGGAATTCACCGGGCGCATCGCCGGTATCGGCGCCGGGCTCGAAATTGGCGATGACCATCACCTTGACCGGGATGGGCTTGACCACAGGAAGCGCGGGAACAGCAGGTTCAGCCGCCTGCACGCAGGCCCCCGACGCCGCCACCATAAGCGCCAGAGCGGCGCCAAGCGTGGCACCAGCCTTCAAAGCATGACTAATGGCCCGGGTTTTCCTGCCCGAGCCGACTATGACGGCGCGTCCCAAATTGTCTTCCCTGAATGATATTTTGTGACTTTAGCTTGCTAAAGGACTTGACCCGTTGCAATCAATCATAATGAATCTGACAGAGCGTTGCAAAATTTAGAGAGCCCCCCATGCCCGCCTTTTCCCGCTTCCTGCGCTACTTCATGGCCGTCGGGCGGCTCGGCTCGATCCGCAAGGCAGCCGACGAGCTGAACGTCTCGGCCTCGGCCATCGACCGACAGATCCTCAATGCCGAAGCCGAACTGGGCATGCCCCTGTTCGAGCGCCTGCCCACCGGGCTGCGGCTGACTGCGGCGGGGGAAATCGTGATGGCGGCGGGCAGCCGCTGGCAAAAGGGCCTGAGCGACGTGCGCGCCCAGATCGAGGACTTGCGCGGGCTCAAGCGCGGCCATGTCACCATCGCCATCATGGACGCGATGACCAAGGGCTATGTGCCCGGCACGATCCGCGCCGTCCAGAGCCGCTATCCGGGCATTTCCGTCGATATCAAGGTCATGCCCAATGAACAGATCCGCGGCGCCATCGCCAGCGGCGAGGTCGATTTCGGCATCTGCTTCGATCCCCAGACCTTCCGCGAACTGACCGTGCTAGCCTATGCCAATATCCGCCTGGGCTTTGTCGTCCCCGCCGACCATCCGTTTGCAGAGCGGGCCTCGGCCCGCTTTTCGGCTTGCATCGGCATGCCGATGATCGTGCCCGCCCTGCCGCTGGCCGTGGCCCAGCAGGTTCAGGTGCTGGTCGGCACGTCGAAGCTTCCGCTCGAACGCAAGGCCTCGTCGGACAATATCCAGATGATCACCTCGCTCGTGCTGCAAGGCGTGGGCATCGGCCTGCTGACCTCGCTCGATGTCGCCAACGAGGTGCGCTCGGGCCAGCTGGCCTTCGTGCCGATCACCGACGCCGTGCTCAAGCCGATGACGCTGGCCCTGTGCACGGCGACCTCGCGCGCGACCTCCTATGCCGCCGATGTCGTCCTCAAGGAAATCCAGAACAGTTTTGCCGCGCTGGACTATATGGACCCCAGGGGTGCAAGCCTGTAAGGGCCACCACTTCGATTCGGGGGACGGCCGGAAATGGCGGCATCCCAACGTAACACCCGCCTTTCAGCCTAGCGGACCCAAGACCCATGACGCAGCCCGTTTTCGACTATATCGGTTATGACGATTTCCTGTCCTTCGTCAGCACCCTGGCCCGGACCGTGAGTCAGGACGAATGGAAGCCGGACTTCGTGGTCGGCATTGGCCGTGGCGGTCTCGTGCCCGCCGTCTACATGAGCCAGATGATGAGCATTCCGATGCTCTCGATCGACCAGTCGGCCAAGGTTCCCGGTTTCGCCGACGAACTGCTGGTCAAGCTCGCGACGATGACCAAGGCCGGACAGCGCATCCTGATCGTCGACGACATCAACGATTCCGGCCGCACCATCGCAGGCCTGCGCCGCCTGCTGCGCGCGCACGAAACCGTCGAGGATCACCTGCGCTTTGCCGTGATGATCAACAACATGGTCTCGCAGGAAACCGTCGACTATGCCGTCCAGACCATCGACCGCACCGACGACAAGCGCTGGTTCGTGTTCCCGTGGGAAGCGGTCAACACTGTCGAGACGCTGACCGGCCAGGCCCAGGAAGTGCCAGAACGCCTTGGCTGACGCAGGCCTTGGCTGATGCACGCCTCGGTTGAGCGGGCGCCATCGCGCAAACATCAAAAAGGGGGGGAAGCAGCCTGCTTCCTCCCCTTTTTTCGTGCGCTTTCAAACGTGGCGATCAGCCATGCGTGGCAAGGTACGCGTCAATCGCCCGAAGATGGCTGGCCACGGCCTCTGCGGGCAGGAACGAGCCGGTAAAGCTGTTGCGTGCCAGCTGCGCCAGCGCCTCGCGCGAAAGCCCGCGCGCCTTGGCCACTGCCAGATAGTTGTCGCCGACATAGCCCCCGAAATAGGCCGGATCGTCGGAATTGACGGTCGCCTTGAGCCCCAGATCGAGCATGCGGTCGATCGGATGCTCGGCCAGATCATCGACCACGCAGAGCTTGTGGTTCGAGAGCGGGCAGATCGTCAGCGTGATCTTCTGCGCCACGAGACGGGCGACCAGCGCCTCGTCCTCCAGCGCGCGGTTGCCGTGGTCGATACGGTCGACCCCCAGCAGGTCGAGCGCCTGATGGACATAGGCGGGCGGGCCTTCCTCGCCGGCATGGGCCACGCGCTTGAGACCCTTGGCGGCAGCAGCGGCAAAGACCGCCTCGAACTTTTCGGGCGGATGGCCCACTTCGGAGGAATCGAGGCCCACTGCCGCGATCCGGTCAAGCCAGGGCTCGGCCATGTCCAGCGTTGCAAAGGCCGCCTCCTGCGGCAGATGGCGCAGGAAACTCATGATCAGCACGCTCGACAGGCCCAGACGCGCCTGTGCCTGCGCCATGGCCGAAAGCAGCCCCTCGATCACTTCGGCAAAGGCCACGCCCCGGTCGGTATGGGTCTGGGGATCGAACATCACTTCGGCATGGCGCACGCCATCAGCCGCCGCGCGCTCGAAATAGGCGATGGCGAGGTCGTGGAAATCCTGCCGGGTCTGGAGGACACCCGCCCCGGCATAGTAAATGTCGAGAAAGTCCTGAAGATTGGAAAAGGCATAGGCGGCCCGCACCGCCTCGACGCTGGGATAGGGCAGGGCAATGCCATTGCGCGCGGCCAGCGCGAACATCAATTCAGGCTCGAGACTGCCTTCGATATGCAGGTGCAGTTCGGCCTTGGGCAGGCCGCGCACGAAGGCTTCGAGATCAACCACAAAACAACTCCTCACACATTCCGGTCCCAGGCGCATTCGCCCAGAATCCACGTCTGGGAAACAACCCGGTCGTCCCCCAGGATCTGCATGGCAAACAGCCTTTCGGCAAGCCCCGCCCCGGCACAGCGCCGCGCGAGCAGGGGCGTGGCCGCGCTGTCGAGCACAACGAAATCGGCCTCCTGCCCCACGCCCAGCGCGCCGACCTTGTCCTCGATATGCAACAGCCGCGCGCTGCCCGCTGTCGCCAGATAGAGCGCACGGAACGGATCGAGCCGCTCCTCGCGCGCGAGCGCGGCCTGATAGGCCTGGCCCTGTGTGTAGAGCATCGAAAAACTCGTGCCCGCACCGATATCGGTCCCCAGCCCGAGCTTCACCCCGTGCCGGTCGGCCTGACCGAAGTTGAAAAACCCGGAGCCCAGAAAGAGGTTCGACGAGGGACAGACCGCGATGCCCGCCCCGCTCTGCCCCATCCGCGCGCACATCCGCTCGGACATGTGGATGCCATGGGCAAAGACCGAGCGGTCGGCAACGAGGCCAAAGCGGTCGTAAACGTCGAGATAGTCCGCCGCATCGGGAAAGCGCGCCGCCACCGCCGCGCATTCGTGGCGGTTCTCGGCCAGATGGGTGTGCAGCAGGACATCGGGGTGCGCGGCCAGCAATTCGCCTGCCAGCGCCAGTTGCGCGTCCGACGAGGTAAGCGCGAAACGCGGGGTGATCGCATAGGACAGCCGCCCGCGCCCGGCCCAGCGCGCAATCAGCGCCTCGGTCTCGGCCCGCGCGCTTTCCACGCTGTCCTTCAGCCCGTCGGGCCCCAGATCCATCAGCACCTTGCCCGAGGCGATCCGCATGTTCCGCGCCAGCGCGGCCTCGAACAGCGCGTCGACCGAGCTTTCGTGGACGGTCGGGAACACCAGCGCCGATGTCGTCCCGTGGCGCAGCAGTTCGCCCAGAAAGGCCTGTGCCATGGCGCTGGCATGGGCCGGGTCGGAAAAGGCCTTTTCCGCCGGAAAGATATGGCGTTCGAGCCAGTCGAGCAATTGCTCGCCATGGCTGGCGATGCGGTCCATCTGCGGATAGTGGACATGCGCGTCGACAAAGCCCGGCACGACCAGCCCGTCGAGGACAGTCACGCGAACATCGGCAAAACGCGTGGCGAGGCTCGCATAATCGCCGCGCGCCACGATCACCCCGTCCTCGACCACCAGCAGCCCGTCGGCCTGATAGGATAGGCCAGCGCCCTCAGGCAGGCCGAGCGGGTCCTCATCCACCGAGAGCATTTCGCCGCGAAAAGCGTGGAGCTTACCCAAGAACTGAAACTTTCTCTTTGTTTTCTGCCATCTGTGCAGACAACTGAAGCAATTGTGCTAAGACCGAAATCGCGATCACGTCGGGCTCCTTGCCCGTCACACCGCCGATCCCGATCGGGCAGACGAGGCGTCCGGGGGTGGCCGCGTCTATCCCCTCGTCGCGTAGGCGCGAGACGAACCGCGCGCGCTTGGTCGCCGATCCGATCAGCCCGACATAGCCCCGCGCAGTGCGCTGCAACGCGGCCCGCGTGAGCCGGTAATCGAGCGCATGATCGTGGGTCAGGATCAGGAAGGCCGCCTCGGGCGGGGCTTGCGCCACGCAGGAGGCGATCTCGTCTTCGGCCACGATCACCACGCCATCGAGCATCTCGAACATGGGCCGCGTATCGAACCAGCACAGGCGCAGCGGCAGGCCGGTCATGTGCCGGGCTATCGCCTGGCCGACATGCCCCGCCCCGAACAGATAGACCGGGCGCCGCCACTGGCCGACCGTCTCAAGAATGCGGGCCCCGGCTTCGGGCTTGTCGGCCCGCGCGGAAAGCGGCGTGGGCTGCCCATCGACGATCCAGTGCCGGTCGATCCGCTCGAGACTGAAATGGCTGACCAGCAAGGCCCCTTCGTGCATCCCCTGCAACGCGGCAAGGCCCCGGAAATCGAGATGCTCGATCAGCAGACGCACCCGCCCGCCGCAACACTGGCCCAGCAGGGGGCCGAGCGGATAGTCCTGCACGCGCCAGCTTCCCGGCGCCAGATCGAGCGCCCGCCGGGCCTGCTCGATGGCCCGGAATTCGAGCGCCCCGCCCCCGATGGTGCCCCAGGTGCTGCCTGCGGATACCAGCATGCGCGTGCCAGGCCCGCGCGGGGCCGACCCCTCGCAGGCCAGAACCGAAACCATCGCCAGCGGCTCACGCTCGGCCCAGCCACGGGCCATGTCCCACCACATCATTGCCCGCGCTCCACACCCGCTTTCCGGGCCCCCGCCTTCTGGCGCGCAATCGCGGCCAACATGCGCTCGGGCGTGGCCGGCGCATCGAGTTCGGGCCAACCGGCTGCCGGGTTGCACGCGGCCACCGCCGCCCCCAGCGCCGAAAGCACCGCATTGGCCAGCATGAACGGCGGCTCGCCCACGGCCTTGGAGCGGTGGATCGTCGGCTTCAGGTTCGGCCCGTCCCACAAGGTCACGCTCAGGTGGTCGGGGCGGTCGTTGGCGGTGGGAATCTTGTAGGTCGAGGGGGCATGGGTGAGCAACTGGCCCTTCGCGTCCCAGACGAGTTCCTCGCTTGTCAGCCAGCCCTGCCCCTGCACGAAGGCACCCTCGATCTGGCCCTTGTCGATGGCCGGGTTGAGCGAGTTCCCGCAATCGTGGAGAATATCGGCAGCCAGCACGCGATATTCGCCGGTCAGCGTGTCGATCACCACTTCGGCCAGCGCCGCGCCATAGGCAAAGTAGTAGAACGGCGTGCCCTGATGCGCCGCGCGGTCATATTCGATCCCCGGCGTCGCATAGAAACCCGTCGAAGACAGCGAAACCCGCGCCAGATAGGCCCGGCGGCACAGGGTTTCCCAGGTCATCACCTCGGCTCCGGCGGTCACCGTCCCGGCCTCGAACACGACCTCCTCCGCCCCGCAGCCATAGGTCCGCACGCAGAATTCGACGAGTCGCTCGCGAATGGCCAGCGCCGCATTATAGGCCGCCATGCCGTTCATGTCGGCCCCCGAAGAAGCCGCCGTGGCGGACGTGTTGGGCACCTTGTCGGTCCGCGTCGCGGTGATCCGCACGGTTCCCAGCCCGACGCCAAAAGCCTGCGCGACGACTTGCGCGACCTTGGTGTGCAGGCCCTGCCCCATCTCGGTCCCGCCGTGGTTGATCTGGATCGAGCCGTCGGCATAGACGTGGAGCAGCGCGCCTGCCTGGTTGAGGTGGGTGGTGGTAAAGCTGATCCCGAACTTGACCGGGGTGAGCGCAAGCCCCTTTTTCAGCACCGGACTGCCTGCGTTGAACGCCGCCACATCCTGCTGCCGGGCGGCATAGCGCCCGTCCTCGCGCAGCTTCGCGATCAGCTCGGGCGCGATATTGTCGAGCACTTTCATGCCATAAGGCGTGACATCGCGGCCCGGACCATAGAGATTGGCCACGCGCACCGCCAAAGGATCGCAGCCCAGATACCCGGCCACCGCATCCATCACCCGCTCGATCGCCAGCATCCCCTGCGGCCCGCCAAAGCCGCGGAAGGCCGTGGCCGAGACCATGTTGGTCTTCAGCCGCTCCGAAACGATCTCCACAGCGGGCAGGAAATAGGTGTTGTCGACATGGAACATCGCGCGATCATTGATCGCGGGCGACAGGTCGACCGTCGCCCCGCAGCGCGAGGCAAGGCGCACCTGCAGCCCCAGAATATGCCCCGCGTCATCGAAGCCGACATCATAGTCGACCTCGAAATCGTGGCGCTTGCCGGTCTGGACCATGTCGTCGTCGCGGTCGGCGCGGAACTTGGCCGGGCGCCCGGTGTGATGGGCCACGAGGGCGGCGGCAGCGGCATAGAGCGAGCCTTGTGTCTCCTTTCCGCCAAAGGCCCCGCCCATGCGCCGTACCTCGACCGTCACATCGGCCGAAGAGCGCCCGAGCAGGTGCGCGACGAGGTGCTGGACCTCGCTGGGGTGCTGGGTCGACGACAGCAGATGGATCTGGCCATCCTCCATCGGACGGGCCAGCGCGATCTGCCCTTCGAGGTAGAAATGGTCCTGCCCGCCCATGGCCAGTTGGCCGCTCAGGCGATGCGGCGCCTGCCCCAGAGCCTGATGCGCGTCGCCACGCGCCATGCGCTGGGTCGGTTCGATCAGGCTCTGCGCCGCGCGGGCCTGCGCGATGGTCAGGATCGGCGGGCGCGAACCATAGGTGATGGCGCCCAGCCGCGCCGCCTGACGCGCCGCGCGGCGGCTGGTCGCCGCCACGAGGAACACCGGCTGCCCCAGCCACAGCACTTCGCCATCGGCCAGCAGGCGATCATCGCCCGCAAAAGGCGAGACATCGTTGGCGCCGGGAATATCGGCGGCGGTGAATACCGCGACAACACCGGGCGCGGCGCGCACGGCAGAAAGGTCGATGCCTTCGATCGTCGCGCTCGCCTCGGTCGAGACCCCGAAAGCCAAGTGGAGCAGGCCGGGCCATTCCGGTTCGTCATCGATGTAGCGGGCCTTGCCCGCGACATGGAGCGCGGCGCTGTCGTGGCGCTGGTCGACGCCGACAACCGGCGTCCTGGGGTGCTGGATGCCTGCCTCAGCCATGGGCCACGTCCTGCACGCGCACATCCTGAACACGGACAGGCGTTCCCTGCGCCTGATGCCACAGGCGCCAGAGCAAGTTGCCCGCCGCCTCCAGACGATAAGCCGCGCTTCCACGAACGTCGCTCAAAGGCTTGAAATCACGCCGCAAGGCTTCGACAGCCGGGGCTATCGTGGCCGCCTCGAATGGCTTGCCGACAAGCGCCGCTTCGGCTTCGCGGGCGCGGGCAGGCGTTGCCGCCATGCCGCCAAAGGCAATCCGTGCTGCCGTGACCTGCCCGGCCTCGACCGTCAGGCAGAAGGCGCCACAAACTGCCGAAATATCGCTGTCGAAACGCTTGGAAAGCTTGGAAATATGGACAACCTGATGGGGCGCGGGACGCGGTACGAACACGCTTTCGACGAATTCGTCGACGGCACGGTCCTGGTTGCCATACGCAACGAAAAAATCTTCGAGCGGCATGGTCCGTTGCCCGCGCAGCGACCGCAAGGTCACTTGCGCGCCCAGCGCGATCAGCGCCGGGGGCCCGTCGCCAATGGGCGAGCCATTGGCGATATTGCCACCCACGGTGCCCGCATTGCGCACCTGAAGCCCGCCGATCCGGCGCACCAGTTCGCCCAGTTCCGGGCTCAGCCGCGCCATCGCGCCATGGGCATCGGCATAGCGCACGGCAGCGCCCAGCGTCAGGCCATCAGGCGTTTCGGTGATTTCCCCCAGTTCGGCAATATCGCCGACAAAGACCACGGTTTCGAGATCGACCAGCTTCTTGGTGACCCACAGACCCACATCGGTCGCCCCGGCCACGATCCGCGCGCCGGGATTGTCGGCCAGCACTTGCGCGAGTTCCTCGGCGGTGGCGGGCGCGAACCAGCCAGTTCCCCGCGCCGGGCCCAGTGCCCGTGCAATGCCGAGCAGGGCCAGCAGCGGCGTATCGTCGTGCTCAAGCCGCGCATGCGCCGCGCCCGCGGCCAGGATCGGGCCATAGCCGGTGCACCGGCACAAGTTGCCCGCCAGAACATCGCCCACCGGAAGCTCGCACCCGGCAGCGCCAATCGCGCGGCCATGGAGCGACATCACGAAACCGGGCGTACAAAATCCGCATTGCGAGGCGCCATTGGACGCCATCGTGCCTTGCAGCGGGGTCGGGCCATCTTCGCCCAACCCGTTAACCGTCAACAGGGCCTTGCCGTGAAGCATCGGCAGGAACTGGATGCAGGCATTGACCGCGCGCCAGTCCAGCCGGGTCATCGCCGCATCGGGCGTGCCGACCAGAACCGTGCAGGCTCCGCAATCGCCCTCGCCGCAGCCTTCCTTCGTGCCGGTCTTGCCGGCCCGTTCACGCAAGTAATCGAGAACGGTATCGCCGGGCACGACACCATCCAATTCCACCAACTGACCATCACAGACAAAACGCACGGCCATGCTCAGCTGCCCCGGTAGGTCGAATAGGCGTAAGGCGAGGCGAGCAGGGGCACGTGATAGTGCCCCCCCTCGCCCACGCCGAAGTGGATCGGCACGACATCGAGGAACGGGGGATCGGGCAGGTCCGCCCCCTGCGCGCGGAAATAGGCAGCGACATGGAACGCGAGGGTATAGGCCCCCGCTTCCAGCGTCGGAAAGGCGCGCAGGCGCCCGTCCGCATCGGTTTCGCCTTCGGCCAGCAGGGCATCGGCAGACCAGAGCATGATTTTCATGCCCTGTGCCGGACGCCCGCTGACGGTATCGAGCACATGCGTCGAAAGACTGGTCATTCCACGCTCTCCCCCGCCGGTTCCGTTTCGAGCGGCCATTGGCCGAGGAATTCCTCCTCCTCGTAGGCGATGAAGGCGTCGAGCAGGACTTCGCGATCATCAAGGAAGAGCTGGTCGGCAATTCCGCGCACCAGACGCGGCAGCGCCTTGTTCATGCCCGACAGCGCCGAGGCCGAAAGACCCAGGCTGATCAGCGCCGAATAGTTGAACGCGAACAGGCCATGGAGCGGGGCCACGCCCGCCTCGTCGCGCGGGGTAAACTCGAACGCCGGGCCAAGATAGGGATGCGCGTCGATCAGGGCATTGCGCTGCCCTTGGGGCATCTTCACCTTGTCGCCCCAGAGCGCGATATGCCCGGCCACTTCGGCCAGTTCGGGCCGCAGGCGCGGGTCGGAAATGAGGCCGGTCGAGAGGATCACGAAATCGAACGTGAAGCGCGCGTGGGGCGTGGTCACGACCACCGCGCCGTCTTCGTGGGCGACGCTTTCCCACGGGCTCGCCATGTGCAGGGCAAAGCCCGGCCAACTTGCCGCGCGATTGAAGGTATCGTTCGTAGGTGGCTGATTGTGCGACAGAAAAGACGCCATGGCGCGATATTTCTCGGTGTCCGACAAGGCCGGATAGCGCGCGGCCAGCCCGACCTTTTCCATGAAACGGATCGGGTTGATGCGCGGCATTTGCGCACGGCGCATGAACACATGGACTTCGCCCACGCCCTGTTCGAGCGCCCAGTTGGCATTGTCGAAGGCGCTCGCGCCGCCGCCCAGAATGCCGATGCGCTTGCCCTTGAGCGCCTCGAAATCAATCGCCTCGCTGGTGTGGGCATAGAGAGCGCGCGGCAGGGCATCGCGGATCATCGGCGGGGTGTGCCATTCGCCGCCGCCTTGGATGCCGGTCGCCAGCACGACCTTGCGGGCCAGAACCGCCTCGCCACCGGCCAGCATCACGCGGTGGATGCCGCCATCGAGCGGCACGATGCGCTCCACTTTGGCCTCGTTGCGCACGGGCAGGTCGAGCACGCGGCGATACCAGCGCAAGTACTCCATCCAGACCCCGCGCGGGATCTTGTCCAGCTCTTCCCAGGCCCTGGCGCCATAACACGCCTCGTACCACGCCTGCGGGGTCAGGGCAGGCAGGCCATAGTCGATGGGGGTCAGCCCCTTGGGCGTGCGCAGCGTGACCATCCGCGCATAAGTCTCCCACGGGCCTTCGAAGCCTTCCTTGCTCTCGTCGAGGATCAGGATGTTGTTCACCCGCTCGCGCTTGAGACCATAGGCCGTGGCAAGGCCGCTCTGCCCGCCGCCCACGATCACCACGTCATAGACATGCCCCTCGGGATGGCTGCGCGGGCGGGTCCATTCCGCGCCGATCGCGTCGACCAGCTTCAACTGGCGCGCAAGTTCTGCTTCGAGAGCAGCAAGGGCAACAGTATCAATGGGTTGGACGTTAGTCATGCCATGTCCTCCAGCCTGAGGCGGGTAATCTTGCCGATCTCGGCAAGCGCGGTGGCGATTTCGGTTTCGGTGTCGTTTTGCGCGCGCGCTTCCATCGCCGCGAGGATCCCGGCCTTGTCGGTCAGGCGCACGCAGATGATGAAGGGCATCGCATGGGCCGCGTGATAGGCCGCGTTGAGCGCGTGGAACCGGGCAAATTCGTCGGGCGTCAGGCGGTCCAGCCCCGCAGAAGCCTGCTCGGCGGCCGAGGCCTGCGTCAAGGTGCCGTCAATCGCCGCCTTGCCTGCCAGTTCGGGGTGCGCGCGGATCAGCGCGAGTTGTTCCTCGCGCGTGGCGGCATGAACGACGGCCATGAGGTCGGCGTGGCGGTCTCCCGAGGACGGCGCGGCATCGGCCCGTTCCTCGACCCACGGAGAATGTTCAAACAGGGCGGTCAATGACTGTTCCCTTCAAGGCTGACATGCGCCGAAACGACTTTCCAGCCGTCTGCAAACCGAACCCAGGACTGGCTCTGGCGGCCCCGCTTTTCGGAGCCCTCGCGGAAGAATTCGGCGTCGGCGGTGGCGAAGCTGTCGCCATAGGTGGTGATCGAGACGCGCCCGAGTGTGCGCTGGGGCGATCCACCACGCCCTTTGCGGAATTCGCGGATCGCCTCGATCCCGTAGAGCACTTCGCCCACGCCGAAACGGTTGGTGGTGGGGGCATCGTGGAACAGCGCGTCCATCGCCGGAATATCGTCGGCCATCAGCGCGCGCTCGTAAGCCTCGAATGCGGCGGTCACTTGCGCCAGAGCCACAGGATCGTTGATGATCATGCGTCCTCTCCGGCAAAAGGATTGCCCTGCAACGGTCGATCCCCGTTAAACGGGTTCTGCGCCGACCAGAGCTGCGCGATGTCGAGGCGGGTGGCGATCCACCCGCGCCCATCGGCCAGGACATGATCGACAAACCGCGCCACCGCCCGCGCCCGCCCCGGACGCCCGGCGATGCGCCCGTGAAGGCCCACGCTCATCATCCGCCCGCCTTCCTCGGCGAGCTGGTCGTAGGTATCGCGCAAGTAGCGGAAGAACTGCTCGCCCTCGGTAAAGCCGTTGAGCGCCACGATCTTCATGTCGTTGGCGTCGAGGCTGTAAGGCACGATCAACTGCGGTTTCCCGTGGGAGGCATCCCAATAGGGCACGTCGTCGGCATAGCTGTCGGCATCATAGACGAAGCCGCCTTCCTGCGCGACGAGGCGGGCGGTATTGGGGCTGGTGCGCCCCTGATACCAGCCGAGCGGGCGGCTGCCGGTCAGGCGGGTGTGGATCGCGATGGCCTTGGCGATATGCTCGGCCTCAAGCTCCTCGGGCAGGTACTGGTAGTCGATCCAGCGATAGCCGTGGCTGGCCACTTCCCAGCCCGCCTTCAGCATCGCCTCGACCGCCTGCGGGTTCTGTTCCATCGCCGCCGCCACGCCGAACACCGTGAGCGGAAGCTTGCGTTCGGTAAACAGGCGATGAAGCCGCCAGAACCCGGCCCGGCTGCCATATTCGTAGAGGCTTTCCATCGCCATGGCGCGGCCCGGATGGCGGGCCGCGCCCACCATGTCCGAGAGGAACCCTTCGGACAGTTCGTCGCCGTTGAGGACGCTGTTTTCCGCGCCTTCTTCATAGTTGATGACGAAATTGACCGCCACGCGCGCGCCTTCAGGCCAGACGCCAAGGCGCGGGGTCGCGCCATAGCCGACGAGATCGCGCATCATGCGGCCATGACCTCGTCCCAGGCGGCCAGCGCCGCAGGCACCGCCGCGCCCAGCGGCAGCGACAGCCCTTGCGCCGCCAAGCAGGCTTCGAGCGCGGCCAGCGTGATCAGCACCTTGTGCTTCATCGCGTTGTAGCCCATCGCGCCCAGACGCCAGATCTTGCCGACCAGCGGGCCAAAGGCAGTGCCGATCTCGATCTCGAACTGCTCGCGCATGGCGCGGCGCACGGCCTCGCCATCGACGCCTTCGGGAATATAGACGCCGGTCACATTGGTCATGCGGTGGGCGTCCTGCCCGAACAGGGTCAGGCCCATCGCGCGCAGGCCCGCGCTCATCGCCGCGCCCGCCGCGCGGTGGCGGCGGAAGCGGGCGTCCAGCCCCTCGCCCAGCGCCACGCGCGCGCATTCCCGCGCGCCATAGAGCATGGTCGTCGCCTCGGTGTGATGGTTGAGGCGCTTGTCGCTCCAATAGTCCATGATCATGGCCAGATCGAAGTAGTTCGAGCCGATCCGCGCGCCCGTGCCGTCAATGGCGTCCGCCGCGCGAATGCCTTTTTCGTCGTGGCGACGGGCAAAGATCGCCTTGGCCGCGGCATCCGACACGGTGATCGGCGCGCTGCCCGAAGGCCCGCCCATGCACTTCTGCAGGCCGCCGGTCACGACATCGGCGCCCCAGCGGTCAGCGGCGATTTCCATGCCGCCCAGCGTCGCGGTGGCATCGACATAGACGAGCGCGCCCACTTCGCGGGCAATCGCGCCGATGCCGTCGAGCGGCTGGGCCATCGTCGTCGAGGTATCGCCATGGACCGTGCAGATCAGGCGCGGCTCGATCCGCAGCGCGGCCTCGCGGATAGCCTCCATCGGCACGACTTCGCCCCAGGGCGCATCGACCGTTTCGAACCGCGCGCCGATGCGGGTGAGGATTTCCTGAAGCAACAGGCCAAAGCGCCCGAAATTGACCACCAGCGCGGTTTCCCCCGGCTGGATCATGCTGACCAGCGCGGCCTCGATCCCCGCGCGCGCGGTGCCGTCGACCAGCATCGTCCACTGGTTTCCCGTCCCGAAGATCGGACGATAGAGCGCCATGACCTGGTTCATGTAGCCGGTCATTTCCGGGTCGAACTGCCCGAGCAGGTCTGCGCTCATCGCGCGCAGCACGCGCGGATGGGCATTGACCGGGCCCGGCCCCATCAGCAGGCGCTGGGGCGGGTCGATTTCGCCAAAAAGCAGGGGATCAGGCACAGGACACTCCCAGGTTCTCGATAAAGCCCAGCATGACGGCGAGCGCGGCTTGCGCATCGGCCTCCTCGACATGCTCGGCAGGATTGTGGCTCACCCCTTCGCGGCAGCGGGTGAACAGCATGGCCGTGGGGGCAATCGCGGCCATGATCATGGCATCGTGGCCGGCCCCGGAAACCAGCCGCCGGGCGGGGTAGCCAGCGCCCACAAGCGCAGCTTCCAGCCCGTCCATCAGCGCCGGATCGCAGGGCGACGGGGGAAGATCGTGGATCAGGCGATGGTCTAGCGAGAGCCCGCGCCGCGCGGCAATGGCGGCGATTTCGGCCAGGACCGCCTGCGCCGCGTGGTCGCGACGGGGGCTTTCCCCGGCGCGCACGTCGATGGTGAAGCGCACTTCGCCCGCGATCACGTTGGCGGCCCCCGGAAGCGCCGCCAGACGGCCCACGGTCGCCACCAGATCGCTGTGGTCGGCGCGCGCGATGGCCTCGATCGCCAGGATCATTTCAGCCGCCCCGGCCAGCGCATCGCGGCGCAGCGGCATGGCCGATGTGCCCGCGTGCCCGGCAAGGCCGCGAACCGCGACCTCGTAGCGCAGTTGCGCGGCGATTCCGGTCACCACGCCCAGCGCCAGCCCTTCGGCCTCCAGCACCGGCCCCTGTTCGATATGGGCTTCGAGATAGGCGAGCGCGCCCGGATGCCGCGCGGCCAGCAGCGTTTCGGGCGAAAGGCCCCACTCGCCCAGTGCCTGCGCCAGGCTCACCCCTTGCGCGTCGGCCATGTCGGGCACGGTGTCGAGCAGGCCCGCAACCGCCTTGCTCGTCAGCATCGCGGCAGGAAAACGGCTGCCTTCCTCGTCGCCAAAGGCGATGACCTCGATGGGAAAAGGCATGTGGCGGCCCTGCGCATGAAGCGCGGCCACGCATTCCACGCCCAGCATGATGCCGAGCGGACCATCATAGAAACCGCCATCGCGCACACTGTCGATATGGCTGCCAATGATCAGCGGCGGGCCATTGCCGGTGCCCGGATAGGTGCCGACCAGATTGCCCGCGCCGTCGATGCGGGCGGCCATTCCGGCCTCCTCCATCCACTGGGCGAGGGTCTCCACGCTCGCGCGGTGGGCCGGGCTGAGCCAGCCGCGATAGAGCCCACCCTCCATGTCGGAATAAGGCGCCCGGCCCAGCGCGCGGCAGCGTTCGACCGCCCGCACGCCGCCCGAACCTTCCGCAATGCTCACCATGCGGCAACCCCGCCATCGCTGCGCGGATCGGTCGCCCCTTCGAGCGCGCCGTCGGGATGGCGCACGAGCGCGCCGGCATGGCCCATCATCGCGGTGAGTGGGCCGACGCGTTCGACCTCGTGCCCCGCCTGCGCGAGCGCGGCATAGACCGCCTCGTCGAAGCCATCCTCGATCTTGAGCGTCGTGCTGTCCTCGCCCCAGGTGCGGCCCAGCAGCCAGCGTGGCGCGGAAATCGCCTCCTGAAGGTCCATCCCGTGCCAGACATGGCGCGAGAAGACCGCCGCCTGCGTCTGGGGCTGCCCCTCGCCGCCCATCGTGCCATAGGCCATGACCCGGCCATCGGCCAGTTCAGCCAGCGCGGGGTTGAGCGTGTGGAACGGCACGCGGCCCGGCTTCAGGGCATTCCAGCCACTTTGCGCCAGACGGAACGAGGCCCCCCGGTTCTGCCAGGTAATCCCCGTGCGCGGCAGGACGAGGCCCGAGCCGAACTCGAAATAGGTGCTCTGGATCGCCGAGACGACCTGTCCCTTGCCGTCGATCGCGCCAAACCAGCAGGTATCGCCCGCCTGCGAGGGCTGCGGCCAGGGCAGCGCGCGCGCGGGGTCGATCTTCGCGGCCATGCTGTCGAGCAGGGCTTCGTCGTCGAGCACGTCTTGCGCGGCCTGCGCCATGTAGGCCGGATCGCCGCAGTGCACGTCGCGCCACAGGAAGGCCTGCTTGGTCGCCTCGACCAGCGCGTGGACATGGGCGAAATCCTCGCCCGAGGGCGCCGCATAGCCCGAGCGCTCGGCCAGCGCGAGGATCAGCAACGAGGCGACGCCCTGCGTGGGCGGCGCGCTGTTGTACAGGCGCCCGGCGCGGGTCGCGACGCTCAGCGGCGCGGGCCTGCTGGCGCGGTGGGCGGCAAGGTCGGCCGCGCTGACCGGGCTGCCCAGTTCGGCCAGATCGGCCGCGACATCGACGGCCAGTGCCCCGTCATAGAAATCGACAACCCCGGCCTCGGCCAGACGGCGCAAGGTGCGGGCCAGCGCGGGTTGGCGCAGCACGTCGCCTTCGCGCAGCGGGCGGCCTTCGGGCTCGAACACGCTGGCATAGGCGCCGCCCTGCACGCGCAGTTCGGGCCCCTTGGCCGCCGCGATGGCGGCATGGCCCGCCGTCACGACAACGCCTTCTTCTGCCAGCGCAATGGCCGGGGCCAGCAGGCGCGAAAGCGGCAGCGGCGAAGGTTCGGTCTCCAGCACGGCCTGCCAGGCCGAAAGCGTGCCCGCGACCGTATTGGCCGCCAGCGGCCCGCGCCAGGGCACCACATCATGACCCGCCCCGGCATAGAGCCCCAGATCGGCCTTAGCCGCCGCGGCGCCGACCCCGTGGACGCCATGAAGGCGCCCGTCGCTCTCGCGGATCAGCCAGAAGCCATCACCGCCAATGCCGGTCATGTGCGGATAAACGACCGCCAGCGTGGCCGCGACAGTGATCGTCGCCTGCGCGGCGCTGCCCCCGTCTTCCAGCACGCCAAGGCCTGCCTGCGCGGCCAGATAGTGCGGCGCGGTCACGATGCCGTGGCGGCCCTTCACGGTGTGGAGTGGTCTGGTCATGGCTGATCAATCCGGCAGGGCGGCGACGAAAGCCTCGACCACTTTGGCCGAGTTCACCGACGCGAGGTGGTCGAAAACATATTCCATGTTGTGGTCAGCGTCGCCGCCGGCCAGATCGGAGAGCGAGCGGAAGACGATGGCAGGCACCTTGTTGGCATAGGCCACCTGCGTCAGCGCGGCGCTTTCCATGTCGAGCAGCCGGGCATGCCAGGCGCGGAACAGGTATTCGCGGAACTGGGCATTGTCGGCATAGGCCCCCGCCGAAACGCCGGTGCCCCCCACTTCGACCTTGGGCTGATGGGGCAGGCACAGCTTCGTCTGGGCGCTCTGCCCGGCGGACGGCGCCACGCAGGCCTCAAGGCTGATCCCGGCAGCAACCTTGCGCGCAAGGGCCAGCAGGCCCGGATCGACCGCAAAGGTCATGTGGTTGCGCGCGGGTTCATCCGCATTGCCCACGATGGTGCCGTTGGGGAACAGGAATTCCCAGTTTTCGGGCGCACCTTCCGGGCTGGGCTCGGGAACCTGCCAGCCCTTGCCGGTCTTGCGGGCGAGCATCACCTCCAGATACTGCCCCCAGTGTTCGGGCACAGACACGTCGCCAATCGAGAGCGCGGGATCGACGCCCCCCGCCACGCCCGAAAAGACGATCCGCCGGACCCTGAAATGATCGAGCGCAAGCTGGGTGTTCATGGCCGCGTTGACCATGCTCACCCCGCTCGACATCAGGATCACCGGGTGGCCCGAAAGCGTGCCCAGCACGATCTCGCGGTCGTTGATCTTCAGCTTTTGGCCATGGGTAATGACCGCCGCCATCGCTTCCCATTCGGGAGCATAGGCGGTGAGGATCAGCGTGCGCGGGGTGCTGTCGAGCAGGGTGGACACCTGGGCCGGAGCCGGAGCGGCGGCCAAGGCGGGCACAGCGACACCAAGGCTGGCAGCAGCCAGAAAAACACGGGCAAAACGCATCAGGCCGCTCCCATCCAGACAAAGCGGAACACGAAGAGCGCGGCGAGCAGGAACAGGAACCAGTCCTTGCGGCTGGCCCGGCCGCGCAGCAGGATCAGCAGCGCATGCGAGGTGATCCCCATGGCAAGGCCATTGGCGATCGAGAACGTCAGCGGGATCGTCGCCACGGTCAGGAAGCCGGGGATCGCCGCCATCGGGTCTTCCCAGTCCACTTCGGTGAGCGGCAGGAGCATCAGCCCGCCCACCACGATCAGCGCGGGCGCCGTTGCCGCGAGCGGCACGAGCTGGGCATAAGGGGCCACGAACATCGTTGCAAAGAACAGCAGGCCCGCGACGATCGCGGTCAAGCCGGTGCGGCCACCGGCCTGAACCCCGGCGGCGCTCTCGACATAGGAGGTCACCGTGCTGGTCCCGGCCATGGCGCCGACCATCGTGGCCACCGCATCAGTGATCAGGATGCGGTTGAGGCCCGGAATGCGCCCGGCCTTGTCCATCAGCCCGGCCCGCTTGGTCACGGCCACAAGGGTGCCGATATTGTCGAACAGGTCGACGAACAGGAACACGAAGACGATCTCGGCCACGCCGCCCGACAGCTTGAGTACGCCGGGCAGGTCGAGCTTGAAGACCGTCTGCGTCATCGCGGCCAGATTGTAGGGCTGCGGATCGACATGGACCATGCCCACCAGCCAGCCCACGAGCGTGGTCGCCACGATGCCCAGCAGCATCGCCCCGCGCACGTTCCACACCGACAGCACGCCGATGATCAGCAGGCCCAGCAGCGCGAGCGCAGGCCCCGCGCTCTTGAGGTTGCCCAGCGCCACGATGGTCGCCGGATTGCCCACGACGATCCCGGCATCCTTGAGGCCGATGAAGCCGATGAACAGCCCGATCCCGCCCGCGACCGCCGCGAACAGGTAGTTGGGAATGACCGAAACGATCAGCTGGCGCACACCCGTGAGCGTCAGGATCAGGAACACCAGCCCCGAAATCAGCACGCAGCCCAGCCCGACCGGCCAGGGAACATGCATCTGGCCCACCACGGTAAACGCGAAATAGGCGTTGAGCCCCATGCCCGGCGCCAGCGCGAGCGGGGTATTGGCCGCAAACCCCATCAGGATCGAGGCGAAGGCCGCGGCAAAGCACGTCGCCGCCGCGACCGCCGCCACCGGCATCCCCGCCTGCCCCAGGATCGAGGGGTTGACCAGCACGATATAGGCCATCGTCAGGAAGGTGGTGGCACCTGCCACCACTTCGGTGCGGATGTTCGTCCCGCGCGCCTCCAGATCGAAATAGGCCCCCAGTCGCTGCGCGACACTTTGCGTCATTGCCATTCCTTCGAGATTGCCCCCGGCGCACGCGCGCCGACAATGCCCCGCTCTTCGAGCATTTGTGCGCAGGCGAAAAGAGCCGTTTCCCCAAATCGACGGCCTATCAACTGAATACCGAGCGGCAATTGCCCCTCGCGTGCGAGGGGGACGCACAGCGAGGGGAGCCCGAGGAAGGTGATCGGCTGGGTGTGAATGCCAAGATCGGCACGGGCCGGCACCAGGGCGCCATCGATTGCGATGCGCGGATCGGCGATCAGCGGGGCAACGCAAGGGGTTCCGGGCGCCACCATCACATCGACCCCGGCCTCTTCCATCATCGTATCGACATGGTCGCGGGCCGTGGCGCGCAAGTCTTGCGCGGCCTCGTAAAGGGTGGCGGGCAGCAGGCTTCCGGCGATCAGCCGGTCGCGCACGGCGGGGTCATAGTCCATCGCCGCGCGGGCAAGCGTCTCGCGGTGAAGCGCCCCGCCCTCGTATGCGGTGATCAGGAAGGCCGCCGAACGATAGCGTGCCAGATCAGGGAAAGACAGCACCGGCCCCTCGCCCACGATCCGGGCAATCGCTTCGGCCTGAAAGGGATCGCGATTTTCGGCAAAGCGGCCCCCGAGCGCGGCCAGACGGGGGACATCCCCCCCCGCATCGTCAGGGCGGGCCGACAGAACCGACCAGATCGCGCGCATATCGGCCAGCGAGCCGGTGAACGGCCCGATGTCGTCGAAACTGTGCGCGAAAGGGAATGTCCCTTCGAGCGGCAAATCCGCATGCGTGGGCTTGAGGCCATAGAGGCCGCACAGGCTGGCCGGAACGCGGATCGACCCGTTGGTGTCGGAGCCCAGCGCGAAAGCCAGATGCCCCGCCGCGACCACGGCCGCCGAACCGCCCGAAGAGCCGCCCGCCAGCCGCGCGGGGTCGTGGGGGTTACGCGTCGTGCCATGGCGCGCGTTGATCGTCGCGAAGCCATAGGCGAACTCGTCCATATTGAGCGTGGCGACCAGCACCGCGCCAGCAGCCTGAAGACGGCGGACCGCTTCTGCATCATGGCTGGCAGGCGCGGCTTGAGCGCGCACCGCAGACCCTGCCGTCGTCACCTCGCCCGCCACGTCGAACAGGTCTTTCACGCCATAGGGCACGCCCGCCAGAACGCCCGGATCCTGCCCGGCGGCAAGCATGGCATCGATCCGGTCGGCCTCGTCCAGCGCGCGCGCGGCCAGCAGGCGGGTGACGGCGGCATGCTCATCGACCGCGAGGCGGTCGAGCGCAACCTGCGCCAGATCGCGCGCCCGCACCCTGCCCGCCCGCACGGCGGCGGCCTGTTCGAGCGCGCTGATCATGCGCCCGCCCCTTCACCCGAAAAAATCGCCGCATGACGGGCCAGCAGCCCCAGATTGGCGATCACGCCGGGCATGCATGCCTCGGGAACCTGCCAGCCCTCCCCGGCAGCCAGAGCCTGCACCTCGTGCGGAGTGCGCGGCAATGCAAATGCCGGGGAAGACTGCGCGCCAGAGGGGGGCGCGAGGGAAGATCGGGAAACGGGATCGGTCATGACCCGCCGATGATAGCCACCACCCCCCTATCGATCCAACGCAATGATCGGAACGGATCATTGCAAAAATTAGAGCAGCAACTTCCCTTCAACCACCACGATAGCGCAGCGCCTCCACCACCACCCCGAAGGCCGACGAAGCATGATGACGGCTCGGATAATAAAGATGATAGCCGGGAAACGGTTCGCACCAGTCTTCGAGCACGCGGATCAACCGCCCTTGCGCGACATGGTCGAGGATCTGGTCCTCGGGCAGATAGGCCAGCCCCAGTCCGCCCAGCACCGAAGCCAGCCTCAACCCGGCATGGTTGACGATCACCTGCCCCTCGACCCGCACGCGCACCTCGCGCCCGCCGTGGTCGAACTCCCACGCAAACAGGCCGCCATACGTCGGCAGGCGGATATTGATGCAGTTGTGATCAGTCAGGTCCCGTGGCGTTTCGGGCCGGGCATGGCGGGCAAAATAGGATGGCGCGCCGACCACCGCCATGCGCATGGGCGGCCCGATGGGCACCGCGATCATGTCTTTGGCCACCTGCTCGCCCAGACGGACCCCCGCATCGAACCGCTCGGCCACGATGTCGGTCAGGCCATAATCGACGACGATCTCCACCGTGACATCGGGATAGCGCGGCAGGATCCGCGCCAGCGCAGGCTGGAGGACCGAGAGCGCGGCATGTTCGGCCGCCGTGATCCGCACGTTCCCGGCGGGCCTGTCGCGCAGCATGGTCAGGGCGTCCAGTTCCTGTTCGATCTCGCGGAAACGCGGCGCCACTGTCGCGAGCAGGCGTGCGCCAGCCTCCGTCGGGGTAACGCTGCGCGTGCTGCGGGTAAGCAGGCGAATGCCCAGCCGGGCCTCCAGCCCCTTGATCGTCTGGCTGAGCGCCGACTGCGAGACCCCCAGTCTGGCCGCCGCGCGGGTGAAGCTGCGCTCTTGCGCCACCGCCACGAAGGCGGCGAGATTGTTGAACTGTTCCGCCGCCATTTATTACCCACCCTAATCAAGCCATCCCGATTATATGGCCTAATCACTGGCGCTGCCCAGCCCTATCTTCCTTTCACGAATGGCGCCGCGCCTGCTCCGGCGCCTCCCCGCTCGAAAGGAGAACCATCATGATCACCCGCAAACTGGGCACATCCGGCCTCGAAGTTTCCGCTCTGGGGCTCGGCTGCATGGGCCTGAGCTTCGGCTACGGGACCACGACCGACCGGGGCGAAGCCATCGCCCTGCTGCGCGCCGCCCACGAACGCGGCGTCACCTTCTTCGACACCGCCGAAGCCTATGGCCCGGGTGCCAACGAGGACCTGCTGGGCGAAGCCCTCGCTCCTGTGCGCGACACGGTCGTGATCGCGACCAAGTTCGGCTTCGTCGACGGTGTGCCCTCGCAGGGCCTCGACAGCCGCCCCGAACGGATCCGCCAGGTCGCCGAGGAATCGCTCAAGCGCCTGCGCACCGACCGCATCGACCTGTTCTACCAGCACCGCGTCGACCCCAAGGTGCCGGTCGAGGATGTCGCGGGCACTGTCAGGGACCTGATCGCCGAGGGCAAGGTCAAGCACTTCGGCATGTCCGAGGCCGGGCCCGACGCGATCCGCCGCGCCCATGCCGTCCAGCCGCTGGCGGCATTGCAGAGCGAATATTCGATGTGGTGGCGCGAGCCCGAGCAGGCCATCCTGCCCCTGCTCGAAGAACTGGGCATCGGCTTTGTCCCCTTCGCCCCGCTGGGCAAGGGCTTCCTGACCGGCAAGCTCACCGCCGACACCGTCTTTGCCAAGGACGATTTCCGCAGCACCGTCCCGCGCTTCCAGGCCGAGGCCCTGAAAGCCAATCAGGCCCTGCTCGATCTGGTCGGCCTGATCGCCGCGGAAAAGGGCGCCACCCCGGCCCAGATCGCGCTGGCCTGGCTGCTGGCCCAGCGTCCGTGGATCGTGCCGATCCCCGGCACCACCAAGCTCCACCGCCTCGAAGAAAATCTGGGCGCGGTCGCGGTCGAACTGACCACCGGCGACCTCGACCGCATCCGCACCGCCCTTGCAGGGATCGAAACCGTCGGCGACCGCTACCCTGCGACCATGCAGGCATTCATCAACCGCTGAACGCGCAACACACGAGAAGATCGCCTAGGCAAACAGCGCTGAAAGCGGCGTGATCCCGTTCTCCAGACCCGCAGCCAGCAGGATGCGGGCCTGGGGGGCAGGCAATTCGCGCAGCGGCAGCGCGCCTGCGGCCACGAGGGCATGGCCGCTCGAATAGACCCCGTCGACACTGCCCGCCAGACACCGCGTGCCCAGCGCCACGGCAACCCCTGCGCCAAGCGCCCGACCGACCGCCTCGACCACGGCATCGGGCGCATTGCCCGAGCCCAGCCCGGCCAGCACGATCCCCTCGTAGCCTGCCGCCACGGCGGCATCGATCAGCTTGCCCGACATGCCCGCCGACAGGGTGATCAGCGCCACGCGCTCGCCCAGCGGGCCGCGTGCCAGAGGCCCCACACGCGCGCCGGGACACACACCGGGCCGGGGCAAGGTGATCGCGCGCCCCTCGATCCGCCCGGCATTGCCATCGCGCGCGGCAAAGCCCTGCGTTTGGGCCAGATGGACTTTCGTGGCCTGCGCCGCAGGAAGGATCAGCCCGCCAAAAACGATCAGCACGCCATGGTCGCGCGCCTGGGCAAATCCCGCCAGCGCCAGTGCATCGCCCAGATTGGCCGTGCCGTCGAAATCGGGAGCATGGGCGGCCCGCTGGGCTCCGGTGAAAACGACCGGCTTGCTGCGATCATGGAGCAGATCGGCGTAATAGGCCGCTTCCTCCATCGTATCCGTGCCATGGGCCACGACCACCCCGGCCACTTCGGGATCGCGGCAGGCCCGGCCAATCGCCTCGGCCACGCGGGCGAAGTCGGCAAAGCCCATCGCCTCGCTCAACCCGGCATAGACTTTCTCGACCGAGAACGGCGGCGCCCCTGCGGGCAGGAGCGCGCGCAAGGCCTCTCCGGCCCCATTCCCGTCTGCGTCCCCCGCACCCGCCAGAGCGCCCCCGGCGCCCACCACCGACGTGATCGTTCCGCCAGCATCGACAAGATGGATACGCAAGGGACAACTCCACTCGATTGCACAAGAAAGGGCCGCCCCGTTAAGCCCATCGCCAGCCGGTGCGCAACGGGCCCATCCCGGAAAAGGCGCGGATACCGGTTTTCCGCAGGGCTTCAGGCCAGCCCCCGCCCTGCCAGACGGATCACGACCCTCAGCCCCCTGCCCATTTTTGTGCCCGTTCCTTCATCCCCGTCCTCAAGCCGCAAGTCGCCCCCGTGAAGGCGCACGATCGCCGCCACCAGCGCAAGGCCGAGGCCCGAACCGGGCGTCGAACGGCTGGCATCGAGACGGACAAACCGCTGCAAGACCCGCTCGCGCTGATCCTCGGGCACGCCGGGGCCATCGTCCTCGACCACCACGACCGGTCCCGACGCAGCCTGCTCCGGGCGAAGAAGGCGCACGGTGATGCGGCTCCCCGCCGGGGTATGGCGCGTCGCGTTCTCGATCAGGTTGGTGATCGCCTGGGCAAGGAGATCGCCGTCACCCTCGGCGCAGACGCCCTCGTCGAGGGCGAGGTGCAAATGGCGCCCCTCGTCCTCGACCGCCGGGCCATAGACCGCGCCGAGCCGGGCCAGCAGCGCGCTGAGATCGACCGGCGCAAAATGGGCACGCGCCTCGTGGTTTTCGAGCGCGGCGATGCGCAGGAGCGAGGAAAAGATGCGGATGATCTCGTCGATCTGGGCAAGGCAGGCGGCGACCTGATCCTCCAGCCCAACCCGATCGCCAGGCCCCGGCTCGGGTTGGTCGAGCAGCCCCTCGATGCGATGGCGCAGGCGGGTGAGCGGGGTGCGCAGGTCATGCGCGACATCGACCGAAACCTGCCGCAGCCCCGCGACCAGCCCGTCGATGCGTTCGAGCATGGTGTTAAGATTGGCGGTCAACCGGTCGAACTCGGGGCTGATGCCAAACCGTGGCAAGCGCTCGGACAGGGCGCCCTTGACGATTCGGTCGATGGCCTCGTTCGTCTGGTCAAGACGGCGCAGGAACACCGTTCCGGCCCAGAGCCCGCCGACCAGCGCGAGCAGCACGATGCCGCCGCCCCACAAGGCGGTAAAGCCGATCAACTCGTCGCGCAGTTGCCGCAAGTCTTCCATGTCGCCGCCCACCACCAGCACTGCGCCGTCGGCCAGGGTCACGCCATTGGCCAGAACCCGCACGCGCCCGGCATGGGTAACGATCTCCACCTCCCCCCAGCCGACCCTGCGCGCCGCGAGCGGCAATGTCCCGGCCAGCCGCTTGCCCGCGCGGTCGACGAGCAGGTAGCGAAAGGCATGATCGTGAACGGCACGGGTGTGCCGGGCAATGGCGCGGACCAGCTCGGCCCGCCCCAGTTCGCGGTCCTCGCCCACGAGAATGCCGGTCTCGGTAGCGACCGCGTCGGACAGGCCCTCGGCAATCGCATGGTTGGTCACCATCGCCACGGCCACGAGCAGCAGCATCGAGCCGAGCGCGGAAATCCCCGCCATGAGCCCGGCAAAGCGAAAGGCCCCGCTCGACAGCGCCCGGTTGGGAAGAGCCCGGCGGTCAGGACGGCGCATCGAGAACATACCCCGATCCGCGCACCGTGCGGATCATCTCGCGTTCGAACCCGCGATCAAGTTTGCTCCGCAACCTGCTGATATGGCTTGCGATCAGGTTTGTGCCCGGATCAAAATGAAAATCCCAGACCTGTTCGAGCAGCATCGTGCGGGTAACCACCTGTCCGGCATGGCGGGCCAGATAGTCGAGCAGGCGATATTCCTGATGCTGAAGGTCGATCCGCTTGCCCGCGCGGGTGACCGTGCGGGCAAGCTGGTCGATCTCCAGATCGCCCACGACGATCACCGTCGCGCGTTCCGCCACAGGCGAACGGCGGGCCAGCGCCTGGACGCGGGCGAGCAGTTCGGAGGCTGCAAAGGGCTTGACCAGATAGTCGTCGCTTCCCGCGTCGAGCCCCTCGACACGGTCGCTGATCTCGCCCAGCGCGCTCAGGAACAGGGCCGGTGTCTGGATGCCTGCCCCGCGCAAGGTGCGCAGCACGCCCAGCCCGTCGACACCGGGCACCATGCGGTCGAGGATCAGCACTGCATAGGCCACGCTGGTGGCCAGAAAGATGGCGTCCGGGCCCGTTGTCGCCAGATCGACGACATGCCCGTGCGACCGCAGCATCTGCGCCACGAAATCGGCCGTTTCGGGATCGTCCTCAAGAAGCAGCAGTTTCATCGCGCAGCGTCTCAATCCTCGCAGGCGGTCGGCGCAAGTTGATAATTGCCAACCATCTGCCGCCTTGCGCCCCCTTGCCGGAACGATGCAGCCTTTTGTGCCTCCCGGCGCGGCTCAGGCCGTGAACTTGAGCCGGGAGAGCGGCATCGAGCGCACGCGCTGCCCGGTCAGGTGCGACACCGCATTGGCCACCGCAGGGGGAATGGCCGGAAGCCCCGGTTCGCCAATGCCGCCCATTGCCTCCCCGCTCTCGACAATCCGCACATGCACGCGCGGCATCTGTTCGAGCGGGAGGATCGGATAGGTGTCGAAATTGCGGGCGACCGGCTGGCCGTTCTCGTAGGCGACTTCCTCGAACAGGACTTGCGAAACCCCGAGCGCCACCGCCGAGTTGACTTGCGCCTCGACAATCGCCGGGTTGACGATGCTGCCCGGATCGATCGCCTGCCACACCTCGTGAACGCGCACCTGCCCGTCCCGGATCGAGACTTCGGCCACCGCCGCCGTCTCGCTGCCGAACGGCGAGGCCATGGCAAGGCCGCGCGCGCGCAGGCTGCCATCGGGCGCCTTGAACGGCCCGCGCTTCCACCCGCCCGACAGCTCGACCGCTGCCTTGAGCAGGGTGGTCAACCGGCGGTTGTCCTGCAACAGATGCAGGCGCAAGTCATAAGGATCCTGCCCGCCCTTGTCGGCCAGTTCGTCGAGGAAGCCTTCGTAGAAGAAGTCGTTCATCGAATTGCCGACCGAGCGCCAATAGCCCATCACCGTCGGGTTCTTCACGTAACGCTGGGCGATCCGCGTGTTGGGAATCGCGTATTTCTTGCCCGCCAGCCCTTCGACCGCCGCCGGATCGATCCCGGCCCCGCGCGCATTAGCAATCGCCTCGGTCGGCCCCTCGGTCGCGCTCACGACATTGAGGGCCACGGGCATGCCATTGGCATCGAGCCCGGCCTGAAAACGCACGCTGGCCATGGGCCGCACCGCGTCGCGCAGGAATTCTTCCTCGCGGCTCCAGATCAGCTTGACCGGACGCCCGACTTCCTTTGCCAGCTGGATCGCCTGCGGAAAGGGATTGGAGGTGTTGTAGAGGAAGTGCCGGCCGAAGAACCCGCCGAGCATCGGGGAATGCAGGATGATCTTCTCGGGCGGCAGGCCCGTGCGCCGGACAATGTCGGCCACGAACATGTCGGGCGCCTGATTGGGCGTCCACAGTTCGAGCACGCCATCGGGCCGGAAATGCGCGGTCGCCGAAGGCGGTTCGAGCTGGCCATGGGCCAGATACTGGCTGTGATAGACCGCCTCGACCCGCGTCCTGGCCGAAGCCAGCGCCGCGGCGACATCGCCTTCATGCTCGGCCACGTCTTCCGGGCCCTGCCCTTTGGCCAACCCGTCGCGGAACGCCGCGCTGTCAAAGTCGGCGGGCATGTAGCGCATGCCATCGTGCGTCGCCGGTTCCTGCCAGTCGACCTGCGCGGCCTCGACCGCCTTGCGCGCATCCCACCAGTGAGCGGCGACGACCGCCACCGCGCCGGGCAGGCGATGCACCGAGATCACCCCGCGCATGGCCTTGATCTGGCCCTCGTTGCGAATGGTGCCGACCGTCAGCCCCAGACGCGGCGCGTGCTGGACGGCCGCATGGACCATGCCCTCGACCTTGGTATCGATTGCATATTTCGCCTTGCCAGTCGATTTCACATAGACGTCGAGCCGGGCGACCGGCTTGCCGATCCAGCGGAAATCAGCCTTGTCCCTGAGCGTCACGCTGCCCGGCGGCGGGGCAGGCATGTCGAGGGCATGGGGCGCCAGCGCGCCATAGGCGACCGACCGGCCCGAGGCTGCATGGACGACCCGGCCCGGCTCGGTCGAGAGTTGCGCCATCGGCACGCCCAGATGGTCGGCCCCCGCACGCATCAGCATGAAGCGCGCGGTAGCGCCCAGCTTGCGCATGGTGGCATAGCTGGAGCGGACCGAGCGGCTTCCGCCGGTCACCCGCCGTCCGCCCTGCGCGACGAGGTAATCGGGGCTCACCGGCGCCGCCTCGACCACGAAACTGGCCGGATCGGCGTCCATTTCCTCGCCGATGATCTGCGCGAGCGCGGTGAAGATGCCCTGCCCGCCTTCCATGAACGGGCTGAGCAGGTGGACCGTGCCGTCAGGTTTGACCGAAAGGAACGCGGGAACACGGATCGCAGGTGCGCTCGCCGGCACCGCTGCGCGGGCCTTGCCGACCGGCAGCCCGACGCCGAGCACGAAGGCGCCAGCCCCGGCCCCGGCTGTCCCTGCAAGGAAACCGCGACGCGACACATTGGCCGGGTGCCCATCGACACGATCCGGCGCGCCCATGGCCCCGATGGGCTCTTCCGACAGATCCTGAATGGTGGAAGCCGTTTCGATGCTCATGCCTGCGCCCCCGTCCCGGCGATATCGTGAAGGGCGGCCCGAATGGCGTTGTAGGTGCCGCAGCGGCACAAATTGGTCATGGCCGCCTCGATCTCGGCCTCCCCGGCGTGGGGCGTCTGCTTGAGCAGGGCCGTTGCCGCCATCACCTGACCCGACTGGCAATAGCCGCACTGGGGCACCTGATGCCGCACCCAGGCCTCGACGACACGCTTGCCCAGCGGGTCTTCCTCAATCTTCTCGATGGTGGTGACCGGCTTGCCCACCACGCTTGACACGGGCGTAACGCACGAGCGCGTGACGACACCCTCGATCAGCACCGAACAGGCCCCGCACTGGGCGATGCCACAGCCATATTTGGTGCCCGTCATCCCCAGATTGTCGCGGATCACCCACAGCAGCGGTGTTTCCTCATCGACATCGACTTCGTGAGACTGACCGTTGATCTCAAGGTGCATCATGGCTTTCTCGTTATGATCACGCGCGCAGCAACGGCAACCGGCCCGCCCCTGCCAGCAAGGAGGCAGACTAGCCGGTCTGCGGGGAACGTCCAGAGCCCATCACATGCCCGTTGTTTCATGCCGTCATGATCTGGCCTCATCAATGACAGCCATCATCGATGGACACACGAAAAGAGGCAGGAACGCTTGCCGTTCCTGCCCCTCTCCTTGCGAACACCGATCAGGTCGGAGAAAGCCTCCTCAGTCGTCGATGTTGTTCTTGTAGGTTTCCGGCAGGATGACCAGCCCGACGACAGCCGTGAAGGCCGCCACGATCACCGGATACCACAGCCCGTAGTAGATGTTGCCATTGGCCGCGACCATGGCGAAGCCGATCGCCGGGAGCAGGCCGCCGAGCCAGCCGTTGCCGATGTGATAGGGCAGCGACATCGACGAGTAGCGGATGCGGCTGGGGAACAGTTCGACCAGCATGGCCGCGATCGGTCCATAGACCATCGTCACCAGCAGGACGAGATACCACAGCAGTAGGATGACCAGCGGCGTGTTGATCCGGGCAGGGTCGGCCTTGGTCGGATAGCCGACCTTTTCGAGCGCGCCGACAACGGCGGGCTTGGCTTCGACTGCGGGCTTGTCGCCTTCGGCCGCCTTGGCCGCCACGGCGGGCTTGCCCACCACGGTTGCCGAGAAAGCCGCGATCGCATCCTTGCGGGCAGCCCCGGTCACCTGACGCGGATCGGGCGCGGTGAAGGTTTCATGCCCGATAGTGATCGAGGCCAGCGTACCGGGTGCCGCCGGAGCATTGCGATAATTGACACCGGCCTTGGCCAGCATGGCCTTGATGATGTCGCAGCTGGTGGTGTCGAACGTCTTGCCGCCCACGGGGTCGAACTGCGACGAGCATTCGGCAGGGTCGGCGTTGACGGTAACCGGAGCATTGACCTGCGCGGCAGCAAGCGCCGGGTTGGCCGCTTCGGTCAGCGCATGGAAGGTCGGGAACAGCGTGGCAGCAGCCAGCGCGCACCCGGTCAGGATGATCGGCTTGCGACCGATCTTGTCCGACAGACGCCCGAAGACCAGGAAGAAGGGCGTCGCCATCAGCAGCGAGATGGTGATCAGGGTGTTGGCCGTCAGGCCGTCGACCTTGAGCATCTTTTCGAGGAAGAACATCGTGTAGAGCTGGCCGGTGTACCACACCACGGCCTGCCCGGCGATCGCGCCGAAGAAGGCGGTGATCACGACCTTGAGGTTGCGCCACTGGCCAAAGGCTTCGGTCAGCGGGGCCTTCGAGCCGGTGCCTTCGTCCTTCATCTTCTGGAACACGGGCGATTCATGCAGCTTGAGGCGCAGCCACAGGCCGAAGATCAGGAACACGCCCGAGAGCAGGTAGGGAATGCGCCAGCCCCATTCCTTGAACGCGGCCTCGCCCACGCCGACCGAAGGCGAGCGCACGAGGATCACGACAAACAGCGCCATCGCCAGACCGGCCGTCGCGGTGATCTGGATCCAGCTCGTATAGAGCCCGCGCTTGTCGTTGGGGGCATGCTCGGCGACATAGGAGGCCGCGCCGCCATATTCACCGCCCAGAGCCAGGCCCTGGATCATGCGCAGCGCCACCAGCATCGCGGGCGCGGCCACGCCGACCGACTTGTAGGTGGGCAGGCAGCCGACGAGGAACGTCGAGAGCCCCATGACCGTCAGCGTGATGATGAAAGTATAACGACGACCAAAAGTATCGCCGATCCAGCCGAACACCAGCGCCCCGAACGGACGCACGATGAACCCTGCGGCAAAGACCAGCAGCGCCATGATGTAGGAAGTGGTCGGATTGAGGCCGGTGAGGAACTGCGCCGCGATGATCGCGGTCAGCAGCCCGTAGAGGTAGAAGTCATACCATTCGAACACC
This sequence comes from Novosphingobium sp. IK01, assembly GCF_033242265.1. Classification (NCBI taxonomy): domain Bacteria; kingdom Pseudomonadati; phylum Pseudomonadota; class Alphaproteobacteria; order Sphingomonadales; family Sphingomonadaceae; genus Novosphingobium; species Novosphingobium pituita. Next base: position 451,266 of record NZ_BTFW01000001.1, on the reverse strand, counting down.
GTGCCGAGCGAGCTGGCGGTAATGACCAGCTTCTCGCTGTGCGTCGGTGCGTGATGTTTGGGCAGTGCCCCTCCATCCGCGCCCGGATCATGCACAATCGCCATAAATCAGATCCTCCTTCCCAAGAACCGGTCGGGCACGAATTCTCACGCCCGAACCCGCCGGCTCATCCCCAGATTGAGTGGTCCCAAAATAGCCCGCCCCATTTTTCATGCAGGGGCAGATTATCATTATTCATTTTGTCGATGTCGCCAGCCAGGGCTGGCGACAGGGATCAGAAACTATACTTTGCGGCAAAGTCGAGCTTGTCGACATGACCATTCAGCCCATTGACAATCTCGCGATTGCCGTGGCGATATTCGACACCCAGATCGACGTTGCTGACCGGCGAATAGAACAGGTTGGCCGCCGCGCTCCAGGCCGACCGGTTGAACGTGCCGACCCCCAGCGCCGAGTGGTCGATGTCACCGGCGTAATTCACCTTCTGCCAGCTGCCAATCAGGTTGATCCGCCATTGCTTGTCGAACCCGATATGGGCAGCCCCGTAGAGCCCGATATTGCGAACCGCGCCCAGATCACCGTCGGCCTTCAACACCGCGTCGGGGCTGAAGTTCAGGCCCATGTAACGCCCGATGCCTTCACCATAGGTCGCCTGGAAGCGGATGTCGCTGAGATGCGAAGCCCCCAGGAATATCTTGCCCTGCGCGCTCACACCCCAGCCCAGACGGGAGTCGTAAATGTGGTGCGCGCCACCCAGAGCGTTGTCGACCCGCAACTGGCGCCAGATCGTCGCCAGATCGAGGAAGCCGAACGAACTGGTATATTCCAGACGCGCGGTCGCGTCGGGCGCATGATCCTGGCCGTTCTCGATCAGCCCGGCATTGCCGACCGTGGCCGAAGCCGTTTCGGGGTTCTCGACCGCAAGATAGAGCTTGGTGTTCTTGAACACCGGCAGCGCATACTTGATCAGCGGCTGGCGCACGAAGATCAGACCATCGACGCCCCCGACATAGTCGGTGCTTTCCGGCAAGGTCGCGACATTCTCGAAGTTGGTCAGGTCCTGACCGAGCGTCCAGCGGTCGAACTGGATGAACGCGCGACGCATAGCCAGGTCATAGGCGTTGGTCGTGCGCTGCGTCCCCTGCCCCAGAGCCATCGGCGTACCCGGAGCGGCCTGAAAGTCGAACTCGATATAGGCCTTGAGCGCGTGGCGCCCCAGCTTGGTGTTCGCGTCCACCCAGAAACGGGTCTGCTTGGCGCTGAAATCGGTAACACGCGTGGGCGAGGCAGGTGCTGCCGGGTTATAGAGCGGCACCGACTGCGGCAGATAGAGGTCGCGGCCCAGGGTATTGGTCGGGACATCCCCGCCATTGTAGCGCGCGGTGCTCGCCTGAAGCTTGATATAGCCCGACAGGATCACGTTCGAGTTGCCCGAACGGAAACCCTGTTTGGGGGCCGCCTCGGCCAGGGTGTCGAACTTCTTCTGGGTCTCGGCGCTGCGCTGGGTCGCTTCTTCGGCCATGCGGGTGGCGGCAACGGCCTCGGCCCGCGCGGCGGCGGCGTCCTGCTGGACCGCGGCGAACTGGGCCGACGAAACGGGGGCGACGACCGGCGCCTGAGCACCCGTCGGGCTGGCAGAGGCCTGCTCGGCCCTGGCAGCCTTGAGCGCGCCACGCAATTCGGATACTTCGTCCTCAAGCTTTTGCAGACGGGCTTCGAGTTCCGCCTCATGGCTGTTGCGGGCAGCGTGATGAACCGGGCGCGCCATGCCAACGGTCGGGACGACCATGGCCGCGGCTGTCAAAAGGGCAGTCGTGTTGCGCAGATGCCAAAGCACCATCAGATCCTCTCATGCATGTGTCTGTCTCGTGAGACACTGTGTCTGCACATTCGCGTCAGCAGGGCTTGGCAACCAGCGGGAGATAGGTCTTAACTCTACGACTTTGGTCTATATACGACTCTCCTCTCGACTCTGGCAAAACAGTGTCAAGCCCAGGAGAGGGTGTATTCATAACGGGCGAACCGGCCATCGAGCCACAATGTGCTGGGGCCGGGTCAGTATGGGGCTGGACCGGCCCCGTGATGCGCCCCCGGCATGGATGGGCCGAAAAATATCCCGCCCCCTTCCATGAGAGGGCGGGTTTTCATTGGCTGGCAAATAGGGAGCGCGGACCAAAGCCCGCGCCCGCTCTCAGAAGCTATATTTTGCCATAAATTCAAACTTGTCGACGTGACCATCCAGCCCACTGACAACCTCGCGGTTGCCCCGGCGGTATTCAAGGCCCACGTCGACTTTATCAACCGGCGAATAGAAGACGTTGGCTGCCGCACTCCAGGCCTGCCGGTTGAACATACCGATCCCCAGATCCGAACGATCAAGGTCACCGGCGTAGTCCACCTTCTGCCAACTGCCGATAAAGTTGAGCCGCCATTGCTTGTCGAGACCGATATGGGCGGCTCCAAAGAGCGCGATATTGCGGACCCCACTCAGCTTTCCGCCGGTGTTGAGCACCGCATCAGGGCTGAAGTTCAGGCCCAGATAGCGGCCAAGGCCACTGCCATAAGTCGCCTGAAAACGGACATCGCTGCGATGGGATGCGCCAAGGAAAACCTTGCCCTGCGCGCTCACGCCCCAGCCCAGGCGGGAATCGTAGATGTGGTTCGCGCCGCTCAAGGCATTGTCGACCCGCAACTGGCGCCAGATTGTCGCCAGATTGAGGAAACCGAACCCACCGGTATATTCCAGACGCGCGGTCGCATCGGGCGCATGGTCTTCGCCATTCTCGATCAACTGGGCGTGGCCAGTCGTGGACGAAGCCGTTTCCGGGTTTTCGACCGCAACATAAAGCCTGGTGTTCTTGAGCACCGGCAGCGCATACCTGATCTGCGGCTGACGCACGAAGATCAGGCCGTCGACACCACCAATATAGTCCGTACTTTCCGGCAAGGTCGCGACATTCTCGAAGTTGGTAAAGTCCTGGCCCACCGTCCAGCGGTCAAACTGGATGAACGCACGGCGCATCGCCAGGTCATAGGCGTTGGTCGTGCGCTGCGTCCCCTGCCCCGACGCCATCGGCGTACCGGGAGCAGCCTGGAAGTCCAGCTCGATATAGGCCTTGAGCGAATGGCGCCCCAGCTTGGTCTCCGCATCCACCCAGAAACGCGTCTGCTTGGCGTTGAAATCGGTGACTTGCGTAGGCGAGGCAGGCGCCGCCGGATTATAAAGCGGCAGCGTCTGCGGCAGATAGATGTCGCGGCCAAAGCTGTTGGTCTCGATGTTTCCGCCATTGTAGCGCCCGCTGCCTGCCAGAAATTTGACATAGCCCGACAGGGTCACGCTGGAATTGCCGGAATGGAATCCCAGTTTGCGGGGATTTCCGGCCCCGGCACCGGATGCCTGCCGAGGCTCGGCATCCTGCTGCATGTCCGCATCAGCCACGCGGGTCACAGCCGCCGCTTCAGCCCGCGCGATGGCGGCGCCCTGCTCGGCAGCAGCAACCCGAGTTGCCGAAACGGAAGGCCTGGTCAGCGCGGGCGTATCCGCCCGGCTGGTGGCAGCCTGAGCCGTCACAACAGGGGCGGCCATTGGCGCAGGGACATCCACCGGGCTGGCAGCGGCCTGTTCGACCCTAGCCGCCTTGAGCGCGCCACGCAATGCGGACACTTCGTCCTCGAGCTTTTGCAGGCGAACCTCCAGTTCCGCTTCATGGGTATCGCGGGTGTCGCGGGTGCGACGGGTGCGGTGGATACGATGATGAACCGGATGCGCCATGCCTGCGGTCGGAACGACCATTGCTGCGGCTGTCAAAAGGGCAGTCGTGTTGCGCAGATACCAAAGTATCATCAGATCCTCTTATTCATGCCTCCGTTTCGGGAGGCGTGTCCGTACATTCGCGCCAGGCGCGCCGGGGGGATAACAGGAGCAGAATCCGATATCTACGACTTTGGTCTATATATCCATATCCATATAATCATTCTATTTTTTTGCGGGCCTTTTCAAAATTGAAATCCATCCAACGGCATCCTTCAGGCCATTTTTCCCGGAAAAATCGCCTTCCGGGGAGCGGACGCGATGCTTCCGCGCGATACCAACCCGGAAAATATTCCTGATCCCGCCTCGCAACAGCAGAAATGCAATTGATTTCAGGCGTGTTTTGCCCTTGCCGATCCCGGCAACCGACAATAACGAGGGTTTTCCTGACAACACCATCCGGGACGGTATCGTTTCCGGTGATTTTCCGTGCTGAAAGGCGCACAAAGGCGTCCCGCACGACAAGAGGCAGAGACCTTGAATCCCACTGTCCTCATCGCCGATGACCACCCCCTGTTCCGACAGGCCCTGGCGATGGCTTTGGCAACGATCATCCCCGAAGCACGCATCATGGAGGCCGGGACCCTCGCCGCGGCCTCGCGGCTCGCTGCCGACACGCCCGATCTCTCGCTCATCACGCTCGACCTCAAGATGCCCGGCGCGGTCGGCTATTCGGGCATTGCCCTTCTCCATGCCGAGCGTCCCGCCGTTCCGATCCTGGTCGTTTCGGGGGCCGACAATGCCAATGCTGCCGACGAGGCGCGGGCCTTCGGCGCGGTCGGCTTCCTGCGCAAGGATGCCGATCTGCCCCAGATCGAGGCAGCGATCCGCGCCGCGCTGGACCCCGCCGGGGGCAAGGCCGGTGGCGGACAAGATGCCGCAGCCCTCAAGGCGCAATCCTCGCCCAGCCCGGTCGAACGGGTGCGCGGTACGGTGGCCGGGCTCACGCCGACACAACTCAAGGTTCTGCTGGCCGTTCTGGAAGGCAAGCTGAACAAGCAGATCGCCTACGACCTTGGCATGAGCGCGGCGACCGTGAAGGCGCACATGACCGCCATCATGCGCAAGCTCGACGTGCAGAACCGCACCCAGGCGGCCCTTGCCGCCCGCTCACTGGGCCTCGATCTCGCGATCTGAGACCTGCTCCGAAACCCGGGCGAGGAAGTCGTCGAGGTCGGCAGGCTCGACCGGCTTGGCATGGAAGGGAACCCCGCGCTGGCGCAACTGCGCCCTGAGCGTGGTGTTCTGGGTCGCGCTGATCACCGCCATGGGCAGGTTGGGCAAGCTGGCGCGCAGCGTATCGATCAGGTCGAGCCCGTTCTCGCCATCGTCGAGGTCATAGTCGATCAGGGCGGCATCGGCCTCGGGGGCGCTGGCCACGGCTTCCGCGATGGTGCGTGCCGCCAGCATGGCATGGCCCTTGCTGGCCAGCAAAGCCCCGCTCGCCTCGATGATCAGCGGATCGTTGTCGACCACCAGCACGCGCAAGGCCCGCACCGCCCGTTCACTGGCAATGGCCGGCATCCACCCGTCCATTTGCGTGTCCCGGACAGACACCGACGCAATCGTGACACCAAAGCGGCTGCCCCGGCCAGGACACGAGGCCAGCTCGATGCGCAAGTCGAGCAGCCGCGCGATCCTGTCGACCATCGCCAGACCCAGTCCCAGCCCTTCGGTATCGACCGCCCCGAGCCGCGTGAATTCGGTGAAAATGGCCTTCTGCTGCTCGGGCGGGATGCCGACACCGGTATCGATCACGTCGATGCGCAGGCTGGCCCCGCGCTGGCGCACGCCGATGATGACCCCGCCCTGCTCGGTATAGCGCACGGCATTGGTCAGGAAATTCTGCACGACCGAGCGCAACAGCCCGGCATCGGTACACACCGCCCCGAACAGCGGCCCAAGGACAAGACGCAGCCCCTTGGCCTCGGCCAACGGACGCACCCCTTCGGCCACGTCGCGCAGGAACGGCCCCAGCGCGATCACTTCGGGATGGGGCTGGATGCCCCCGGCATCGAGCCGCGAGATGTCGAGCAGCGCGCGCAGCAGGGCCTCGGCCCCGCCGATGGCACGCTCCACCCGGCCCACCAGCGGGCGCATGGCCTCGGTCGACTGGCGATCGAGCGCGGCAAGGAACAGCCTTGCGGCATGAAGCGGTTGCAGGAGATCGTGGCTGGCAGCCGCCAGAAAACGGGTCTTGTCGCGCGTGGATTCGGCCAGGCGGTGATTGGCCTCGGACAGTTCGCGGGTCCGCGCGGCCACGCGGCTTTCCAGTTCCTCCAGCGTGTGTTCGAGTTCGCCGCGCATCTGCGCCTCGCGCGTGACATCGGTGAACGAAGTCAGGTAGCCGCCGCCGGGCATCGGCCCGCCGACCGACTTGATCACCCGCCCGTCGCGCCGGATACGCTCGGAAACATAGGACTGGCGCGCGCGCAGGCGGGCCAGTCGCCGCTCCACCTGCTCTTCCATCGGTCCAGGGAAGCCGCCCCGTTCGATATTGAAGCGGATCAGATCGGCAATCGGCACCCCCACCCGCACCAGACCGGGCGGATAGCCAAACAGTTCGATGTAGAGCGAATTCCACGCCACGAGATTGAGCTCGGAATCGACCACGCTGATCCCTGAGGGCAGGTTCTCGAACGAGGCTGCCAGCAACTGGCGCGAAAAACGCAAGGACTGCACGCCCTCGTCGAGCAGCCGGGTCACATCGTCGAGCCCCATCTGCCCCCCCGCCAGCGCCGAGGCGACCAGCGCCCGCGCCGAAGAGGGGCCCACGACGCCCGCAATAAGATCCTGCGCCCGGCGCGCGGCGATGCGATCGACTTTCGCATGGTGGAGCGCGGGCGGAAAAGCCTCGTCGGCCCGCTCGGCCCCGATGAAACGCCCGGTCAGTTGCGCCAGTTCACCCTGGTTGCGAACATGGCGCGCGCCCCGCACGAACTGGAAACGCTCGCGCCGTCCCTCGCGCTGCCCCCCCTCGCGCCTGGTGTGCGCGACGATCAGGACCACGCAATTCACGCTGAGCGACCAGAGAACGCCGTGAACGAAAGGACTGGCATGGCCGATCCACAACAGATGGAGCGGATCGAACGGGGTGGCCTGCAAGGCGGCCAGCCATGGCGCGGGCAGGATCGGCGGGAGGGCCAGCGTCCAGAGCCACAGGCAGAACCCCGCCGCGAGGCTGAGCCGCCCAGCCACCGGATCGCGGCCCTTGCCATAGACCGCCAGCAGGAAATGCGGGCTGAACTGGGCCATCCCGGCAAAGGCGATCAGGCCGATCGACGAAAGCGAACTGCGCGCGGGCAACAGCAGCGCCCAGGCCAGCGAAGCCCCGACCACCCCGATGATCGCGAGGCGCCGGACCCCCATCATCTGCCGTCCGACATGTCCGCCCTTTGGCCCGCCCTGCGGCCCGACGAGGCTCCCATCGTCGACCTCGGCCCCGCCACTGCGCAGGACAGCCGGGAAAATCAGGTCGTTGGACACCATGATCGCCAGCGCGGTCGTATCCACGATCACCATCGCCGCCGCCGAACTGATACCCCCCAGCAGCGCCGCGATCACCGGCCAGCCCATGTGACCGGCAAAGGGAATGCGCAGCACGAACAGATCGGGCAAGGCATCACGCGGCAGCGCGACAAGCCCGGCCAGCGCAATCGGCAGGATCATGGCCGCCATCGTGGCGATATAGGCCGCAAGGCCAAAGCGCGCGCGATGGAGGTCGTGCGGATCGCGCGCCTGCGCCAGCCCCATGAAGAACTGGCGCGGCAGGACAACGACCGCGAGGGCCGAGACCAGCAGGATCACTCCGAAATCGATGGAGAACGCCGCCGGGCGGAAATGCTCGCCGAGCAGGGCCAGGCTCTGCTGCACCCGCAGCGCGGGCGCATCGGCCAGAACCCGCAGGCTGACCCCGGCAATGATGACGAGCGCCACGAGCTTGATCGTCGATTCCAGCGCAATCGAGAACATCAGGCCTTCGGTACGCCCGGCCACTTCATAGCGCCGCGCACCGAACAGGATCGCGAAAAGCCCGAGCCCGACCGCCGCCACGATCATCACCGGCCCGGCCACATCGCGCGAGGAAAGCAACGCGATGGCAATCCCGATCGAGCGCAACTGCAAGGCCACATAAGGCACGATCCCGCACAGCGCGGTCAGCGTGACCAGCCGCGCCATGCCCGGATCGTGCCCGAAACGGGCGGCGATGAAGTCGGAAATCGTCGCCGCCTTTTCCTCGTCGACGGCATCACCGAGTTTCTGGAGAAAGCCGGGCGCGAACAGCAGGAGCAGGCAGGGCGCCAGATAGATCGGAAGGTAATTCCACCCCTCGCGCACCGCGCTTCCGGCCGCGCCATAGAAAGTCCAGCTCGAACAGTAGACGCCGAGGCCCAGCGTATAGACCCGGTGTCGCAGGCGGCTGCCGGACGCGCGCGCAGGCATCTGGCGCGCCATGCCCGCCTCGACCAGAGCGGCAACGGCGAACAGCACTGCGATCAGACAGAGCGAAAGCAACGCCGCGAGGCCAAGGCTCATGAACGCAATCCCGGTTTCCTCTCCATGTCACGGCCGTAATGGCGGGCACGGAAAAGGTCTACCGCAATTGAACGCGCGCCATTGAACAGGCTGGCATTTTCGCGCTCATGAAATCCCGAGCCCCGCAGTTGCAATCAGACGCCCGATCAAACGAACGTGTAGGTGCACACCTTGTTGCCCGCCGGATCGCGCAGATAGGCGGCATAGGCGCCGGGAAGATGGCTGCGCGGTCCGGGCGCGCCTTCATCGGTGCCACCGGCGGCAAGGCCCGCGGCATGGAACGCATCGACCTGTTCCGGGCTGGCCGCAGCAAAGCCGATGGTCATGCCATTGCTCGATGCCGGTTCGCCATTGCCGGGACGGGCGATGATGAAGGCCGGCTTTTCCCGGCCATAGAGGATCCAGCCATTGCCGAACGGGCCCAGGTTGCCGATCCCCAGCGCCCCCAGTGCCGCATCGTAGAAGCGCGCCGAAGCGGCCACGTCGTTTGCGCCGATAAAGACATGCGAGAAAATACCGTCGCCGGAAATTACCGCCATTTCTTGCCTCTCCTCTTGTCGGCCCATTATTTCTGGCCGTCTTTTCTGGCCGGGCCTGCTCCTTGCAGGCTTTGCAGAAGACCGAGGGCTAACACCGCACGGGATTTGTGTTAATCGCGTCAAAGCGCAACTGATTGCACCATATGGGGCGACAATCCCCGACATGCCCCCGCATCCGGGTGTCTGATCGAAAATGGCCGCTTCGCGCTTTTGGGCTGGCAATGAAGACGCAGTGGTATAATCTACAGGAAAGAAATTGATTGTTTCAACTGCGGTGCAATCGATGAACAGCTGGGATGGGATTGACGAATTCGTGGCCGTTGCCGCGTCGGGCTCGTTTGTTGCGGCGGCCAACACGCTGCACCTCTCGCGCACCCACATGAGCCGGACCATCGCCGCGCTGGAAGACCGCTTGCAGGTGCGCCTGTTCAACCGCACCACCCGCACGGTTCGGCTGACTGCCGCTGGCGAGTTGTTTTTCGAACAATGCCAAAAACTTGTCTCGAACAGAGATGAAGCCATCGACATCGTCAGCGAGCAGGGAGACCCCCAGGGCGAATTCGCGATTACCTGTTCGACAGCCCTTGGAGAGCGCTTTATCGCCCCTCTCGCGCGCACGTTCGGGCGCCGTTTCCCCAAGGTTCGCATCCATCTGGACCTGACCAACCGGGTCGTCGATCTGGTCGGCGAAGGCTATGATCTGGCGGTGCGAACAGGCCATTTGCCCACGTCCTCGCTAATCGCCACGCGCATCGCGGAAAGACGGCTCTACACGTGCGCCGCGCCTGCCTATCTGGCCCGCGCAGGCACACCCGAAACGCTCGAAGCGCTCGACCGGCACGACCTGCTGGTGGGCACCTCTCCCCTCTGGCATTTCTCCGGGAACACCCCCGAAAACACCGCCCACGAAGTGATCTACAAGCCTGCCGGACGCTGGCGCTGCAACAGTGGACAGGTCGTTCTGGCCGCCGCGCTTGATGGCATGGGCCTTTGCCAACTCCCTGATTTCTATGTTCTTGATGCGCTGCGAACGGGCCGCCTCGTTTCCGTTTTGGAAGACCATACGGCCCCGGTCGAACCGATCTGGGCGGTCTATCCCAGCCGTCGCCACCTCAGCCCCAAGGTGACCCAGTTCGTCCGCCTGCTGAAGACCAAATTGCCCGGACTCCTGGCCGGATAGGCCCCCGCCGGCCCGCCCCGGAACCACGTCTTCTGCCATGCCCGGCTCCCCGAAAAGGGGCTTCACGACCATCGCGCACGCGTCCGGTGTGGAACGGACTGTTCCGCGTGAGGGCATTGTGCGGCGTTGAGAGTAGGCTTATGCAAGCAAGGACTCGGAACGTTAAAAACAATAACATCAAATATAATAACGGAGAGGAACATTGCGAAACCTGCGGAAGCTGGGCACTTTGTGCGCCGCATCGATGATCTTTGCGTGTGTCAACTCGACATCATACGCAAATGACGAACTTCTCACCTTGCAGAAAAACCCGGACCACTGGGTAATGCCGCTAGGGAATTACAGCAGTACTCGTTACAGTACGCTTTCCCAGATCAACACCACCAATGCTCCCAACTTGCGCGTGGCCTGGACATTCTCCACCGGCGTGCTGCGCGGCCACGAAGGCGGGCCGCTGGTCGTGGGCGACATCATGTATGTCCACACGCCCTTCCCCAACAAGGTCTTCGCGCTCGACCTGAACCACAACGGCACCATCCTGTGGAGCTATGAACCCCGGCAGGACAGCAACGTGATCGGCGTGATGTGCTGCGACACGGTCAACCGCGGGGTGGCCTATGGCGCTGGCAAGATCTTCCTCCATCAGGCCGATACCACGCTCGTCGCCCTCGACGCGAAGACCGGCAAGGTCGTCTGGCAGGCCAAGGATGGCGATCCGGCCACCGGCGAGACCGGCACCGGCGCCCCGGCGATTGCTGGCAACTATGTGATCATCGGCAACAGCGGCGGCGAATTCGGCGTACGCGGCAATCTGGCCGCCTATGACATGGCCAGCGGCAAGCTGGCTTGGCGCGCCTATTCGCAAGGGCCCGACAGCGACACGCTGATGGACGGCCAGAAGACGACCGTTCTGGGCAAGCCCGTGGGCAAGGATTCGGGCATCGTCGGCTGGAAGGGCGACCAGTGGAAGCGCGGGGGCGGCACCACCTGGGGCTGGACCAGCTATGATCCCGACACCCAGACGATCTATTACGGATCGGGCAATCCGGGCACCTGGAACCCTGTCCAGCGCCCCGGCAACAACCGCTGGTCGATGACGATCTGGGCCCGCGACCTCAAGACCGGCATGGCAAAATGGGTCTACCAGATGACCCCCCACGACGAGTGGGACTATGACGGCGTCAACGAGATGGTGCTGGTCGACCGCGAATGGCAGGGCAAGATGCGCAAGCTGCTCGTCCACTTCGACCGCAACGGCTTTGCCTATGTGCTCGACCGCGTGAGCGGGGCTTTGCTGGGCGCGGAAAAGTATGATCCGGCGGTCAACTGGGCTTCCTCCATCGACCTCAAGACCGGCGAGCCGGTGCGCGTGGCGGCCTATTCGACCGAGAAGACCGGCGAGGACGTGACCACCAGGAACATCTGCCCCGCCGCCCTCGGCTCGAAGGACCAGCAGCCGGTGTCCTACAGCCCGCAGACCGGCCTGTTCTACATTCCGGGCAACCATGTCTGCATGGACTACGAGCCGACCAAGGTCGCCTATGTCGCCGGCTCGCCCTATGTCGGGGCGACGCTTTCGATGTATCCGCCCAAGGGGGAAAGCAACCTCGGGCGCTTCGTGGCCTGGGACCCCATCGCGCAAAAGGCCGCGTGGGAGGTGAAAGAACCCTTCTCGGTCTGGAGCGGCCCCCTCGCGACGGCGGGCGGCGTTGTCTTCTACGGAACGATGGACGGCTACTTCAAGGCGGTTGACGCCAAGACGGGGACCGAACTCTACAAGTTCAAGACCCCCTCGGGCATCATCGGCAATGTCAGCACCTACAGCCATGGCGGCAAGCAATATGTCGCGGTGCTCTCGGGTGTTGGCGGATGGGCCGCCATCGGCATGGCCGCCGGGCTGACCGGGGCCAACGAGGGGCTGGGTGCGGTCGGCGCCTATCGCAGCCTGTCGCAATATACCAATCTGGGCGGGACGCTCACCGTGTTCGAGGTTCCCTAAAAGAACCCGCGCGCGCGTACCTGCCGGGGGACGGAAGCGCCCGGCGCTTCCTCCCCCGGCCCTTTCCCCCCCAATAAAAACACGACGATCGGGAGATCGAGATGATCCAGTTCAACGGGCGCGGTGCGGCTCTGGCCGCCGCTGCCCTGCTTTTCGCGACGAGTGCGGCCAGTGCCCAGCAGGAGCCTGCGCCCGCCCCTTCCGCCTCTGCCGCCGCCCCCGTTTCATGGGCAGCCTTCAGCGGGTGGAAGCGCTATCATGGCAATTGCGCAACCTGCCACGGCCCCGACGGCCTTGGCGGTACGTTCGCCCCCAACCTCGTCAACTCGCTCAAGACGCTCGACCACGACCAGTTCCTCAACACCGTGGTCAACGGCAAGAAGGACAGCAACCTCACGATGCCCGCCTTCGGGCTCGATCCCAACGTGATGTGCTACATCGAGGACATCTATACCTATCTCAAGGCCCGATCGGACGGGACGATGGACCGGGGCCGCCCGGCGGTGACGCCGACCAAGCCCAAGGACGTGGCGGAGGCCGAAGCCTCGTGCATGGGCGTCTGAGGACAGCAGCGGCGGCGGCGGTGGGGCTGGGTGCGGGGCTCGGCGGGCTGGCAGCTTCGCCACAGGCCCACGCGCAAGTGGTCGAGATCGTCGACCATGCCGCCTTGCGCGTCTGTGCCGATCCGGCGGCGCTGCCCTTTTCCGATCATGACAGGGCAGGGTTTGAAAACCGCATCGCCGCGCTGTTTGCCCGCGATCTGGGGGTTCCGGTGCGCTACACCTGGTTTCCCAACACGATGGGGTTCTACCGCCGCACGCTCAATGCGCGGGCGTGCGACCTCGTGATCGGCGCGCCTGCCGAAATGGACATGGCCCAGCCGACCGTGCCCTATTACCGCTCGACGTTTGCGCTCGTCACCCGCCGTGCCGACCATCTCGCGCTCGGCGGGCTCGACGATCCGGCGCTGGCAGGCAAGCGGATCGGCGCACAGGCACGCACCCCGCCCGGCGACGTGCTGGTCAGGCGCGGCCTGGCCGACATGCTGCGCGCCTATGACCTCGTCGTCGACAGCCGGATCAGTTCGATCGGGCGGCTCATGGTGCAGGACCTGCTCGACAACCGCATCGACGTGGCCGTCATGTGGGGGCCGGTCGCCGCCTATCAGGTCGGGCTCCATCCCGGCGAACTGACCATGAAGACGCTGGGCGAGACACAGGACGGCGTGCAGATGGGCTTTGGCATTGCCATGGCCGTGCGCAAGGGCGAACCGGCCTGGCGCGCGCGGGTTGAAACTTTCCTCAACACCCACCGGCAGGACATCGCGGCCATTCTGCAAGACGCCCATGTCCCGCTGCTCCCCCTCGAAAGCGAGGCCCAGCCATGATCCCGGCCATGCTTCTTTCCACCCTTGCTGCGGTTGCAGTCGCCACCCCGCCCCCGGCTCCTGCCCCCCCTGCTTCGCCGCCTTCGTCGACAGGCTATCCGACCGAGGCTCTGGCCGATTATGTCATCGGATGCATGGCCGCCAATGGCCAGACACAGGATGCGCTGCGCCGCTGTTCGTGCAGCATGGACACGATCGCCTCGGTCCTGCCCTACGACGACTATGTGAAGGCCCAGACCGTGATCGCCATGCGCGGTCAGGGCGGGGAGCGGGCCGCGCTCTTTGCCGATGTGCCGCAATTGCGGGCCATGGCGCAAAAGCTGCGCGCGGCGCAGGTGGAGGCTGATTTCCGCTGCTTCTGACCTGCATCCCAACGGAAAAACATAAAAACGAGGAGAGATCGATGCCTTCCCCCCAGACTTTCGGTGGCTTTGCAGCCCCCTTGCTGATCGCGCTGGCCGCGCTCGCCATGCTCGAAATCCCTGCCCCGGCGATGGCCCAGGGCGATCCGGTGGCGGGCAAGAGCCTGTTTGCGCGCTGTGCAGCCTGTCATTCGGTCAAGCCCGGCGAAAACCGCATGGGCCCCAGCCTCCATGGCGTGGTGGGGCGCAAGGCCGGGGTTGAGCCCGGCTTTGCCTATTCCCCCGCGCTCAAAGACAGCGGCCTGACATGGACGCCCGCCGAACTCGATGCCTATCTGGCCAATCCGCGCCAGAAAGTGCCGGGGGTGCGGATGATCTTCGGCGGCCTGCCCTCGCCCACCGACCGCGCCAACCTGATCGCCTATCTGGCCACCCTGAAATGAAGGGGGCCTGCGCGGCCCTGCTGCTGGCGATGCTTGCAGCCGCGCCCGAAGCGAGAGCGGAAACGGGATGGCCCTGCGGCACCCCGGCCCCGGCGGTGCCCGATGCCTCGTGGCTGTGGAGCGGCGCGCGCTATCGGGCCGACTGGCGCGGGGATCCGGCCATCGTGAACCTCGCCACCGCCATCGCCCGGCGCGCCATGCCCGAGGGCGAAGCCGTCACCCGCCTCACCGCCTTTGCCGCACGACAAAGTGCGCCTGCCGAGGCCATGGCCCTGCTCGGCTCGGCCTTGATCGACACGCAAGGGGCCGAACTGCGCCTCGTGACCGGGGGGATCGGCCGGTTCAATGTCCGGCAGGCCCAGCTCGCCGCGCGGATCGAGGCGGGCTATCGCCAGACCGATACCGCGCAGCAAAACGCCGACTTGCAAGAGCAGATCCGCTGGGACACCACGATCTTCGAGGACCGCCAGCGCCTGCTGCCCACGATGTGCAGCATTCCCGGCGCGATCACCCGGCGCCTTGGCGTGCTGCTGGCCGCCGCGCGCAATGCTGCGGGCGTGCTGGCCAGCGATGCGGGCTATCTGGTCTATGCCACCAACGAACTGGCGGGCGAGGTCAGCATTCTCGATCCCGCGCGACAGGTCGAGATCGGGCGCATCGCCATCGGCAAGCGCCCGCGCGGGCTGGTGGCCAGCCCCGACCATCGCACGCTCTATGTCGCGGTCAGCGGCTCGCCCATCGGCGGGCCGGGGGTGGACGAGAGCACCCTGCCCCCGCCCGACAAGGCCGCCGATGGCATTGCCGTGGTCGATCTGGCGACGCGCAAGGTCGTGCGCACGCTGCGCGGGGTGTCCGACCCCGAGCAGATCGCGATCAGCCCGGACGGCGCGCGCCTTTTTGTGTCGAGCGAGGACGCCGGGGAACTGCTGACCCTCGACACGCAAGGGCGCGTGCTCTCCCGCCTCGCGGTGGGGCGCCAGCCCGAAGGGGTGAACCTCGCGCCCGATGGCCGCAGCCTGCTGGCGACCTCGGAAGAGGACAATGCGGTAAGCCTGGTCCATTTTTCCGCGTCGGGCGCGCAAACGATTGCAGCCACGCTTCCCGTCGGCCAGCAACCGCGCAGCAGCGCGTTCCTGCCTGATGGCCGGGCCGTGGTCGGGGGCGAATTCGACGCCTCGCTCACGATCCTGAGCACGGGCAAGACCCCGCGCGTCCTGCGCACGATCCACCTCGCCCCCGAGGAGCGCCCGATGAGTGTCAAGGCCGGCCCCGTAGCGGACGGCACGGTCTATGTGACCACCGGACGCGGGGGCAAGATGCTCAAGATCGACACCACCGACGCGCGCGCACAGGCTCCGGTTCTGGCAGCGGCCAGCGTGGGCGAAAGGCCCTGGGGCCTGGCCCTCTCGCCCGACGGCACCACGGGCTACACCGCCAATGGGCCGGGCGAGGATATCACCGTGGTCGACTTGCGCACGATGCGCGTGGTCGGCAAGATCGCCTCGCCGGGCGGGCCATGGGGAATTATCGCCGTGCCCACCCGCTGATGAAGCGTACGATGCTATCGACAGCATCCGAGCCACCAGAGTGCAAGCAACCCGTTGCGTAGATAAAGTTTTCCATCTGCCGCGTGGCCGCTTCGACCACGCATTTCTGACCACAACCGACATTCGCCTACCGCAATCCGGCAACCTTAGCGTCGCGCGCCTCGTGCCCGGTCCTCGAGGCAGCCGGATGGCCCCACCATTTGAATCAGTGAATTCAAGGCTATGCCGCAAAACCGGCATGGTGCGGTGCGGTTGTGGCAGCCGAGGCCGGGAAAATTCGCATCTGCCCCTCTTGCCGAAATCTCCACAGAAACCCGGAGCCCTGGCCCGCGGAATGGCCAAACACGGGTTTATCTTTCTGATAAAACCTGAAAATGGGCTGCGCAAAGCAGGCGGGCGGTAATGGACCGGCGCTCTGACGACAGGACCGACATGAAGAAAACGACGCGCAATCCCTCGCTTCTGGTGCTCGCGGCGATCGTGGCACTGGGAGGCGGAAGCGCGCTTCTGCGGCCCGATCTGCTGTCTTTCCTGCACCGGCAAATCGCGCCCGAGCGCTCTGCGCCGGAGCTGCCTGCTCCCGGAGCGGACAAAGCGGAACTGGGTGGCACGAAGTTGGGCGCCTGCCGCGCGGTCGATGGGGACACCTTGCGGTGTGGCAGCGAGCGCATCCGCCTGCTGGGGATCGACGCCCCCGAAATGCCCGGTCACTGCCATGGCAGCCGCGTCTGCGCGCCGGGCGATCCCTTCGCCTCGCAGCGCCATCTGGCAGCCGCGCTCGATGGCAACCTCACCATTCACCGCATGGGCACCGACCGCTATGGCCGCACGCTGGCTACGGTGAGCGGCTCGGCGGGCGATCTGTCGTGCGGCCAACTCAAGGCCGGGCTGGCAATCTACAAGCCCCGCTGGGACAACCAGCACCGCGTGGCGAGCCTTTGCCCGGAACAGGCACAAGACACCCTGTAACCCCTACCCTCCCGACCCGAAGACCAGCCGACCTATCACCATATTCAATCGGCACATTTGGAATTCAACCTTGTTCCCTGCGGCTCTTTTCGGTCTTTTTCGGCCAACGAGACCAATCGGGGAAGCGATCATGTCCACTACAGCCACTGGCCCAGTCACTGGCCCGGTCACGGGTACGCCCGCCGTTCCGCCCTCCGGCATCCGGGGCCGGGCAGACCGCGCAGCGCAATGAGCATCGTATCTGGAGACCGACGCGGGCATTCCGGCCTGTCGGTCTGGCTGATCGGACTTGCCGTTGTACTGGTGGCCGCCCTCGGCATCTGGGCGCTGGCCGCACGCGGCGGATCGTCGCGCCCGGTGCTCGCGGTCGGCAGCCAGCGCGGGGGGACCAAGGCCCTGATGCTGGCTTCGGGCGCGCTCGACGGGGCGCCCTATCGTGTCGAGTGGTCGGAGTTCCCGGCTGCGCAGAACCTGCTTGAAGCCATTGGCGCCGGGGCGGTCGATCTGGGCATGGCGAGCGATGCGCCGTTCCAGTTCGCCTATCAGAACGGACAGCCGATCAAGGCCGTGGCGGCGCTCTCGGCCCGTCCGCGCCCACACGGATCGCTGGCCGTGCTCGTGCCGCGAGGCTCGCCGCTGCGCCGTGCCGCCGATCTGCGGGGCAAGCGCATCGCCACCGGGCAAGGCTCCATCGGGCACTACACCCTGCTGCGCGTGCTGGAAGCCAACGGGCTCAAGCCCGATGACGTGAAGATCGTCTTTCTCTCGCCCTCCGACGCCAAGGCCGCCTTCGACAGCGGCGCGGTCGATGCCTGGTCGACCTGGCAACCCTATGTGCCGACTGCGCTGGCCACCGGAGCCCGTATCCTGGCCGATGGCGCGGACTATTTCGACAGCTATGCCTTCGACATCGCCAGCGACCGGGCCGTGCAGGACAAGCCCGCGCTTCTGGCCGATTTCCTGCGCCGCGAGGCCGATGCCTATCTGTGGGCCAAGACCCACCCTCGGGACTACGCGAAAGTTCTGTCCCGCGAGACCGGGCTGCCAGAACCCATCGCCCTCTATTTCATCGAGCATCAGGCCATGGTGCGTGTGCCCATCGATGCCACGTTGCAGGCCGGGCAAAAGGATGTAGTCGCCCATTTCCGTTCCGCCGGGGCGCTGCGCGGGAACAGGCCGCTCGAACAGGCCTATCACCCGCTGCTCGCCGGGGCGGCCTCGAAGGCGCCCTGACGGATCACAGACTGACCGTTCGGGGGCGGCCTGACCGCCCCACCTTTCCTCACCCGTATTTCCGCCATTTTTGACGACGCCGGACCCGCCCCGTTTTCCGGGGCGCGAGGGGCCGTGCGTCCGCTTTGCAGGGGGCAAGCCATGAACCGTTTCGCATTTCTTCTCTCGGGCGCGGCCAGTTTCGCCATGCCCGCCCTGGCCGAGACGCCCGCCGCCCCGGCCAACATACCCACTTCCCCCGATGTGGAGGCCGCGCCTGCCGAACAGGGCCCGGCAGAGCAGGGCCCTGCCATCGTCGTGACCGGCACGCGCAGCCAGCAGGGCCGTACCCTGGCCGACAGCCCGGTGCCGATCGACGTGATCGATGCCAAGTCGCTCCAGCAGACCGGGCGCACCGGCCTCAAGGAGATCCTGGGCAACCTCGTGCCTTCGCTCACCATGCCCGCGCTGGGCGGCGGGGGCACCTCGGCCAGCGTCAAGCCGATCTCGATCCGGGGGCTTTCGGGCGACTATGTGCTGGTCCTCGTCAACGGCAAGCGGCGGCACACCACCTCGCTGATCAACAACCTCTCGCGCGTGTCGGGCGGCTCCACCCCGGTCGACATCGACCTGATCCCGACCAACGCGGTGGGCCATATCGAGGTGCTGCGCGACGGGGCCGCCGCGCAATATGGCTCGGACGCGATCTCGGGGGTGATCAACATCATCCTCGACAAGAGCCGCACGGGAGGGAATATTGCGTTCACCGGCGGCCAGTTCTATTCCAAGGGCGCGCGGCTCTACCAGCTCGGCGCCGATTACGGGTTCAAGCTGGGTGATGGCGGCTTCATCCATTTCGCCACCGAGGCCAAGTTCCACGACCGCGCGAACAGCTCGGCCGAACCGGTGCCCTATATCCTCCCGCGCGTGAACGGCCAGCCCGACCCGCGCGAGAGCACGGTCGACCATGTCTACGCGGGCGGCTATGGCCGCTCCAACCGCGACGTGATCGTCAACAGCTCGTATGACGCCGAACTGCCGGTCGGGGCGGTCACGCTCTACAGCTTCTCGACTTTCAGCTATCGCGACATCAAGGACGCGCGCGGCGCCTATATCCCCTCGCCCACCGGCTATGGCGGACAGGCCAATGTGCTGGGCTCCTCGGTCCTGTCCGAGCTCTATCCCACCGGGTTCCAGGCCTACCGGCGCATCAGCGAACGCGATTTCCAGATCGCGCTGGGGGCACGCGGGCAACTGGCCGGGTGGGACTGGGACGCGAGCAGTTCGTTCGGGCGCGATTCGGTCTGGCTGGGGGCGGAAAACACGCTCAATCCCTCGATCGGACCGACCAGCCCCACCAGCTTTTACATGGGCAGGCAGATCCAGAGCCTGTGGGTCAACAACCTCGACCTCACCCACGACTATGACATCGGCCTGGCCAAGCCGCTGACGGTGGCCGTCGGCTTCGAGCATCGCTGGGAAAAATTCCAGAGCAAGGCCGGCGAGCCCGACAGCTACCGCAACGGCGGCTACCAGATCCCGTCTGATGGCACGCCCTTTGGCCAGCTCTATGGCGGGCTCTATCCTTCGCCGGGGCTGGTCTCGTTCACCGGCACCTCGCCGGCCGACGCCGCCGCGCTCAGCCGCAACAACTTTGCCGCCTATGCCGACATCTCGACCAACGTCACCTCCCGCTGGTATGTGGGGCTGGCCGGGCGCTTCGAGCACTATGACGACAGCGCGGGCAACACGCTGAGCGGCAAGGTCTCGACCCGCTATGACCTGGGCAGCGGCTTTGCCCTGCGCGGCGGGGTCAATTCGGGCTTTCGCGCGCCTTCGCTGGCCCAGACCGGCTTCTCGACCACCCAGAACACCTCGACGATCATCGGCAGCACGCCGACCGTCACCGTCTCGAAATTCCTGCCCGTCGACAGCGCGGCGGCCCTCGCGCTGGGCGCACGCGCGCTCAAGCCGGAAAAATCGCTCAGCTACACCGCCGGTTTCACCTACCAGCACGGCGCGCTCAACCTCACGGTCGATGTCTATCAGATCCGGGTCGACGACCGCATCGTGAAAACCGAATTCCTCGGCACTTCATCGAACGGGGGCAGCGCGATCCGCGCCATCCTGCTCGCCAACGGGGTTACCGGCGTCGACAGCGCGCAGTTCTTCACCAATGCCATCGACACCCGCACGCGCGGCATCGATGCCGTGGCCGACTATACCTTGCGCACGGGCACGCTGGGCACCTTTCGCCTGAGCGCGGCCTACAGCTACAACAAGACCGCCATCCTGCGCGTGGCCGCCAACCCCGCGCAACTGGCTTCGCTCAACGTCACCCTGTTCGGGCGACAGGCCCAGCGCGACCTCGTCGTGGCCCTCCCCCACGACAAGATCGTGCTCAGCAGCGACTGGTCGCGCGGCCCCGCCCATGCCCTGCTGCGCCTCACCCGCTATGGCTCCTATACCGAGTCCAGCAACGTCCCCTCGGGCGACCGCACATTCGGTGCCAAATGGGTGACCGACCTCGAACTGGGCTACGACCTGACGAAGCGGATCACCCTGTCGGCGGGGGCCAACAACCTGTTCGACGTCTATCCGCAGAAGAACGGGGCCATCGGCTACGACGGTTCGGGCGCCTATGGCAATTTCGCGCCGTTCGGGCTGTCGGGCGGCTTCTACTATGGCCGCGTTTCGGTGAAGATCTGAGAGCCCGACCCAAAAGTCCTTCGGGTCGGTTTGGCGGGTCTTTTGTGCCACCACGGCGTCGGCTGTTCGCCACGATGCTTCCAGCATCGCTGGGCTCTCAGCCTCCTTGTGGTGACCCAAAATCCCTCGCCAAACCTCCGCCGCCCGACTTTTGGGTCGGGCTCTGAAAGAGGATGGCTCCCCCCATGCATCTGGCCCTGTTCCTCACCGCCGAGGGTATCCATCATGGTGGCAGCATCGCCGCTACCGTCCGCCACCGCCCCTCGCGCGGGACAGAGCCGCTCACGCTGCTCTCGGCGATGGCGCCCCTTTTTTGATTGCGGAATATCGTATACTAAATATGAAATGGGCAATCAGGGCAAAAAAGGGGACATCATGAACAAGGGCATCCGCTTTCGGACCATGCCCCCGGCTGGTCTGGCTGGCGTTGACCGGCGCGGGATGCTTGGCAGCAGTCTGGCGGTGCTGGCCTTGTGCATGGCGCGGCCGGGGGCGCGGTGACGGGGACGCGCAAGGTGACCCGGACACTGGCCTTGCCCGGTTCGGCTTTCGTGGTGGGGCTCGACAATGGGCGGATCACCAGCCTGCGCGATGCCAGTGACGATGCTGCTCACCGGGCGCCGGGCGATCTGCTCCATGCGGGCGGGCGTCTGGGTAATCTTGCGGGTGCATGGCGCAGCGGGGCGGAAAGTGCGTGGGTTCCGTTCGACACGGCAGACCTCGATGGCGTGATCGGGGAACTGCCCGGTCAGGGCATCGCCGTGCGCTATGTCATCGCGCCGGGACTGACGGTGACCTGCCGCATTCTGGCCGAGGGCCCGGCCATGAAGCTGCTGGTCCGGATCAGCAACGAAACCGGCCATAGGGTCGAATTTGGCGACGTAGCCCTGCCCTTGCCAGTCAACATGATCCATGCTGCCGGGCAAGACCCCGATGGCCTGCTCAAGCACAGTTTCATTGCGGGCAAATCCTCGCACCTGTTCTGGAAGCGCAAGGACTTGCGCGGGCCATGGCTGACCATGCTGCCCGAGGCGGGCACCAGCCTCGAATACTGGGACTGCCCGGAAGACAGCCCTGACCTCTACCGGGTCTATTTCCATGCCGCGCGGCAGGTGGAGGCGGTCAGGGCTGCCGGATCGCGCTGGCGCCTGCCCGCCAGCAGCCTGACCATCCCTGCGGGCGAAAGCCGCGAGATGGGCGTGCGCTTCCTGTTCGTCGAGGGCGATCAGGCCATGCGCCACACGCTGGCCGACCATGGCCTGCTCGATGTCGAAGTCGTGCCGGGGATGACCGTTCCGGTGGGCAGCGAGGTGAAGATCGCGTTTGCCTCGCGCATTCCCGTCAAGGCCCTGCGCGCCGAGCATCCTGCGCAGACCCGGATCGCAGGCGCCACGGCGCGGGCCGGGCGGCAGATCCACGCCCTGCGCTTCGACCGGCTGGGCGAAAACCAGATTACCGTTGAGCAGGAGGACGGCGGCCTCACCACGCTCGAATTCTTCGTGACCGAGGCGGTCGAGACGATGATCGCCAAGCGGGGCGCCTTCATCGCCGCGCACCGGTATCGCGACCCGTCGAAATGGTATGACGGGCTGCTGGCCGAATGGAACATGGAAAGCCAGACCCTGCTCGGCCCCGAGGCCTATGATCGCATCACCGGCTGGCGGATCTACGAGGTCACCTGCGACGATCCGGGCCTGTCGAAGCCGGCCTTTTTGGCCGCCAAGAATGCCGAATATCCGGTCCAGTCCGAAGTCGGCGCGCTCGACGACTATATCGAGCATTTCGTCTGGGGTGGCCTCCAGCGCTCGACGCGGGAAAGCGACGCTTACGCGATCTATGGCATCCCCGACTGGCACCACAACCGCACGAGCGCCGACCCCGGCCCGCGCGGACAGAAGCATTACTGGCGGGTCTACGACTATCCGCACATCACGCTGATGTATCTGGCCATGTACCGGATTGCCCGCGACCATCCCGGCATCCGCACCCGCCTGTCCGCCGCGACCTATCTGGAACGCGCCCATGGCACGGCGATGGCCATGTTCGTCATCCCCAAGGCCATCGCGGACTGGGATGCCAACACGACCGGCTTCTACAACGAACTGGTCATTCCCGATGTGATCGACGCCTTGCGTGACGAGGGACAGGACGAGCGGGCCGACAGCCTTGCCGCGTTCTGGGACCACAAGGTCCATCACTTCGTGAGCGCGGTGGAGGATCTCTACGCCTCGGAATATGCGTTCGATTCCACCGGTTTTGAATCCACCCAGGCCTTTGCCCGCTATGCCCTCGACCGGCCCGGACGCTTCCCTGCCGCACAGGCGCAGGCCTTCAACCGGCGCCAGATGGCCTCAAACCTGTTCTGCCGGGGCTGGCTCCAGCCCGCCTATTACTATCTGGGCTCCGACTATCGCGCGCAGGCAGGGGACGCCTATACCCTCAGCTACATGGCCCAGATGGGCGGCTGGGCGATCCTCGACCATGCGCTCCACGACGTGGCCGACCCGCGCGCCCTGCTCCGCCTCGGCCATGCCTCGGCCCTGAGCAGCTGGGCCCTCCTGAACAGCGGCACGCCCGAAAGCGGCCATGGATACTGGTATCCGGGCCCGGCCAACGATGGCGGCGCGGCGGGGGGCTTCGAACCGGCGGCCCTTGGCAAGACCTGGCTGGACCAGCCCCATCACCATGGCGCGTGGTACTATTCGTGCGAGATCGACCTCGGCTTTTGTGGCGGCCTGCGCGCGGCGCGCACGACGCTGGTCGATGACGACATCTTCGGGCGGATCGCGCTGGGCGGAGAGCTGGAAGTGGTGGGCGAGCGCCTGCATGTCCATCCCCGCGACGGCGTGCGCAGGCGTTTCCATGCGCGGCTTGAAGGCGCGCGGATGGATCTGGAAATCCACGACGGGGGCCGCCTGTCGGGTGAGGCGCCGCTCGTTCTGGGCCCCGGCCTCGACACATGGGAGGCTGTCATCGACCATCCCCCCGGCCCTGCCCGCACCCTGCGCCTGTCGCTGGCATCGGGCACGGCGAGCCCCTGGAACCTGTCGACACCCGACGGCACGGCAACCAGACACGCGCCGGACAAGCATGCGCCAGGCCGGTTCACGATCCCCATCGCCGCCAACAGCACATCGACCAGACTGCGCGCCCGCCGAACCTGACGAACCGGACCGGACGGGCGCGCGCCCCGGAAACACGCTCTATCGGCAGGTAAAGCTGGAAGCCTTCTCGATGTTGCCTGTCCCCGTGTAGGTGACTTGCGCGGGGTAGACGCAGAGCGGCCTGGTGCGCCCCGGCCCTGTCGGACGAGCAGGTCGCCGACATCGTGACTTATGTCCGCCAGCGCTTCGCATCGGACAGGCCGGCCTGGCAGAACGTCAGGGACAGCGTAGGCCGCGCCAGAGCCCATCTGTAAAGCCCGCTCGCGCAAGCCTTGGAAGGATCAGCGGCGGGCCTTGCCGATCAGCGATTCGGCCTCGCTGATGATCCAGTTCATCACCATGCGCGTGCGGGCGGGCAGGGTCTGGCGGGCCGGGTAGGTCACGTAGAAAGGCACCGGCTCGACCTCGGCCTCGGGCAGGACGCGCACCAGACGGCCTGTTCGGATGTCGTCCTCGACCTGGAAATAGGCGAACAGGCTGATCCCCCCGCCATTGCGGACGGCTTCTTGCAAGGCCAGAGTGCTGTTGGTGCGCGAGGAGCCCGAAACCCGCACCGGCTCGCCATTGATCGTCCAGACCTGCCGCGTGGTGCCATAGCTGAACAGCGCACAATCGTGGAACTGAAGGTCTTCGACAGATTGCGGTGTACCGCACCGTTCGAGATAGGACGGGGAAGCAACCATGTAGCGCGGCACGTCACCCAGATGCTTGGCCACCACCGTGGTCTCGTTCACCTGCCCCGTGCGCATCGCAAGGTCCAGCCCGTCCTCGACCAGATGGACGAAGCCATCGCCCAGCAGCATCTCGACGGTGATGCCCGGATGGTGGAGATGGAATTCGGGCAGCTTGCGGGCCAGATGGCAGCCGAAAGTGTTGGTCGTGCCAACCCGCACATGCCCGGCATAGCCGCGTTCGCTGCTATGAAGATCGGCCTCCATCGCCTCGAACTCGCGCACGATGCGGCGGGCATGGCTGAGGAAGGCAACGCCATCCTCGGTCAGGGCAAGGCCTCGGGTCGAGCGGCGCAGCAGCACGACATGGAAATGGGCCTCCAGCATGCTGATCCTTCGCCCGACCATGACCTGACTGGTCATCGCCTCGCGCGCGACGGCGGAAAAGGAACCACATTCGGCCACGCGAATGAACCACTGGAGCGCTTCGACTAGGGGAGCCATTTGTTCGGAATATGTATAAGTCTTGTAATGTCAAGGCAATTGCCTGCCCCAAGGCAAAGGACTAGCGACGCCCCGTGGAGAACGGAGGGAGGCCTAGTCAGCCCCTTACCGAACTAAAGAGAATAATACAATGAAACCATCATCTTATTACCAGGATGACGGAAATTGGCGGCGCCACGGAATGGCCGCCTCCCGACGTCGGAACCTGGATGGCTTCCGCGCCTTGGTGACAATCGATTTCATTGCAACCCAGCCCTTCGGAGGGCCTGTCACCCCCCAATTCCTCGCCACAACTCACCATTCCTCGCCACAAACAGGTAAGAACAAATGAGCGAGTCACTTCCTCAACGCGAAACGATGGAATTCGATGTCGTGATCGTGGGTGCAGGCCCTGCCGGGCTGGCCGCCGCGATCCGCATCCGCCAGGCCGCTGCCCGTGACAATCGCGACGTTTCGGTCGTGGTCGTGGAAAAGGGCTCGGAAGTCGGCGCCCATATCCTCTCGGGCGTGGTGGTCGATCCGATCGGTCTCGACAGCCTGCTGCCCGACTGGCGCAACCACCCGGACTGTCCTTTGCACACCCGCGTAAAGGAAGACCGGTTCCTCTATCTCACCCAGACCGGATCCCATGGCCTTCCTGCCGCGATGATGCCGAAATTGCTCGACAACCATGGCAATTTCATCGGCTCGCTGGGCAATGTCACCCGCTTCCTGGCGGCCCGCGCCGAAGAGCTCGGCGTCGAAATCTTCCCCGGATTTGCCGCTTCGGAATTGCTGCTTGAAGACGGCAAGGTCGTGGGCGTGGCCACGGGCGACATGGGTATCGACCGGAACGGCGTTCCGCGCGCCGATTTCGTGCGCGGCATGGAACTGCGCGCAACCTATACACTTCTTGCCGAAGGCGCGCGCGGCTCGCTCAGCAAGCAGGCCATTGCCCACTTCGACCTTGATGAAGGATCCGACTTCCAGAAGTTCGGCATCGGCATCAAGGAACTGTGGCAGATCGACCCGGCCCGTTTTCAGGAAGGCCTCGTCCAGCACAGCTTCGGCTGGCCGCTCGACCGGAGCACCGGGGGCGGTTCGTTCCTCTATCACTTCGACGAGAATCTGGTTGCGGTCGGCTTTGTCGTCCACCTCAACTATTCCAACCCGACGCTCTCGCCGTTCGAGGAATTCCAGCGTTTCAAGACGCACCCGGCGATCCGCGACACCTTCGCGGGCGGCAAGCGCATCGCCTATGGCGCGCGCGCACTGACCGAAGGCGGGTGGCAGTCGGTGCCCCGGCTCACCTTCCCGGGTGGCGCGCTGCTCGGCTGCTCGGCCGGTTTCGTCAACGTGCCGCGCATCAAGGGCTCGCACAACGCGATCCTCTCGGGGATTCAGGCCGCCGATGCGGTGGTGGCCGAACTGGCCAGCGGCAAGCCGCGCAGCGAACCCCTTGCCTATGAGGAAGGCTGGCGCACCTCGGCGATCGGCCAGGATCTCAAGCCGGTGCGCAACGTCAAGCCGCTCTGGGCCAAGTACGGAATGCCGCTGGGCATCATGCTGGGCGGCGCCGACATGTGGTGCAACCAGCTTCTGGGCAAGTCGCCGTTCGGCACGCTCGCCCATGGCAAGCCCGACAGCGCCTGCCTGACGCCGATCGCGCAAGTCACGCCCATCACCTATCCCAAGCCCGACGGCGTGCTGACGTTCGACCGTCTTTCCTCGGTCTTCCTTTCGAACACCAACCATGCCGAGGACCAGCCCTGCCACTTGCGGCTGACCAACCCGGCGGTTCCGATCGAAATGAACCTGCCCGTCTTTGGCGAACCGGCCCGGCTCTATTGCCCGGCAGGCGTCTACGAGGTCGTCTACGACGACGAGGCAACCAAGAGCAGCCCCCGCTTCGTGATCAATTCGCAGAACTGCGTCCACTGCAAGACCTGCGACATCAAGGACCCGGCCCAGAACATCACCTGGGTACCGCCTGAAGGCGGCGGCGGCCCCAACTATCCGAATATGTAAAGTTCCCCCCAGGAAAGGATCGTCAACGTGAGTGACGTCATTATTCGTAAAGCCGCGGTTATCGGTGCGGGTACGATGGGTTCGGGCATTGCTGCCCATCTGGCCAATGCAGGCCTGGAAGTTGTGCTGCTCGATCTGGATGCAGCGGTTGCCAAGGGCGGGGTGGAACGCCAGCTGAAGGCTGGCGGGTTCATGATGCCCGAATTTGCCCAGCGCATCACCACCGGCTCGACCGGTGCGGACATCGGCCTGCTGGCCGATTGCGACTGGATCATCGAAGCCGTGGCCGAACGGCTGGACATCAAGCATGCGCTGTTCTCTGCCATCGACAAGGTGCGCAAGCCCACGGCCATCGTGTCCTCGAACACCTCGACCATTCCGCTTCACGACCTGCTCTCGCCGTTCTCCGACGCGTTCGCGGGCAACTTCCTGATCGCCCACTTCTTCAACCCGCCGCGCCACATGCGCCTGCTCGAACTGGTGAGCGGTCCGCGCACACTGGCTTCGACCACCGCCACGATCCGCGATTTCTGCGACGAGCGGCTGGGCAAGGGCGTGGTGCCCTGCAAGGATACCCCCGGTTTCATCGGCAACCGCATCGGCTGCTACTGGCTGGCCGTGGGTCTTGACGAGGCGATCAAGGCGGGCATCCCCGTCGAAGTGGCCGACGCGACCATCGGCAAGGTGTTCGGCTTCCCCAAGACCGGCATCTTCGGGCTCTACGACCTGATCGGCAACGATCTGATGCCCAACCTGATCCGCTCGCTCCAGCACACCCTGCCCGCCACCGACGCCGTGCAGGTTACCCCGGCTGAACCGCCGCTGCTGACCGACATGCTGGCCCGTGGCCTGACCGGCCGCAAGGGCGGCGGCGGTTTCTATCGCCGCTCGAAGGACCGCAAGACCAGCGAAACGCTCGATCTGGTTTCGGGCGAATTCCGCCCCACCGCGCCTGCCGCCTGCCAGAGCCTGACCGACGCCAAGGGCGATGCGCGCGCGCTGCTCGCCCATCCCGCGCCCGGCGGACGCTATGCCTGGGCCGTGCTGTCGCGCACGCTGGCCTATGCCGCCGCGCTGGTGCCCGAAATCGCCGACCGTCCCGACCTCGTCGATGAAGCGATGCGTCTGGGCTATGGCTGGAAGTTCGGTCCGTTCGAACTGATCGACCGGATCGGCGCCGACTGGTTTGCCAAGACCCTCGAAGAGAGCGGCGCACCGGTGCCCCCGCTGCTGGCTGCTGCGGCGGCCAAGGGCGGTTTCTACCGCGTGCACGAAGGCCGCAGCGAAGTGCTGGTTCCGGCCGCTGGCGCCATCGACTATGCGCCGATCCCGACCCCGGCGGGCGTGATCTCGATCGCTGCGCTGCGTCTGGCCGGAAAGCCCGTCGAAGCCACCTCCGCCGCCAGCCTGTGGGACATCGGCGATGGCGTTGGCCTGCTCGAATTCCACAGCAAGATGAACAGCTTCAGCGCTGACCTGATCGCTTCGGTCGGCCAGCTGGTGACGCTTGCCCAGACCCGCTTCAAGGCGCTGGTCATCGGCAACGAAGGCCCCGTGTTCAGCGCGGGCGCCGACCTTGCCGGGGTTCTGCGCATGGCCCAGGCCGGTGACGAAGAAGGCCTTGCCGCCTTCATCCAGGCTGGTCTGTCCGCGTTCAACACCGTGCGCGATGCCACCATCCCGGTCGTGGGTGCGGGCTTTGGCGCGGCGCTGGGCGGTGGCTGCGAAGTCCTGCTCCATTGCCATGCCGTGGTCGCCCATGCCGAAATCGGCATCGGTCTGGTCGAACCGCGCGTGGGCCTGCTGCCGGGCTGGGCTGGTCTGACCCAGCTTCTCGTGCGCCTTCAGGAACGCGATGGCGATGCGGCCAAGACTGCCCTTGCCGCGCTGCACACCGTGCTGCCCGCCCAGACCTCGACCAGCGCGTTCGACGCCAAGGCCAAGGGCTTCCTGCGCGAAAGCGACGGCATCACCATGAACCGCGATCGCCTGATCGCCGATGCCAAGGCCCGCGCCCTGGCGATGGTGCCCGGCTTCACCACGCCTGCGCGCGCCACGGTGACCCTGCCCGATGCCGCCGTGGTTCAGGCCGAAGCCGCCAGCCTGGCCGCCACGCTGGCGCCGCACGATGCGGTGATCGGCGAAGCCATCGCGCAAGTGCTGGCTGGCCCGGCAACCCTGCCCGAGGCAGCCGTGACGGAGCGCGCACTGGGCGCCTTTGTCGCCCTTGCCCTCACCCCTGCGAGCCAGGCCCGCATCGATGCGATGCTGCGCACCGGCAAGCCCCTTCGCAACTGATTTCCGCGCCGCACGAAAAGGCGCGGCAAAAACAAGGAGCGTTCAATGCCCGATTATACTCCCCCCGTCGAAGACATGGGTTTCCTGCTGAAGGACGTGTTCCAGGCTGAAAAGATCCTGACCGGCCTTCCCGGCTACGAAGACGTGTCGGCCGATCTGGTCGAGAGCATTCTGGAAGAAGCCGGCAAGTTCTGCGCGGGCGTGCTGCGTCCGATCAACCAGAGCGGCGATGAAGAAGGCAGCCGTCTGGTCGATGGCAAGGTCTTCACCCCCAAGGGCTTCAAGGAAGCCTTCAAGGCGTTCGTCGATGGCGGCTGGTCGAGCCTGTCGGCCCCGACCGAATTCGAAGGCCAGGGCCTGCCCCGCACGGTGCAGATCCTCGTGGACGAGATGCTCTCGGCCTCGAACCTGTCGTTCGGCCTGTTCCCGGGCCTGACCCGCGGTGCCTGTGAAGCCATCGAGGCCCACGCCAGCCAGGAGCTGAAGGACACCTACCTGCCCAAGATGATCTCGGGCCAGTGGACCGGGGCCATGGGCCTGACCGAAGGCACCGCCGGTTCGGACCTCGGCCTGCTCAAGACCACGGCCAAGCCGAACGGCGATGGCTCGTACACCGTGTCGGGCTCGAAGATCTTCATTTCTTCGGGCGATCACGACATGGCCGAGAACGTCATCCACCTCGTTCTCGCCCGCCTGCCCGACGCGCCTGCCGGCACCAAGGGCATCAGCCTGTTCCTGTGCCCCAAGTTCCTGGTGAACGAAGACGGTTCGCTCGGTGAGCGCAACTCGGTCAACGTCGGTTCGCTCGAACACAAGATGGGCATCCACGCCCAGCCGACCTGCGTCATGAACTATGACGACTGCAAGGGCTGGCTGGTCGGCGAGGTCAACCGCGGCCTCAACGGCATGTTCACGATGATGAACGCCGAACGCCTGTTCGTGGGTGTGCAGGGCCTGGGTCTGGCCGACTCGTCGTACCAGACGGCTTCGACCTACGCCAAGGAGCGCAAGCAGGGTCGCGCCCCCGGTGCCAAGGAATCGGGCATGATCATCGAGCACCCCGACGTGCGCAAGATGCTCCTGACGATGCTGTCGTTCGTGGAAGCCGCCCGTGCGCTGACCATCTTCACCGCGCTGGAGATGGACAAGGAATCGAAGTCGACCGACGCCGAGGTGCGCAAGCAGTCGACCGGTCTCGTCGCGCTGCTGACCCCGGTCATCAAGGCGGCCTTCACCGACTTCGGGTTCGAAGCGACCGTGCTGGGCCAGCAGGTTCTGGGTGGCCACGGCTACATCAAGGAATGGGGCCAGGAACAGTTCGTGCGTGATGCCCGCATCGCGCAGATCTACGAAGGCACCAACGGCATCCAGGCGCAGGATCTCGTGGTCCGCAAGCTCTCGCTCGAAGGCGGCGCCACCGTGCGCGGCTTCTTCGGCGACATTTCGGCCACGCTGGCCGAAGGCGCCAAGGTGCCGGCTCTGGCCGAAACCGCAACGGCGGTTGCTGCGGCTCTCGCCACGCTCGAAGACGTGACCGCCTGGCTCACCACCGGTGAAGGCGCCAACGGCCTCGAACAGAACAGCGCCGCAACCGACTACCTGCGCATGTTCGCGCTGGTCACCTTCGGTTGGCTGTGGGTCCGCATGGGTCTGGCCGTCGTGGCCAAGGGCAATGCGGCCACCCCGCATGAGACCCGCAAGCTGGCCGTGGCGCACTTCTTTGCCACGCGCATCCTGCCCCAGGCTCATGCCCTTGCGGTCCAGATCAAGGCTGGCTCGGCCCCGCTGATGGCGGTCGCTTCCGCCGAGTTCTAAGCCTTCCCCCTGTTGCGCCGGGCTGCACGCCCTCTCCCCCCTGACTGCGGTCCGGCGCAACACTGCTGAGAGACAGTTTCGATGAAAATTCTCGTTCCGGTCAAGCTGGCGATCGATTCCAACGCGAAGCCCCGCGTCAAGGCTGACCGCACCGGCGTCGACCTTGCCAACATCAAGCTTTCCATCAATCCCTTCTGCGAAATCGCCGTCGAGGAAGCCGTCCGCCTCAAGGAAGCGGGCAAGGCTGCCGAAGTCGTGGTCGTTTCGATCGGCGTGGCCAAGGCTGCCGATGCCATCCGTTCGGCACTGGCCATCGGCGCGGACCGTGGCATCCTGATCGAGGCCGAAGGCCGCGTGGAGCCCCTCACCATTGCCAAGCTGCTGGCCAAGGTCGTCGAGGAAGAAAAGCCCGACCTCGTGCTGACCGGCAAGCAGGCCATCGACGACGACAGCAACCAGACCGGCCAGATGCTGGCGGCCCTGCTCGACTGGCCGCAGGCCACGTTCGCCTCGCAGGTCGAACTCGACGGCGGCGCGCTGGTCGTCACCCGCGAAGTTGATGGCGGTCACCAGACCCTGAGCCTGTCGCTGCCCGCGCTGGTCACCACCGACCTGCGCCTCAACGAGCCGCGCTATCCCTCGCTGCCCAACATCATGAAGGCCAAGAAGAAGCCTGTCGATACCAAGCCCGCCGCGGCCTATGGCGTCGATACCGCCCCGCGCCTGAGCGTGGTCGAAGTGCGCGAGCCCGCCGCCCGCAAGGCCGGCATCAAGGTGGCCGATGCACAGGAACTCGTGAGCAAGCTCAAGGCCGTCGGCGCTCTCTGAGCGCCCCCTCCCGGGCAAGGCCGCCCGAGCGCCCCGGCGCCCGGACGAAACCCCAGCCCCCAGGCTTCATTCGGGACAAGATCCATGAAAACCCTTCTCATCGCAGATCATGACAACCAGACCGTCGCCGATGCGACGACCAAGGCCCTGACCGCCGCGCGCGCGCTGGGCGGCGAGGTCGACATCCTCGTGGCTGGCCAGGGCGCGCAGGGCGCCGCCGATGCCGCCGCCAAGCTCCAGGGCGTGACCAAGGTGCTGCTGGCCGATGCTCCGGCCTATGCCAATGGCCTGGCCGAGCCGGTCGCCGCGCTCGTCCTCTCGATCGCGCAGGGCTATGAGGCGATCGTCGCCCCGGCCAGCTCGACCGGCAAGAACGTGCTGCCCCGCATCGCCGCCAAGCTCGACGTGATGCAGGTTTCCGACGTCACCAAGATCGACGGGCCCGACACCTTCGAGCACCCGATCTATGCCGGCAACGCCATCGAGGTCGTCAAGAACCCCGAGCCGGTGAAGATCTTCACCGTGCGCACCGCCGCCTTTGCCGCCACCCCCGCCGATGGCGCGGGCGCCCCGGTCGAAGCCGTCGCCGCCCCGGCTGTCGAAGGCCGTGCGACTTTCGTGCGCGAGGAACTGGCCAAGAGCGAACGCCCTGAACTGGGTTCGGCCAAGATCATCGTTTCGGGCGGTCGTGCGCTCGGTTCGGCCGAAAAGTTCAACGAAGTGCTCCTGCCGCTGGCCGACAAGCTGGGCGCAGCCGTGGGTGCCAGCCGCGCGGCTGTCGACGCCGGCTATGCTCCCAACGATTTCCAGGTCGGCCAGACCGGCAAGATCGTTGCCCCCGAGCTCTACATGGCTTTCGGTATTTCCGGCGCCATCCAGCACCTTGCGGGCATGAAGGACAGCAAGGTGATCGTGGCCGTCAACAAGGACGAAGACGCCCCGATCTTCCAGGTGGCCGACTTCGGTCTGGTCGCCGACCTGTTCCAGGCCGTGCCGCAGATCGAAGCGGCGCTGGGCTAAGGCGCAGAACAAGCCTTCTTCCTTTTGCTGCCCCTCTCCCCGTGCTGCCCACGCCCTGACTTGTCCGGGCGCGGGCAGCACCGAAACGGAAAAGCGAGACTGCCATGAAGACCCCCATTACCCCCGAGGAGGCCGTTGCCGGCATCCCCGATGGCGCTTCCATCATGATCGGCGGCTTCCTGCGCGCCGGTCGCCCCCAGCGGCTGATTGCGGCCCTGCTGGCCTCGGGCAAGAAGAACCTGACCATCATCTCCAACGACACCGGCTTTGCCGGTGAAGGGATCGGCGCGCTGATCACCTCGGGCCAGGTGGCTCGCGTGGTTGCCTCGCATATCGGCACCAACCCCGATACGCAGAAGGGCCTGATCGAGAAGACCATGCAGGTCGACCTCGTGCCGCAGGGCACCCTCGTCGAACAGATCCGCGCCAAGGGCCACGGGCTGGGCGGCGTGCTCACCAAGACCGGACTGGGCACGATCATTGCCGACGAAACCAATGTGGTGACGCTCGGTGGCGAGCAGTGGCTCTATGCCCCGCCGCTGCGCGCCGACTTCGGCTTCGTCTATGCCGACCGCGCCGACATGGTGGGCAACCTTGCCTACACGATGACCGAACTGAACTTCAATCCGTCCATCGCCATGGCTGCCGACACCGTCTTTGCCGAAGCCCGCGTCATCGTGCCGGTGGGCGCGATTGCGCCCGACGATGTGCGCACGCCCGGCATCGTCATCGACCACCTGATCGCGAGGGCCTGAGCCATGAGCAAGGAAATCATTCTTCGCCGTACCGCCAAGGAACTGGAACCTGACAGCTTCGTCAACCTCGGCATCGGCCTGCCGACCGGGGTGGCGACCTATGTTTCCCCCAAGAGCGGCATCTTCTTCCATTCCGAAAACGGCCTGGTGGGTCTGGGCGCCAAGCCCGCGCCGGGTCTGGAAGACCCCTCGCTGACCGATGCTGGCGGCGGCTTTGCCGGGGCCGTGCCGGGCGCGATGTCGATCGACAGCACGCTTTCGTTCGGTCTGGTGCGCGGTGGCCACCTTGCCGCCACGGTGCTGGGCGGCCTTCAGGTCGACGAGGAAGGCCGTCTGGCCAACTGGATCGTGCCGGGCAAGATGGTGCCGGGCATGGGCGGCGCGATGGATCTGGTGGCCTGCGCCAACCGGGTGATCGTGGCCATGCAGCACACCGCCAAGGGTGCGCCCAAGATCGTGCCCAAGTGCACCCTGCCCCTCACCGCCGACCGCCGCGTCGATCTCATCATCACCGACATGGCGGTCATCAAGCCCACCGATGCCGGGCTGGTGCTGCTCGAACGCGCGCCGGGCGTGACCGTGGAGCAGATCGTCGAAGCGACCGCAGCCAAGCTGATCATCGAGGGCGACGTGCCCGAGATGGATCTGGCAGCCTGAGCGGCGCACAAGGATATCTGTCATGAAGATCGAAGACGTCAAAGACAACGCTTTCGCGATCCCCTTTACCAGCCCGTCCTACCCGCGTGGGCCGTTCCGGTTCTATGATCGCGAATTCGTCATCATCAGCTACCGCACCGACATGGAAGCGCTGCGCGCCGTGGTGCCCGAGCCGCTCGAAATCGTCGAGCCGGTGGTGAAGTATGAATTCATCCGCATGCCCGACTCGGTCGGCTTTGGTGACTATACCGAAACCGGCCAAGTCATCCCGGTGCGCTTCAACGGGCGCGAGGGCAACTACACCCACGCGATGTATCTCGATGCGGCAGCCCCCATCGTGGGCGGTCGCGAGATCTGGGGCTTCCCCAAGAAGCTGGCCAAGCCCAACCTGCGCGTCGAGGGCGAAGTGCTGGTCGGCACGCTCGATTGCGGTTCGATCCGCTGCGTGAACATGACCATGGGCTACAAGCACGAGATCCTTGATCACGCGCCGATCGCCAAGGCGCTCGAAATGCCCAACTTCCTGCTCAAGACGATCCCCCACGTCGATGGCACCCCGCGCATCTGCGAGCTGGTCGAATACCATCTCGAAGACTACGTGGTGAAGGGCGCCTGGTCTGGTCCGGCGAGCCTCCAGCTCTTCGACCATGTCCGCGCCGACGTCAGCCGCCTGCCCGTGCGCGAAGTGCTCTCGGCCGTCCACTTCGTGACGGACGTGACCCTCGGCCTCGGCAAGGTCGTGCACGACTACATGAAGCCCTGACCGGGCCGGGAGGCTCGCCCTCCCGCCCGGGCGGTCAGCCCGGCTGATCCGCACACCCCAAAAGGCCCGCGTGTCCCCATGGATACGCGGGCCTTTTGCCGTCTGCACGCCCGACGCCGTACCCCATCAGACACTCAAACCAATCAGGCGCAGGCGCGCGCCAGAAAGGCGGTGATCCGCTCGTCGTCGCTCAAGGTGACATTGAAGCGGAGATAGTCGCTCCACATCCCGTTTATGCTGAACACATTGCCCGGTGCCAGCACGATCCCTTCGGCCAGCGCCTCGCGGGCGAGTCTGGCGGCATCGAGCCCGCCGGGCAGCCGCGCCCAGACGAACAGGCCCGCAGCCGGTTCAAGCCACGGGGTGATGCCGATATCGCGCAGGCGCGCCATCGTCCGTGCCCGGGCGCGCGCAAGGCGGGTTCGCACCCCCTCGATATGCCGCCGATAGCCGCCATCGGTCAGCACCGCATGGACGACCTCGGCCGAGAGCGGATTGCCCGACATCGCGGTCGCGATGCGCAAGTCGGCCAGGGAGTCGATCCAGTCCGGGCGCGCCGCGATATGCCCGCAGCGCATCGCGGCGGTGACCGACTTGGAAAAGCTGCCGATCCGGATCACCCGGTCGAGCCCGTCGAAAGCGGCCAGACGCGGCGCGGGCGTGTGCTCGAAATCGGCGAAGATGTCGTCCTCGACGATCACCAGATCATGCTCGGCAGCCAGCTTGAGCAGCCGGTGCGCGGTCGTTGCCGAAAGCGTCGCCCCGGTGGGATTGTGAATGGCCGAATTCGTCAGATAGAAACGCGGGCGATGGTCCGACAGGGCCGCGGCGAAGGCCGCCACGTCAGGCCCGGTCGGGGTCATCGGAATGCCCACGACATTGGCCCGGTGGGCCCGCAGCAGGGCCAGAAAATTGAAGTAGCACGGATCGTCGACCAGCACCGTGTCGCCCGGTTCGAGCAGGAAACGGCTCACCAGATCGAGCGCATGGGTGCTGCTTTCGGTCAGCAGGATCTGCCCGGGCGCGGCGCCCACGCCCTGTTCCTCCAGCCGACGGGCCAGCAGGGTGCGCATGCGCTCCGACCCCAGCAGCGAGGAATAGCCGATCAGCGAACTGTCCGCGTCGCTCCGGGCCGCCGCGCGCATGGCCTTGCGGATCTGTGCCCCGGCCATCCAGCTCTCGGGCAGCCAGCCACCGCCCGGCTTGAGGGTATGGCTGCCATGGGTCAGCGACTGGCGCAGCATCCACAAGGGGTCGACTTCCCGCTCGATCTGCGGGCCGATGCGGTCGAGCGAAAGCGGCGAGAGCGGCGCCGACACATAGAAACCCGCGCCCGGACGCGAGCGGATCACGCCATCGGCGGCCAGCCGGTCATAGGCCTCAACCACCGTCGACTTCGAAAAGCCGGTCGTCTCGGCCATCGCCCGCACCGAGGGGAGGCTGGCGCCGGGCGTCAACAGGCGGCGGTCGATCCGGTCGCGGATCGACTGCATGACTTGTTCGGTACGGGTCAGGTTTGTCGCAGCCACGATAATGACCTCACTGTACTGTGATTCCCATCGGTACGGTTTTTCTGAATTGTACCGATCCGTCCCTGTAATGGCCAGAGCCTTTCGGGCACTGGATGCCACACAGGAGGCATAGATGACATTCAGGTACCGCACCCCCCTCACCCTCGCGCCCGCTGCGGCTCTGGCCGCCGCCCTCTGCGTCGCGCTGGCCACCCCGGCTGCCGCGCAGGACAAGCCCGATGCCCAGACCCATGCGATCACGCTCCATGGCGTGAACACGCATCCGGCCACCATCCGGGCCGCGCGCAAGACGCTGGCACGGATCGGGGACGCCGCGCTTGCGGTGTGCGGTGCGCCCGATTCCAGCCTGCACGACGTGAAAATGGCTGTCCGGGCCTCGACATGCTGGCACGAGAGCATGATCAAGACGCTCGCACGTATCAACGATCCGCTGCTGAACCGGGCCGCTGCCGACCAGGGCCTTTGAAAGCCAGACCTGATCCGGAGACAATGCCATGAACCGCCCTTTCAAGCTCGTCGACGTTTTCGGCACCGATCCCTTCACGGGCAATCCGCTCGCCGTGATCGCCGGGGCGGAAGACCTGACAACCGAAGAGATGCAGCGCATCACGCGCTGGCTGAACCTGTCGGAAACCACCTTTCTCCTGCCGCCAACCCGCAGCGAGGCCGATTACCGGGTGCGGATCTTCACGCTCTCGCATGAACTGCCCTTTGCGGGACACCCGACGCTGGGCACCTGCCATGCCTGGCTCGAAGCGGGCGGCGTGCCCAGGCGCTCAGGCGTGATCGTGCAGGAATGCGGCGCGGGGCTGGTCGAGATCCGTCAGGGCGGCGAGACCCTCGCTTTTGCCGCCCCGCCCCTGATCCGCGCGGGCGAGCCGCGCGAGGCGGACATCGTCCGCGCCGCGCAAGTCCTGCGCATCGACCGCGCGATGATCACCGCCGCGCAGTGGGTCGACAATGGTCCGGGCTGGCTGGCCGTCCTGCTGCCCTCGGCAGAAGCGGTCCTCGCCGTCGAACCGGCCCGGCACCACCCGGAGCGGATCGACATCGGCCTTGTCGGCCCCCATGCCCCGGAAAGCGAGACCGCGTTCGAACTGCGCGCGATCTTCTCGGGACAGGACGGCGCCCTGATCGAAGACCCCGTCACCGGCAGCCTCAATGCCTCGGTCGGGCAATGGCTGTTTGCCAGCGGGCGGGCACGCGGTGCCTACGTGGCGGCGCAAGGCACGCGGTTGGGTCGCATGGGCCGGGTCCAGGTGTCGCAGGATGCGAGCGGTCAGGTCTGGGTGGGTGGTCGCACCCGAACCATGTTCTCCGGGCAGTGAGAGGCCACCCATGACGGCCAGCCCCTCGCCCGATCGGGCGGGGGGCAAGCCCCGGAGCGGTTCATGACGCCATCATGCCGCAATTGCGTCCTGCCTCATCGCGCAGGACGCGGCGGAAGCGGATAGATGATGAAATCGGCATGACGGTCGATCGCCGGAGGCGAGGATGCAGTGGCAAGTGCGCCCTGCAATTCCTTGATAACCGAAGGAGAAAGCGGCAGCGCCCGCTCCTCGGGATGGCTGGAAGCCTCCATCGGATAGTCCTGCCCCGGTGTGCGCGTCATTTCGATATGCGTGCCCAGCAAGGCGCGGATCGGATGCGTGTCGGCAAAGGCCGCCAGCCGGTCGGCACTGGCACGAAATTCGTCGAAGTGCCCGGCAGGGATATAGAGGCGCCCCGGATAGAGCATGTCCCCCGACAAGAGGAGCTGCGTTATGGCATCATAGACCATGATATGGGCTGGCTCGTGACCCGGTGTGGGGATGATGTCGAGCACCCTGCCCCCCAGATCGAGATGGCCGATCCCCTCGGGCCAGTGCGCGATGCCGAACGCCGCCGCGACCTGCTCCGGCCCGAGCCCGACAACCGTCGTATCGGGCCGATCCGCGAATTCCGCGTCTCCGGCATGATGATCGCCGTGCCCATGCGTATGGGCGACCAGAAGCCGGATCGGGCGCCCCTGATGGCGTTCGCGCCATTGCGCGATCAGCCGGTCGACCGTGGGGCGAACCTTGAGCCCCCCTGCGCCGGTATCGAACAGCACCACGCGGTCGCGACCGAACAGCAGGTAGAGAAACGGCGCCTCGAAATTGGTGCGCACCGACTGGCGGATCACGGCGGTGTCCGGGTCGATCATCTGGACCTGGGTTTCAGGCTCGCTCGCGCCCGTCCCGTCGATCCAGGGGGCAAAGGCCGGCCATGCCACGGGAGCAGGCGGATCGAACACCGGTTCTCCGGCCTGCGTTCCGCCTGCGGCCTGCGCCCCCTCCCCGGCCAGACAGGCCGCAGCCAGTGGCAGCAACGACAGGGTCAGCCCCCTCACACGCCCCCCGCGCTTCATTTGGCGCCCCGGACAAGTCGGCGTAAACGGGATTGCTTCACAACAGTCGCTCCTTGAACGGCGTGGCGGAAAAGAAAACCCTCATGGCATTCCCGGGTTCGCGCTTCCTTCCCGCCGTTTTCGATCAGTCGTGCCGGATCATTTCTGGCCTGATCACTCCTGAGGCGCGATGGTCAGGCACAGGCCATCCAGTTCGCTCGACGCCTTGACCTGGCACGACAGGCGCGAGCCCTCGGCGCGATGGGCCGAACCGTCCAGCAGATCGGCTTCGTCTTCCGACATGGCGGGCAGCAGACCGGCAAAATCCGGGGCGATCACGACATGGCAGCTCGCGCACGAGCACACGCCACCGCAAAACGCGGGAATATCGTCGATCCCGGCGACCTTGATGATTTCCATGAGGGACGTGCCGATATCACCCGCGATCTCGCGGGTCGTCCCCGCGACGTCGGTGACGTGAATGCTGATCCTGTTCTGCTCCAAATTCACGGTCATTCCGGTATTTCTCCGTCGATGGGTCATGCGATGGTCGCGTGCGGCGGCCTGCCCCATGGCGCGCGCACTGCCGACGCCGTGTCACGTTGATGGAAAAGCGCGTTCGGCAGCCTCATGCCGAAACGGACAAGGCTAACGGACCAGACTGGAGGCTCGATTTCCACGGATGGAATTCGTATTAAGTATTACTTTTAATGTCAACAGTAATAATTTCAGGCCATCCGGGTACTACGCGCATACCCACTCCGGGACGCGCCATCCCGGACGAGCAGCAGGCGTGATACGGTCAGGCTTCCCTGCTCCAGGATGCAGGGTCACAGGATGCGGGCAAAGGCCGCCACACCATTGCGAGGACCATCGGGAAAAGCACCGGTGGACGGGGCGCCAGCCGGCGCGCGCGCGGACGGCGCAACGTCAGCGGCCGGAATTTGACCGATCCCGCCGAAAATCGCCTCGATCGTGCGCACGCATGAAGCCACATCGGCGTCGGCCAGCGCATACCAGACCTGCTTGGCCTCCTTGCGCGTCTGCACGAGTTCGGCGCGGCGCAACTCGCCCAGTTGCTGGCTGAGCGCGGGCTGCACGAGGCCGGTCGCCTCGGCGATGTCGCCGACATTGCGCTCCCCGCGCAACAGGCACGAGAGGATCATCAGGCGCTGGGGCTGGGCGAATATCTTGATCTTCTCGGCAGCGAGAGCGGCAAGCTCGCGGTCCTCGTAAAGCGCCTTCACGGGCGATCCCCGGGGCTGTCCTCGAAGCGGCAGAACCAGTCGGCAGCGCCCTCCGGGGTGGTCGTCGCGGGCAGCAACAGCCGCCCGCCCGCCGCCCAGCCTTCCGGGGTCAGCACATCGGCGTCATCGACCTGCTGCAACGCGCGCAGCAGGCGCAGCATTTCCTCGACCGAGCGGCCGACATTGTGCGGATAGCTGGTCGTGGCGCGCACCACGCCGCGCGGGTCGATGAAGAAGGTCGAGCGCATCGCCATGCTGTCGGCCGACGTGTCGTCGATCATGCCATAGGCCCGGCCCACTGCCATGCTCGGGTCCTCGATGATCGGGAACGTGATCTCGACACCGAACAGGTCGCGCAAGGCGCGGACCCAGGCGAAATGGGCATAGAGACTGTCGACCGAGAGCCCGACGAGCCTGCACCCCAGCGCATCGAAATCGGCCTGGCGCCGGGCCAGTTCGGCAAATTCGGTGCTGCACACCGGGGTGAAATCCGCCGGATGCGAGAAAAAGAGCACCCATTGCCCGCGCAAGGCGGAAAGCTGGAATGGCCCTTGCGTGGAGCGGGCCTGAAAATCGGGCGCCAGATCGCCGATCCGGATCTGGCCACTTCTGAGAGAAGCCGCGTCTTTGGTCATTTCAACATCCATGCCCCGCTCCCTGCAAGCCCGCCGGGCCCATGGCAAGCTCCCCGCGTCCGAGGCAAGCCCCCATGTCCAACCCTTGACGGTTTCAGATTATATAAATACAGATTTCTTGTAAATGTGAAATCAAAGGAGATTCACATGCCGGACCCCACCCTCGCGCAGCCTGGCGCGCAGATCGACGCCCAACCCCACTCCCCCGGACAGGTTCCAGACCCGGTTCTGGACAGCGCCCGTGCGCAAGTCGTCGCCGCGCAGCAGGGAACGCCCGCCATCAAGGCTTTCTTCGACATGCCGACCTTCACGGTCACCTATGTCGTCCACGATCCCCACACGCGCCGGGCCGCCATCATCGACAGCGTGCTCTCCTACGATCCCGCCTCGGGGCGCACCTCGCGCGAGGCGGTCGATCCGGTTCTGGCCCATGTCGCCGAGCTGGGCCTGAGCGTCGACTGGCACCTCGAAACCCACGCCCATGCCGACCACCTCTCGGCAGCCCCCCTCCTGCAACGGGAACTGGGCGGCCAGATCGCCATCGGCGCGCATATCTGCGAAGTGCAGAAGACCTTCGGCACCCTGTTCAACGCCGAACCCGGCTTTGCGCGCGACGGGTCGGACTTCGACCGCCTGTGGGCCGATGGCGACAGCTTCCGGATCGGCGAACTGCCGGTCACGGTGCTTCATGTGCCCGGCCACACACCGGCCTGCGTGGCCTATGTGATCGGCGATGCGGTCTTTGTCGGCGACACCATGTTCATGCCCGACTATGGCACCGCCCGCGCCGACTTTCCCGGCGGCGACGCGCGCACCCTGTTCCGCTCGCTGCGCCGCATCCTCGAACTGCCGGGCGAAACCCGGCTGTTCATGTGCCACGACTACCTGCCCGAAGGGCGCGACCACTACGCCTGGGAAACCACCGTGGCCGACCAGCGCCGCGCCAATGTCCATGCCCATGACGGGATCGACGAGGACGCCTTCGTCGCCATGCGCGAAGGCCGCGACCGCACGCTGGCCGTGCCGCGCCTGATCCTGCCTTCGGTGCAGGTGAACATGCGCGCAGGGCACCTCCCGCCCGCCGAGGACAACGGCGTCGTCTACCTCAAGATCCCGGTCAACCAGCTGTGAGCGCGCCTGCCTTCTGCACGGCGCTGGGCCAGGCTTTCACCAAAGCCTTCCCCCATGCCCAGCCGGGCGCCGGGCTGACCGGCGGGATCATGATCGGCCTGGCCGCCGCGATCATGCTGCTCGCGCTGGGCCGGATCGCCGGGGTAAGCGGCCTTGCCGCGCGGGCAGCCGGTATCGCCCAAAGTGGCGCGCCGCGCAGCACGGCCCTGGCCTTCATCCTCGGCCTGCCACTCGGCGCGCTGGTCGTCAGCCTGATCACGGGCGGCGTGAGCGCGACCTTTCCGGCCACGCCCACGCTCATCGTGGCGGGCCTGATCGTCGGGTTCGGCACGCGGCTGGGGTCGGGCTGCACGAGCGGCCATGGCGTGTGCGGCCTTTCGCGCCTGTCGCGCCGCTCGATGGTGGCGACCGGGCTGTTCATGGCCAGCGGCTTTGCCACGGTCGCCGTCCTGCGCCTGACGGGAGCCCTGTAATGAGCAACCCTGAAAACACCACGAAGGGCGGTCAGATGGGCAATACCACGCGCACTTTCCTCGCTTTGCTGTCGGGCACGCTGTTCGGCGCCGGGCTGGTCGTCTCGGGCATGGCCGATCCGGCCCGCGTGCGCGCCTTCCTCGACCTGCTCGGCCCATGGGACCCGACGCTGGCCTTCGTGATGGGCGGCGCGATCCTTCCCATGGCGCTGGCCTGGCGCATCCGCCTGCGGCTCGAACGCCCGCTGGCCGACAGCGCCTTCCACCTTCCCGAGACCCGCACGCTCGACGGCAAGCTGGCGCTCGGTGCGATCCTGTTCGGCATCGGCTGGGGCCTTGGCGGCCTGTGTCCGGGGCCCGCGATCGCCAGCCTCTCGCTCGCCCCGGCCTCTGCCGTTCCCTTCGTGCTGGCCATGCTTGGCGGCATGGTCCTCCACCGCATGGCGACACGCTGACCCCCATTCCACGATGCCATAAAGGAGCCCCCCCTTGGTCATCAAACCCCTGACGCCGCGCCTTTCCGTTGCCCCCCAGCTGACAGTGGACGATATCGCCCGGGTCGCCCGGTCGGGCTATCGGTCGATCATCTGCAACCGCCCCGACGAGGAAAGCCCCGACCAGCCCAGCGCCGACGACATCCGCGCCGCAGCGCAGGCCGCGGGCCTGGCCTTCGCCTATATTCCCGCCATTTCAGGCGCGCTGACCGACGCGAATGCCAGCGCCATGCGCAGCGCGCTCGAAACCCTGCCCGCCCCGACGCTGGCCTATTGCCGCTCGGGCGCACGGGCCGAAAAGCTGGCGCAGATGGCCGGGCTTCTGGATGACCCGGCCGAGGCGGACACCTGCGACGTCCTGATCGTGGGCGGCGGCAGCGCGGGCATCGCCACGGCGGCCAGCATCCTCAAGCGCCGGCGCGGCATCCGCCTGACCATCCTCGACCCGTCCGAAATGCATTACTACCAGCCGGGCTGGACCATGGTCGGCGCGGGCATCTTCGGACCCGACTTCACCCGCCGCGCCCAGGCCGACCTCATCCCGCGCGGCGCGCGCTGGATCCGGGAATCGGCCGCCGAATTCCATCCCGAGGAACGGCAGGTCACGCTCGGCGACGGCCGCCGCATCGGCTATCAGGTGCTGATCGTCTGTCCGGGCATCTCGCTCGACTGGGGCGCCATCCCCGGCCTGACCGAAACGCTCGGCCAGAACGGCGTCACCTCCAACTACCGCTTCGATCTGGCGCCCTATACCAACCGGCTGGTCCAGCAGTTTTCCGGCGGCCGCGCGCTGTTCACCCAGCCCGTGATGCCGATCAAGTGCGCGGGCGCCCCGCAAAAGGCGATGTATCTCTCGTGCCACCGCTGGGAGCGCATGGGCATGCTCGCGCGCACCAACGTGCAGTTCCACACCGCTGGCACCGCGCTGTTCGGCGTGCCGACTTACGTGCCCCCGCTGATGGCCTATGTCGAACGCTATGGCATCGACCTGGCCTTCGGATCGAAGCTGGTCGAGATCGACGGCCCTGCCCAGACCGCGATCTTCGAGCGCAGCGACGGCGAAGGCACGAGGCGCGTGGCCGAACGGTTCGACATGATCCACGTCGTGCCGCCCCAGGTCGCGCCCGAATTCATCCGCACCAGCCCGCTGGCCGCGCCCTCGGGCTTCGTCGAAGTCGACGAGGCGACCTTGCGCCACCCCCGCTACCCCGAAATCTTCGCGCTGGGCGACAGTTGCTCGGCCTCCAACGCCAAGACCGCCGCCGCCGCCCGCAAGCAGGCTCCCATCGTCGCGGTCAATGCCCTTGCCGCGCTCGACGGCAAGCCCCCGGTCGCCACGTACAACGGCTATGGCAGTTGCCCGCTGACGGTCGAGGCCGGGAAGATCGTGCTGGCCGAATTCGGCTATGGCGGCAAGCTGCTGCCCACGTTCCCGCGCTGGCTGATCGACGGCACCCGCCCCTCGCGCCTGGCCTGGCTGCTCAAGGATACGATCCTGCCCCCGGTCTACTGGCACGGGATGCTCAAGGGCCGCGAATGGATGGTCAAACCCCAAATGATCGCAGCAGGACAGACAACATGATGGATACCTTCCACTATGCACTGGGCGCCCTCTCGGGCGGCCTGGTCGGCTTCGTGCTCGGGCTGGTGGGCGGGGGCGGCTCGATCCTGGCGGTGCCGCTCATGGTCTATCTGGTCGGCGTGCCCAATGCCCATGTGGCCATCGGCACGAGCGCGCTGGCCGTGGCCGCCAATGCGGCAGCGGGCCTTGTCAGCCATGCCCGCGCCCAGCACGTCAAATGGCGCTGCGGGGGGATCTATGCCGCCGCAGGCATTATCGGCGC
Organism: Novosphingobium sp. IK01; assembly: GCF_033242265.1. Lineage (NCBI taxonomy): Bacteria > Pseudomonadati > Pseudomonadota > Alphaproteobacteria > Sphingomonadales > Sphingomonadaceae > Novosphingobium > Novosphingobium pituita. Next base: position 406,366 of record NZ_BTFW01000001.1, on the reverse strand, counting down.
GCTCGTGGGGTCGACCTTCGGCAAGATGGTCGATGGCAACAAGCTGCTGTTCCTCTTTGCGCTGGTCATGCTGCTGGTGGGCGCGCTGATGCTCAAGGGGCGCGGCAATCCGGGCAATCCGGGCGCCGAATGCAACCGCGAAAAGGCCCCCAAAGTGGCCGCCTATGGCCTTGGTTCGGGCGTGTTCTCGGGCTTCTTCGGGATCGGCGGCGGCTTCCTGATCGTGCCGGGGCTGGTCGCCTCGACCGGCATGCCGATCCTGATGGCGGTGGGCACCTCGCTCGTCGCGGTCACCGCCTTTGGCCTCACCACGGCGGCCAACTATGCGTTCTCCGGCCTCGTCGACTGGCCGCTCGCGCTGGTCTTCGTGGTCGGCGGGGTCGTCGGCAGCATCGGCGGCACGCGGATTGCCCAGCGGCTGGGGGGCAAGAGCGGGCGCCTCACCACGGTCTTTGCCTGCCTCATCTTCGCCGTCGCCTTCTACATGCTCTGGCGCAGCGCCGCCGCCTTCCTTTCCGCTTCCTGACCTGCCCGACGGGCCTGCCCCCCCCCGCCCCGCGCCCGCCTTACCTGTTTTGCGCGGTCGCTTCAGTGAAAGTCCCGCGATCTGGGGATGATGCGGACATTGCGCGGATGCTTGCGCAATACGGGCGGGCTCTGGGAGCGGGAGGCCTGGGAGCCAGAAGACTGAAAGCCAGAAGACTGGGAGCCGGGCCCCTCCCCGGCATGATCGTCGAGGCTGGCCAGCAAGGCGCTTTGGTCGAGCACGCGGCTCGCCATCAGGTGGACCACCCCTTCCGGGCTGCGCTGGATTTCGCCCTCGATCACCATCAGCCTTGCCGACATCACCGCGCGGCGCTGTTTTTCCATGTCGCGTGACCAGAGCAGGGCATTGGCAATCCCGGTCTCGTCCTCGATGGTGATGAAGACCGCATTGCCCTTGCCGGGACGCTGGCGGATCAGCACGACACCGGCCACCCGCAGCTTGCGCCCGTCAGGGGCGTTGTTGGCATCGGCGCAGCTTGTCACCCCCTCACTGTCGAGAATGCCGCGCAAAAACTGCATGGGATGGCCTTTCAGGGAAAGGCGCGTGGTCTGGTAATCGGCGACGATCTCCTCGGCGGGGGTCATGGCCGGAAGCCTTGCATCGGGTTCGCGGGCCAGTTCGGGCGCCTGCGCAGCCGCGAAAAGCGGAAGCTGGGCTGGCGGATTGCGCCGCGCCTCCCACAGCGCCTTGCGCCGGGTGAGCCCCAGCGAGCCAAGCGCATCGCCATCGGCCAGCTTGCGCAGCGCCGCCGGGGGAAGCGAGGCGCGCCCTGCCAGATCCTCCATCGACCCGAAAGCGCCCGATTGCCGTGCCGCGCAGATGGCTTGTGCCCAGTCCCGGCGAAAACCCTCGAGCCGGGAGAAGCCCAGCCGCAACGCCGGTTGCCTGCTGCCCTGTCGCGGTTCGAGCGTTGAATCCCACATGCTGGCATTGGCATCGATCGCCCGCACCTCCACGCCATGGTCGCGCGCATCGCGTACCAGTTGCGCAGGGGCATAGAACCCCATGGGCTGGCTGTTGAGGAGCGCGGCAGTGAAGACCGCGGGATGATGGCACTTGAGCCATGACGAAACATACGCCAGCCATGCAAAGGCCTGGGCATGGCTTTCGGGGAAACCATATTCGCCAAAGCCGCGGATCTGCTCGAAGCACCGCTCGGCGAAGTCCTCGCTATAGCCGCGCGCGGTCATGCCGCCGACCATCTGCTCGCGGTAATGGTCAACCGTGCCGCGATTGCGGAACGTGGCCATGGCGCGTCTGAGGCCATCGGCCTGCGCGGGGGTAAAGCGCGCCGCGACGATGGCCAGCTTCATGGCCTGTTCCTGAAACAGCGGCACGCCCAGTGTCTTGCCCAGCACCTCGCGCAGTTCATCGGGATCGTGCGGCGGTGCCGGACGGGGAAAGCGCACCGGCTCTTCCCCGTTGCGGCGGCGCAGATAGGGATGGACCATGCCGCCCTGGATCGGGCCGGGCCGCACGATGGCGACCTGAATCACCAGATCGTAAAGCTCGCGCGGTTTCATGCGGGGCAGCATGGCCATCTGCGCCCGGCTTTCGACCTGAAAGGTGCCGATGCTGTCTGCCCGCTGCAACATCCGGTATGTCGCCGCATCCTCGCGCGGGACGCTCTCCAGGCTGATATTGCCAAGGCCGTGACGCGCCATGAGATCGAAGCTCTTGCGGATGCAGGTCAGCATGCCCAGCGCCAGCACGTCCACCTTCATCAGGCCGAGGGCGTCGATGTCGTCCTTGTCCCATTCGATAAAAGTGCGATCGGGCATGGCCGCATTATGGATCGGCACCAGTTCATCGAGCCGCCCTTCGGTCAGCACGAAGCCGCCGACGTGCTGCGAGAGGTGCCGGGGAAAACCCAGAAGCCGGTCGACGAGCGTCCTGAGCCGGGCAATCTGCGGGTTTTCGATATCGAACCCGGCTTCGGCCACGCGGCTTTCGGGTACGTCACGGCCCCCGCTTCCCCAGATCGTGGCAGACAGCCTCGTCGTCACATCCTCGGTAAGGCCCAGCGCCTTGCCCACTTCGCGCAAGGTGCTGCGCGGTCGGTAATGGATGACGGTGGCCGCGATCCCTGCCCGCTCGCGCCCGTAGCGGGCATAGATGTACTGCATGATCTCCTCGCGCCGCTCGTGCTCGAAATCGACGTCGATATCGGGTGGCTCGTCGCGTTCTTCGGAAAGGAAACGGGAAAACAGCAGCTTCTCGCGCACCGGATCGACCGGGGTGATGCCCAGGAAATAACAGACCAGCGAATTGGCCGCGCTGCCCCGCCCCTGACACAGGATCGGCGGGTCAAGGCTGCGGGCATGGCGCACGATGTCGTGGACGGTCAGGAAATAGCACGCATAGCCGCGCTTGCCGATCAGCGCGAATTCCTCGGCCAGCACGGTGCCATAGCGCTCGGGCAGGCCATCGGGGAAAAAGCGGCGCGCGCCCTGGTGGACGAGATGCTCCAGCCAGTCCTGCGCCGCCCATCCTCCGGGCACCGGCTCGCGGGGATATTCATAGCGCAAATCATCGAGCGTGAAGGCAATGCGTGCGAGAAGATCGGTGGTGGCCGCCATCGCCTCCGGGCAGGCGCGGAACAGGCGGGCCATTTCCGCAGGCGGCTTGAGGTGCCGTTCGGCATTGGCGGCAAGGCGCCTGCCCGCCATGTCGATCGTCACGCCCTCGCGGATGCAGGTGAGGATATCGTGCAGGGGACGGGCATCGGGGCTGGCATAAAGCGCATCGTTGGTGGCGATCAGCGGCACCCCGAGCGAGGCCGAAAGGGCCTGCGCGGCCTTCAGCCGGCGGGCATCGGCCCCGGCACGCAGCATGGTTGCCGCCAGCCATACCCGGCCAGGGCATGCCGCGCCGAGCGTTTCGAGCGTTGTGCGATCGGGTCCGGTGACGATCAGGGCCATGTCCTGCGCATGGTCGAGCAGGTCGCCAAGGTGGAGGATGCAATCGCCCTTGCTGGCACGCCGGTTGCCAAGGGTCAGAAGACGCGTCAACCGCCCCCAGCCATGGCGCGTCATCGGGTAGGCCACGATGTCGGGCGGCTGGTGTCCATCATGCGGGGCGGGAGAAAAGACCAGCCTTGCCCCCACCACCAGCCGCAGACCGCTGGCGCTGCCGCCGATCTCGCGCCAGGCCACATGGGCACGCACCACGCCCGCCACGGTGTTGCGATCGGCCATGCCGATCCCCGCCATGCCCAGTTGCTGCGCGCGCGCCACCATCTCGGCCGGGGACGAGGCACCGCGCAGGAAGCTGTAATTGCTGGCCGCCAGCAGTTCGGCGAAGGGTGGATGCACGCTCATGCAAAGACGCCGTGGAGATACCAGTGCGGATCGGGCTTCTCGTCGTAGAGCCCGTGGCGGAAGATCCAGTAGCGCCGCCCGCGTGCATCCTCGATGCGGTAATAGTCGCGGGTCAGCCCGCCCTGGCCGGCACATTCGCCGCCCTTGTGCCGCCACCACTCGTTGGCGATCCGCTCTGGCCCCTCGTAAAGCCGCACCTCGTGCAGCTTGCGGCGCCAGCGAAAGCGATGGGGCGGGCCATCGGGCACTTCGGCCAGAACCTCGACACGCCGGGGCGGGTCAAACAGGAAGAGCGGCCGCATCGGCGGCTCCCCCTCGGGTGGGCGGGGCCATGTGGCAGGCGCGCGTTCCTCCATCGCGGGCAAGGCGAATTGGGCCTGCTCGGGCAGATGGCTCTCACGCGGGACAAGGCGGCGCAGGCACCCCGCACCGAGCCGGGTTCCAAGCCGCTCGATCAGTTCGGCAAGGGCCACCTCGTCCCTTTCTTCCCCGTCAAGGCGGGCCTGGCTGGCGGGCAAAGGATCGGTGGCGGGCAGGAACAGGCTGATGCGGTCATAGCCGAAGCCGGGGTCGAGCGGGTCGGCAAGGCTGGCGATGCGCTCGTCGAACAGGCGAAGGACCAGCGCGGGATCGCGGGTCGGGCGCCCGGTCTCGATATCCAGACGATGGCGGGCCCCATCGCTGCGATGAAGCGTGAGTACAAAGCGCCTGCCCCCCAGATCGCGTTCGCCCAGAACACCGGCGGCTTCCTGCAACACCTCCATGAAGACCGCCGCAATCGTGGCCTGCAAGCCGATGGGTTCGGCAAACCGGCGCTCGAAGTGGAGCGGTTCGGGGTCGCGCAGCGCATCGATGGGGGCCAGTTCCTCTCCGGTCAGGCGGGAGAGCGCGCTGACCGCGCCCACCCCGAAGCGCGCCGCGATGGCCGCGGCGGGGCGCACGGTCAGGTCTCCCACGCGCTTGAGGCCTGCACGGTTGAGCGCGAGCGTGGATTCCCCGTCGAGCCCCAGCGCCAGCACGGGAAGCGCCCGGATGGCTTCCCGCTCGTCCAGAACGGGAAGTGCGCCATGGCGGGCCAGTGCCTGCGCCGCTTCCGGGGTGGAGGCCGCAGCCCAGCGCAGCGCCATGCCGATACCGGCCATGCCGTCCTCGACCTGCGCGCACAGCCCGGCCTCGCCCCCGAAGAGGTGATCCACCCCCGCAATATCCAGCGTGATCCCGTCGGGCGCTGCCAGCGAGACGCGCGGGGTCCAGTCGAGGCAGTGGCGGGCCAGACGTTCGAGCCAGTGGCGGTCCGCACCTGCGTCCATTTCGGCAACGACCAGTTCGGGCTCCAGCGCGCGGGCATCGGCAAGCGTCATCCCCGGCGCAATGCCCAGCGCCCCGGCCCTTGCATCCACGGCACAAAGCCGGAGGGCCCCCCTCACCCTGGCGATCATCGCCAGCGGGAGAGGCATGCCTTCTGCCATGTCAGGCGGCGCGGTACCGGCCTGCCCCTGCAACGCGTTCCTGTTCTGCCGCGTCTGCGCGATCCGCCAGCGGTCGGTCGACAGGAACGGAAACCACAGCGCCAGATAGCGGCGCTTCACGGAATTGGCGTTGATCACGGTCCCACTCCAGTCGCCAGTCGAGGCCGCACGGGCCCGAACGCTGGCGCAACAGGGTCAAGTCGAATGTGGGCAGGCCCGGTGCATTGCCGGGCAAGGCCCGCGAAGGGGCCGATGCGACCTGCCAGCGCGTGCGCGCCGCACTGGGAACAGGCCTGGCATCGACGCGCAGGAGCAGCAGGGGAACACCCGATTTTTCAGCAGCGAGGACCAGGCGGCGGCTGGCGGTAAGGTCGAGCGCGCGCATGGCTCCCCACCCTTCCAGTATGACCGCGCCCAGCTTGCCACAATGCAGCGCCTCGGCAGCCGCGCGCAGCAGCGAGAGGGTATCGGGCACGAGCCCCACCAGCCCATGGCCGGGCGCGCCCCCCAGTTCAGCCCAGCCCCCCGCCTGCAAGATGCCCGCAGACTGGACCGAACGCTGCTCGCGCAGCCAGAGCAGGGGCTGCCGGGCCTTTTCCTTCGCCCTGCCACGGCCCATGCACATGCCCACGGCAAGGCCCGTGACAAAACCTGCTGCCGAACTGGCATCGTCCGGCTCGGCGGCATAGATTTCGTGGACCTGCCCATACCCGAGCCCGCCTGCCAGCGCCTTGTCCAGCGATGCGATCCCGCTCGCCCAAAAGCCGGCTTCAGGCTGGGCTACAGGTGCAGGCAGGGCATCGACGATTCGCATTCGTTCTTCTTATGTTCTATTTTCGCCGTCAGCAAGACCCTCTTGGAATTCTCGTCCACCCCGCAAGCACATCGGCAAATGGCCGTGCCCCCGGTTGGCCGGGTCGCCCTTGCGGGCCGGTGCCGAGCGATCCGAAACGGGATTTTCGGATCGGGCACTTACCCCTTGCGGGCGATCCGGCGCATGGCCTGAGGGGGCTGCCCGAAGGCACGCAGAAAGGCCCGGCGCATGCGTTCCGGGTCGTGGAAGCCCAGCGCGGCGGCCACTTCCTCGATAGGCGCGGGGCTGTTCTCCACGCGGTCGCGAGCGACCTCCAGCCTCAGGCGTTCGACCACCCTGGCCGGGCTCATCCCCATCTCGCGGGTGAAGGCGCGGGAGAAATTGCGCGGGCTCATCGCGGCCTGCGCGGCCAGAACCTCGACCGTCAGGCGCTGATCGAGATGCGCGCGGATCCAGTCGAGCAAGGGGGCAAATTGCGTGCTGTCTCCGCCCAGTTCCGCCAGTGCCGAAAATTGCGACTGGCCACCCAGACGCCGGTAATAGACCACCATGTCCTGCGCCACGCGGCGGGCCAGATCCTCGCCCAGATCGTCCGAGATCAGGGCCAGCGCCAGATCGATGCCCGCCGTGATCCCGGCAGATGTCCATACATGGCCGTCGCGGATATGGATGCGGTCGGGCTCGACCTTCACTGCGGGAAACAACCGAGCCAGAAGCCCGGCCCGCCGCCAGTGGGTCGTCGCCCGACGCCCGTCGAGAACCCCCGCCCCTGCCAGCAGAAAGGCACCCGAGCAGACACTGCACAGCCGCCGCACCGTGCTTGCAGCCTGGCGCAGGAAGGCAAGATTGGCCGTATCGCGCATGGCCTCGCGACTGCCATTGCCGCCCACCACGATCAGCGTGTCGATCAACGGCGCATCATCGGCGGCCCCCGTTTCGAGCGATACCCCCGAAGAACTGCGGATTGGCCCGCCCCGGGCCGACAGCAGGACCAGCCGATAGGCATCGCCCCCCATCCGCCCCCCGATCTCGAAACTGGTGATCGGGCCGCAGGCATCAAGGAGCTGAAAATCCTCGTAGAGATAGAGGCCGATGGTGCGAGGCATGGCCTGAAATGAGGGATCATTGTCATTTCGTCAAGGCGACCTTCGCGCGAAGACAGGGGCCTTCCCAACAGGAGGCTGCCTTGACCGCTCAACCGTTCCGCATCGTCTTTGCCGTGTTTCCGGGCATGACCCAGCTCGATTTCACCGGCCCGCACCAGTTCCTCTCCCGCCTGCCCGACAGCGAAACGCTGGTCGCCAGCCGCGATGGCGGCGATGTGGCAACCGAAGGGCTGGTTTTTGCAGGGACGGCGAAGCTGGCAGATATAGACGCTTGCGATCTGATCTGCGTACCCGGTGGCGCCACGGCCACGCAGGTCGCGCTCGACGAGGTCTTTGTCTCGCAGATCCGCCGCCTCTGCCGGAACGCGCGCTACATCACTTCGGTCTGCACCGGCTCGTTGATCCTGGGCGCGGCAGGGGTGTTGCAGGGCCGGCGCGCGGCCAGTCATTGGGCATGGCGTCATCTGCTGCCCCTGTTTGGCGCCACGCCGGATGCGGGCCGCGTGGTGCGCGACGGGAACATCATCACAGGGGGCGGGGTGACAGCGGGAATTGACTTCGCGCTGTCGGTGCTGGCCGAACTGGGGGGCGAGGATCTGGCGCAGTCGCTGCAACTGGGGCTGGAATATGCCCCCGCACCGCCTTTCAATGCCGGCACGCCTGACAGCGCGCCGCCCGCAATCCTGGCCGCCTACAACCAGCGCATGGCGGCCACCCTGCCTGTCCGCGAAGCCGAGGCGCGCCAGGCTGCCGCGCTGATGGCGAAAGCCCGGTGAACCGCCCGCCGCTGCCCCCTTTCACCCCTGAAACCGCCGCGCAAAAGGCCCGCCTTGCCGAAGACGCATGGAACAGCCGCGATCCCCGGATCGTCGCGCTGGCCTATACGCCCGACAGCCAATGGCGCAACCGCACAGACTTCATCGAGGGACGGCCCCGGATCATCGCTTTCCTGACCCGCAAATGGTCGCGAGAGCAGGAATACAGACTGATCAAGGAAGTCTGGGGCTTTCGCGAGAACCGCATGGCCGTGCGCTTTGCCTACGAATGGCATGATGCAGGCGGCCAGTGGTTCCGCTCCTATGGCAACGAACTGTGGGAGTTCGACGAGGCGGGGCTGATGCGTCGCCGCATCGCCAGCATCAACGATCTGGCCATCGCGCCCGGCGATCGCCTGTTCCATTGGCCCCAGGGCCGCAGGCCCGATGACCACCCCGGACTTTCGGACCTTGGCCTTTGAGAGCCTGACGGCACCGGCATTTCCGGGCGCCTTTATGCAATCTTCATGCGCGCTCGCGCAGCCTCATCTGGAACCTTAACGCACAATCGGACCATCAGCGCCCCTGCCAATCCGGCAGAAGGTTCGCGTTCATGGCTCAAGAAACCCCGACACTCGCCCGGCTGATCCCCCCGAAACGGACACCCGCGCGCTTTGAGGTCTTCCGCACGTTCAGGGCCAGTATCCTCCTGCGCTCAGCAGGTCTGGTCGTGCTGCTCGCAGCGCTTGCACTCGGGCGCTGGCTGTGTGGCGCGCCACCGGCAGGCGGGGCCTCTTCGGCCAGCCTGTCCGAATGGATCGGGGCACTGGGCGTGACGGTGCTGTTGTGGAGCGGCCTCCTCCTCCTCCTGGCTGGCGATACGCTCCTGCGTCCTGCACCTCGCCCACCGCGGCCCTTGTGGTGACAAGACGCGGTGACAAGGCGTGGTGACAAGGCCCCGCCAGAAACGCGCGCCTCCCCCCTCCCCCCTGTCTTTCGATGGAACTGTCACATGAATGACGTTGTCTGGCTGGCCGTTCCGGGCGGCCTCGTTTTGCTCACGTTCGCTTTTCTGCGGCTGGCCGTCAGGGCCTGAGCCGCTCCCCGATCCGAAAGAAACCCCGATGACGCTGCCCCTCACCCTGGCCGCGCTGACCGCGCTTGGCCTGCTTGCCTATCTGGTGGTCGCCCTGATGCGGCCCGAGAAATTCTAGGGAGACACCCCATGACCCTTTCCGGCTGGGGCCTGATCCTCGCCTTTACCGCGCTCGTGGCGCTGCTGGCCCGGCCTGTCGGGGCCTGGCTTTTCGCGCTCTACGAAGGCCGCACGACACCGCTGCATCGCGTGCTCGGCCCGCTTGAGCGCGGGTTCTATCGCGCCTCGGGCATCGATCCGGCCCGCGAGCAAAGCTGGCTGACTTATGCGCTGCACATGCTCGCGTTTCAGGTCGTGCTCACGCTGTTCACTTACGCGATCCTGCGTTTGCAGGGCTATCTGCCGATGAACCCGCGCGGTCTGGCCGGGATCGGCACGGATGGCGCGATGAACACCGCCATCGCCTTTGTCACCAACACCAACTGGCAGTGGTATGCGGGCGAAAGCGTGCTGACCAACCTGAGCCAGATGGTCGGCCTCACGCTGCACAACTTCCTGTCGGCGGCCACCGGCATCGCTGTTGCCTTTGCCCTGTTTCGCGGGTTTGCCCGGCACGAGACCGGCACGGTCGGCAATTTCTGGGCCGATTGCACGCGCGTGACGCTCTATCTGCTGCTCCCGCTCAGCCTCGTCTATGCGCTGTTCCTGATCGCCAGCGGCGTGCCGCAGACTTTTGCCAGCCTGGTCGAGGCCCACACCCTCGAAGGGGCCAAGCAGGCCATCGTGCTCGGCCCGGTCGCCAGCCAGGAAGCGATCAAGATGCTCGGCACCAATGGTGGCGGCTTCTACAATGCCAATTCGGCCCACCCGTTCGAAAACCCCACCGCGCTGACCAACTTTGTCGAGATGCTCTCGATCTTCGCCATCGGATCGGGGCTGACCTGGTGCTTTGGCCGCGCGGTTGGCAATACGCGGCAGGGCTGGGCCATTCTGGCGGCCATGCTGATCCTGTTCGTGGCGGGTGCGGGCATCACCTATTGGCAGGAAGCGCAAGGGGCGAGCGCGCTCACCCATGCCGGTTTTGCTGGCGGCAACATGGAAGGCAAGGAAATCCGCTTCGGCATCGCGGGTAGCGCCCTGTTTGCCGCGGTCACCACGGCGGCCAGTTGTGGCGCGGTCAATGCCATGCACGACAGCTTCACCGCGCTGGGCGGCATGATCCCGCTGTTCAACATGCAACTGGGCGAGATCGTCATCGGCGGGGTGGGCTCAGGCATCTATGGCTTCCTGCTCTTCGCGATCCTCGCGGTCTTCGTCGCCGGGCTGATGGTCGGACGCACGCCCGAATATGTCGGCAAGAAGATCGAGGCCCGCGAGATCAAGCTGGCGGTTCTGGCCATCGCGGTCCTGCCGCTCTCGATCCTGGGCTTCACGGCGCTGGCCTGCATGCTACCTGCGGGCCTTGCCGGGCCGCTCAACAAGGGGCCCCATGGTTTCAGCGAGATCCTCTATGCGTTCTCGTCGGCCACGGCCAACAACGGCTCGGCCTTTGCCGGGCTGAGCGCGGGCACCCCGTTCTACAACGGCCTGCTGGGCGTGGCGATGTGGGTCGGACGCTTCTTCGTGATCGTGCCGGTCCTGGCCATCGCCGGAAGCCTTGCCGCCAAGCGCCAAACGCCCGCCACCTCGGGTTCGTTTCCCACCACCGGCGGCCTGTGGGTGGGCCTGCTGGTCGGGGTGATCCTGATCCTGGGCGGCCTCACCTTCCTGCCCGGCCTCGCGCTTGGTCCGATCGCGGACCAGGTCACGCTGAGCGCCGGCCAGACTTTCTGAGAGGAACAGCAATGTCCACTCCCCAATCACCCGCTTCACACGCCCAGCCCGCTCCCCGGACAATGTTCTCGCCCGCCCTCGTGCTTCCCGCCGCGCGCGACGCGGTGTTCAAGCTGGCCCCCCGCCAACTGGTCCGCAACCCCGTGCTGTTCACGACGGCGGTGGTCGCCCTCCTCTTGAGCGTGCTGCTGCTGATCGGCGGCAGCGGGCTTTCCGCAGGCTTTCAGGCGCAACTGATCGGCTGGCTCTGGCTGACGGTGCTGTTCGGCACCTTTGCCGAAAGCCTGGCCGAAGGACGCGGGCGGGCACAGGCCGCCTCGCTGCGCGCCACCAAGTCCGATCTGGTCGCCCACCTGCCCGACGGGCGCCATGTCCCGGCCAGCGAACTGGCGCGCGGCGCCATCGTGGTGGTCAAGGCCGGCGAGCTGATCCCCGCCGATGGCGAAGTGATCGCGGGCGTAGCCTCGGTCAACGAGGCGGCCATCACCGGCGAAAGCGCGCCGGTCATCCGCGAGGCGGGCGGCGACCGCAGCGCGGTGACGGCGGGCACCCGCGTGCTGTCCGACACGATCACCGTGCGCGTGACGCAGGAACCGGGACAGGGCTTCCTCGACCGCATGATCGCGCTGGTCGAAGGGGCCGAGCGCCAGAAAACCCCCAACGAGATCGCGCTGACGATCCTGCTGGTGGGGCTGACGATCATCTTCCTGATCGCGGTTGCCACGATCCCCGCCTTTGCCCGCTATGCCGGGGGGGCCATCCCCGTGGCCGTGCTGGCGGCCCTGCTGATCACGCTGATCCCCACGACCATCGCCGCGCTGCTCTCGGCCATCGGCATTGCGGGCATGGACCGGCTGGTGCGCTTCAACGTGCTGGCCAAGTCGGGCCGCGCGGTGGAAGCGGCGGGCGACATCGACGTGCTGCTGCTCGACAAGACCGGCACGATCACCGTGGGCGACCGCGCAGCCTGTGCATTCCGTCCGCTGGCGGGCGTCCCGCTGGCCCGGCTGGTCGAAGCCGCGCTTCTGGCGAGCCTTGCCGACGAGACCCCCGAGGGCCGCTCGATCGTGACCCTCGCGCGCGAAAGCCATCAGGCCCGCGCCAGCCTGCCCGAAGGCGCGCAAGTCATCCCCTTCACCGCCCAGACCCGTCTTTCGGGCATAGAGACCGGGGACAGGCTGATCCGCAAGGGCGCGGTCGATTCCCTGCTGCGCGCCCATCCCGACAGCGCGCTGACACCGGCCGGGAACGAACTGCGCCGCATCGCCGACGAGATCGCGCGCGCGGGGCAGACCCCGCTGGGGGTTGCCGAAAATGGCCGCCTGCTGGGCGTGATCGCGCTCAAGGACGTGATCAAGGCGGGCATCCGCGAGCGGTTCGGCCAGTTGCGGGCCATGGGCATCCGCACGGTGATGATCACCGGCGACAACCCGCTGACGGCTGCGGCCATCGCCGCCGAAGCCGGGGTGGACGATTTCCTCGCCGAAGCCACGCCCGAGGACAAGCTCGCGCTGATCCGCCGCGAGCAGCAGGGCGGCAGGCTGGTGGCAATGTGCGGCGATGGCACCAACGATGCCCCTGCCCTCGCCCAGGCCGACGTGGGCGTGGCCATGAACACCGGCACCCAGGCCGCGCGCGAGGCGGGCAACATGGTCGACCTCGACAGCGACCCGACCAAGCTGATCGAGATCGTGGGCCTGGGCAAGCAATTGCTGATGACGCGCGGCGCGCTCACGACGTTCTCGGTCGCCAACGACGTGGCCAAGTATTTCGCGATCATTCCGGCCATGTTCGTCGTGCTCTATCCCGGCCTTGGCGCGCTCAACGTGATGGGGCTGGCCAGCCCGCGCAGCGCGATCCTCTCGGCGATCATCTTCAACGCGCTGATCATTCCCGCGCTCGTGCCCCTCGCGCTCAAGGGGGTTCGCTATCGCCCGATGGGGGCCGGGCCCCTGCTGGCACGCAATCTGGCGGTCTATGGGCTGGGCGGCCTGATCGCCCCGTTCATCGGGATCAAGCTGATCGACCTGGGCGTGGCCGCGCTCCATCTGGCCTGAGGGAGAAACCCCATGCTTTCCACTTTCGCTTCCGCCCTGCGCCCCGCTGCCGTGATGACCGCAGGCTTTGCCCTGCTGCTGGGCGGGGCCTATCCCGCGCTGGTCACCGGCCTTGGCCAGATGGCCTTTCCCAGACAGGCCAATGGCAGCCTGATCGTGCGCGGCGGGCAGGTCGTGGGCTCCGACCTGCTCGCGCAGGGGTTTGCCGCGCCCGGCTATTTCCACCCGCGCCCCTCGGCTGCCGGTGCCAATGGCTATGACGCGAGCGCCTCGTCCGGGTCCAACCTTGGCCCGGCCTCGCACAGTCTGGCCGACCGCATCGCCCGTGACAGCGCCGCACTCGCTTCCGAGAATCACCACGCCATCCCGCCTGCGTTGGTGACCACTTCCGCCTCGGGGCTCGATCCCCATATCAGCCCCGAGGCGGCTTTTTGGCAGATCCCCCGCGTGGCAGCGGCCCGCCACATCCCGCAAGCCCGCCTCGAAGCGCTGGTGCGCGCCTGCATCGAGACACCGATGGGCGGCGTTCTGGGCGAACCGCGCGTCAATGTCCTGCGCCTCAATCTGGCGCTCGACGAAGCGGGGCATACGGGCGCATGAGGGACGCATGAATGCCATGCGTCCCGATCCCGATGCCCTGCTGCGCACGCTCGCGCCCGAAGGCAAACGCCGGGGCCGCCTCAAGGTCTTCCTTGGGGCGGCGCCCGGCGTTGGCAAGACCTGCGAGATGCTGAGCGAGGCAGCCCAGCGCCGCGAGGCGGGCGAGGACGTGGTGATCGGGGTGATCGAGACCCATGGCCGCGCCGAGACCGAGGCGCGCATGGCCGGTTTCGAGATCATCCCGCGCCGCGCCATCGACCATCACGGGCAGGTGCTCCACGAGATGGACCTCGACGCCATCCTCGCCCGCCACCCCGCGCTGGTGCTGATCGACGAACTGGCCCACACCAATGTCGCGCCGCCCGGCTACTCTGCCAGCAGTGCTGGCGGCTACTCTGGCAACCATGCCGCCATCCGCCATGACAAGCGCTGGCAGGACGTGGAGGAAGTGCTCGACGCCGGGATCGACGTGTTCTCGACACTCAACGTCCAGCACCTCGAAAGCCTCACCGACCTTGTCGCCTCGTTCACCCGCGTCCGCGTGCGCGAGACCCTGCCCGACCGCGTGCTCGACGCTGCCGAGATCGAGGTGGTCGACATCCCGCCCGACGAGCTGATCGCGCGGCTCAAGGCGGGCAAGGTCTATGTCCCGCAGGAGGCCAGCCGCGCGCTCAGCCACTTCTTTTCCAAGTCGAACCTGAGCGCACTGCGCGAACTGGCGCTGCGCCGTGCGGCCCGGACGGTCGATGCACAGATGCTCGACCATCTGCGCGCCCATGCGGTTGCAGGCACGTTCGGCGTGGGCGAACGCGTGCTGGTGGCAGTGGGCGGCGGCCCGGCGGCAGACAAAGTGGTGCGCGCGGGCAAGCGGCTTGCCGATTCCCTCGCCGCGCCATGGGCCGCGGTCCATGTCGAGACCCCCCATCCTGCCGCCCACGACGAGGCCCTCCACGACGGGGCCCTGACCGCCACCCTCCATCTGGCCGCCCAGCTGGGCGCGCAAGTGATGACCGTTCCTGCCGCCAATGTGGCGCAGGGGATCACGCAGATCGCCGGGGAATTGCGCGCGACCGTTCTGGTTCTGGGCGCCTCGGGCCGGGCGGGCCGCTGGTGGCCCCTGGGGCGGGCGCTCAAAGGCCGGTCGCTCGAACAGCGCCTGCTGGCCGATACCGGCGATCTGGCGCTCCATGTCGTCCCCGCGCAGCAGCGCACCACGTCAGGGCTCCGCGCGCCCTTTGCCGGGTTTCAGACCGGCAGCCTGGCCCTCCCCGGCCTACTGCTCTCGGGCCTGATGGTCGCCGCCGTGACCCTCCTGGGCACCTTCATCGCCAGCCTTGGCAACATCACCAACGTCGCCCTGCTCTACCTGTTGCCGGTCCTGCTCGCGGCCAGCTGCTTTGGCCTGTGGACCGGGATCATCACCGCGCTGACCTCGCTGCTGGCTTACAATTTCTTCTTCATTCCGCCGCTTCACACCCTCACCATCGCCGATCCGCAGAACATCATCACCGCCGTGGTCCTGCTCGCGGTCGCCCTTGCCGTCAGCCACATGGCCGGGCGCCTGCGCGATACGGCGCAGTTTTCGCGTGCGAGCGCGGCGCGCAGCCAGACGCTGGCAGGCTTCGCGCGGCGCCTGACCGGACAGAGCGCGACGGGCCGGATCGCTGCGGTCCTGTGCGAGGAAAGCGCCAGCCTGCTCGGCACCCGCACCGTGCTGCTGATGCCCAATCCCGGAGGCCTGCCCAATCCCGGGGGCCTGCACATCCTGGCCGCCAGCCCGCCCGAGATCACGTTGCCGCCGCTCGATCATGTCGTCGCGCAATGGGCGCTCGACAACCGCCGCCCCGCCGGGCGCGGCTCGGACACGCTGGGCGCGGCCGAATGGCTGTTCCTGCCGGTCGAGGCGGGCGGCAGGGCACTGGCCGTGTTCGGGGTGGCCAACCCGGATGCCGGGCAACCGGTGCGCGCAGACCTGCTGCCCCTGCTCACCAGCTTTCTCGACCAGACCGGACTGGCGCTCGACCGCGCCCGGCTGGAGGCCGAACAGGCGCAGATGAAACGTCTGGAGGAGCGCGACGCCTTGCGCGCGGCGCTGCTCTCGTCGGTCAGCCACGACTTGCGCACCCCGCTCACCGCCGTGATCGGGCTGCTGGGCGATCTCGTGCCCGCCTCGGCCGAACAGGACAAAGTCCTGACCATGGCCCGCGCCGAAGCCGAGCGCTTGCAACGCTTCGTCGCCAATCTGCTCGACATGGTGCGCATCGAGACCGGCGCGGTCGAACTCCATATCGAGCCGGTCGACCTTGCCGAAGCGGTCACCAGCGCGATCCACGACTTGCGCCGCCTGCTCGGCAGTCGCCCGCTCCATATCGCAATCGCACCCGACCTCCCGCTGGTGCGGCTCGATGCCCGGTTGCTGCACCATTGCCTGATCAACCTGATCCAGAATGCTGCGCAATACAGCCCGCCCGACCGCCCGATCACCCTTGTCGCGCGGCGCCTGCCCCAGGGACTCGACTTGTGCGTGCTCGACGAAGGCGAAGGCCTGCCTGCGGGAACCGAAACCATGGTGTTCGAGCGCTTCACCCGTCTCGAAGGGTCTGACCGGCAGGGCGGCACGGGCCTCGGGCTGGCGATCGTCAAGGGGTTTGCGCAAGCCATGGGCCTGCGCGTATCAGCCGCCAATCGCGATGACCGCAAGGGCGCCTGCTTCACCCTGCACATGGCAGAAACACAACTCTGGGAGGATCGGCCATGACGTCCGCGAAAATCCTGGTGGTGGACGATGAAATGGCCATCCGCCGCCTGCTCAGGGCTGGCCTTGCCCGCGCGGGGCTCGCTGTCGTCGAGGCCGCCAACGCGCGCGAGGCGCTGGCGGCGCTGGCCATCGACAAGCCCGATCTGGTCCTGCTCGACCTCGGCCTGCCCGACCGCGACGGCCTCGAACTGATCGCCGCGATCAAGGCCGCCAAGGCCGCGCTGCTGGTCATCTCCGCGCGCGATGCAACCACCGAGAAAGTCGCCGCGCTCGATCTGGGTGCCGACGACTATGTCACCAAGCCCTTCGATACCGAGGAGGTGCTCGCCCGCATCCGCGTGGCGTTGCGCAACCGCCTGCTGGCCGAAACGCCCGACCCCGTGCTGCGCTTCGGCCCGGTCACGCTCGATCTGGCCGCGCGGCTGGTCTACCGCGACGGGGTCGAAGTCCATCTCAGCCCCAAGGAATACGGCTTCCTGGCCGAACTCGCCCGCCATCCGGGCCGCGTCCTCTCGCACGCGGCGATCCTGCGCGCGGTCTGGGGGCCGGGACAGGAACAGTCCGTCGAATATCTGCGCGTGGCCGCACGCGGGCTGCGCCGGAAACTCGAAGACGTGCCTGTCGAACACAGCATGATCCGCAACGAACCGGGCATCGGCTATCGCCTCCTGACCGACGCCAGCCGCCCCGTTGTGCCGTAATCCGGCTTGCCGACGGGCAGAGAGCCCGCCATCCCATCGGCCCCGCCCGCATGAAGACGCCCGCCCTTTTGTCATTCCCCTTGCATCGATCAGCCTCGGCGATCTCCTCGCTCGGGCCTTGATCGGGAACTGCGGCGAAAATATCTCAAAGGTAACGGGGCTGCATCCTTTCCGCACGCCCCGCCTTCCCCCTCGGGGGCTAGCAAGGAATTCGACATGAGCACGCTGATCGAGAAACTGTCCTGGCGCTATGCGACCAAGAAATTCGACCCTGCCAGGACCGTCCCGACCGAAAAGATCGACCGGATCATCGAGGCCGTCCGGCTGACCGCCACTTCAAGCGGGCTCCAGCCTTTCGAACTGCTGCTGGTGACCAATCCCGAAATCCGCGAGAAGATCCGCGCCGTGGCCTGGAATCAGGCGCAGGTCACGGAGTGTTCGCATCTGCTGGTTTTCGCCGCCTGGGACGACATCACCCCCGAGCGCGTCAACATGATGTTCGATCTCACCAATGAAGTGCGCGGCTTTGTCAACGAAGGCTGGGAAAATTACCGCCAGCAGTTGCTGGGGATCATCGCCAGCCGCAGCACCGAGGCCAATTATCAGGCTGCGGCGCGTCAGGCCTATATCGGGCTCGGATCGGCGCTGGTGGCGGCCGCTTTCGAAGAGGTCGATTCCACACCGATGGAAGGCTTCGATCCTGCGGCCGTTGACGAGATCCTCGGCCTGAAGGCACGCAATCTGCGCAGCGTGATCCTGCTTCCGCTGGGGTATCGGCAGGAAGAAGGCGATTGGCTGGTCAACCTCAAGAAAGTCCGCCGTGATCGCGCCAGCTTCGTGACCGAAATCCGGTAATTGCCCCTCGGGATGGCGGCATCCCACGCGCGAGGGTGCCGCCATCCATCAAGCCGGCAAGGCGTGCCTGATCCCGTCGAAGCGCGTCTGGCGGGAGAAAGCGGTGTTCCGGTTGCATCGCCGGTCCGCCTCGGGCAGACTGCGGCAAAACATAGGAGAGGCGCGGCGGTCGCAAGGCGGTCGCGAATATGCATGCTGGCTCACGCAGAACACGTGCGCGAGATCGAGCGGGCGGCACAAGGCCTGGCGGTCAATCGCGATGCGACGGTCATCCAGTCCTGGCGGCGCTGTCTGGACGATTATCGCCTCGATCCGGGTCGTTTTTGCGAAGCCGTGATCGTTCCGGGGGAGCGATTGAAGGAGCATCGCCAGCAATCCGAGGAACTGGTGGCCATCGCGCGGTCCGGGCTGGAGCGGCTCTATGGTCAGGTCGCCGATCAAGGCTATGTGCTGCTGCTGGCCGACAGCCAGGGCGTGACGGTGGATTTCATCGGCGATCCGCAACTGGATGGCAATCTGCGCAAAGCTGGCCTCTATCTCGGCTCGCAATGGGCCGAGCCGGGCAGTGGCACGTCCGCGGTCGGTTCCTGCCTTGCCACCGGCGAGGCGCTGACGATCCATCAGGCCGACCATTTCGATGCGACGCATATCGCGCTCTCGTGCACGGCAGCGCCGATTTACGACATGCTGGGGCGGTTGACGGCGGTGCTGGACCTGTCCCTGCTCTCCTCGCCGATCCCCAAGCCCAGCCAGAATCTGGCGCTGCATCTGGTGCGGGCGACGGCGCGGCGCATCGAACTGGCCAATCTGATGGCGCAGACCCGGCACCAATGGGTCCTGCGTTTCGCGCGCTCGCCCGAATTTGTCGATGTCGATCCCGAAGCGGCGATTGCGCTCGACCAGAACGGGCGGATCGCGGGGATGACCCATATCGGCGCGCAAGTGCTCAGCCGCGCCATCGAGCAGGATTGGCGCAGCAGCCCCGATCTGATCGGGCGGCCCGTGACGGATTTCTTCGATCTCGACCTCGATGTCCTGCCCGAACTGACCCGCCAGCGTGCCACGCAGGAGCGGCTGGTGCGGATGCGCGATGGCCATGCCCTGTTCGCTCATGCCATCGAGCCCAAGCCGGTGCGCTCCGGCATGGTGCGGGGCGCAAGCCTTCCTGCCTCGATCAGCAATCTGGGCGAAGGCGCGGATATGGCGGCGCTCCAGCTCAAGACCGCCAAGCTGGCGCGCACGGCCTTGCCGATCCTGATCCAGGGTGAAACAGGGTCTGGCAAGGAGCATCTGGCCCGCGCCGTGCATGACGCCAGCGGGCGCAAGGGGCCGTTTATCGCGATCAACTGCGCGGCGATCCCCGAGCAGCTGATCGAAAGCGAGCTGTTCGGCCACACCGCCGGCGCGTTTACCGGTGCGGCGCCCAAGGGCCGCAAGGGGCTGATCGAGCAGGCCGATGGCGGGACGCTCTTTCTGGACGAAATCGGCGACATGGCCCTGCCCCTCCAGAGCCGGTTGCTCAGGGTGCTGGCCGAAGGCGAGGTGCAGCCTGTCGGCGCGCTGGCCCCGCGCAAGGTCGATCTGCGGGTGGTCTCCGCCTCGCACCGGTCCCTGACTTCACTGGTGGAAGAAGGGCGGTTCCGGGAAGACCTTTTCTATCGCCTGAGTGCGGCCACCCTGCGCCTGCCTCCTTTGCGCGAACGCAGCGATTTTGGCTGGATTCTCGATCGCCTGCTGGTGCGCCATGGCCTTGACCAGGATGGCAGGGAGATCCCGCTGGCGATGACGGCCACGGCGCGGGCACTCCTTCACGCCCACCGTTGGCCGGGCAACATCCGCGAGCTGGACAATGTGATCGCCGTCGCGGCAGCCCTGAGCGACAGTGGCATCATCGATTGCGACGATCTGCCAGACTATCTGGCCCCCGGCGATCTGGCAGGAGATGACGAGGCCGCCGGGCTGCGCGCGGCGCTTGTGGCCTGCAACTGGAACGTGTCGGAAGCCGCGCGGCGGCTTGAGGTCGACCGCACCACCATCCACCGCCGCATCAAACGGCTGGGCATCACGCCACACAATTGATGCCGCATCTGTGGCGCCCGCTACAGGTGCCCCCACAGATGCTGCCACGGGAGGCCTCTGAAAAAGATCGGCTTTGCGCCGATTATGCCTTTGGCACGGTGATTGCTGGGCACCCTCCAGACAAAAAAATGTCCGGAGGGTGAGGATGAAGGCGATCAAAATCGCAACGATAGGCTGCGCCATGTCGGCCTGGCTGGGGCTGGCCGGGCAGGCCAATGCCGAAGACATTACTTTCGCCGTGATCGGCCCGCATGAATATGACCTGCCGGTCGATTTCAAGCCGTTCAACGCCCTGGTCCAGTATGGCGAGTACAATTCCGGCTCGCGCGCCTATGACGACCGGGGGAAGCGGCAGCAGGGCCCGGACACCGACCTGATGGTGGGCCTCACCAAATATGTCCACTTCTGGACTTTCGACAAGCTGCCCGGCGTGGGCTTCGCCTATGAATATATCCAGCCCGAGGTGCGATTGACCGGACCGGGCCTGAAAGCCAGTGGCTTTGGCGATCCGCTGACCGGTTTTGCGGTGTGGATGAAGCCCTCCAGGAACAGCACGCTGGGCGTGCAAAGCTTCGTGAGCGTGCCCATCGGCGCGCATGAAGTGACCAATGATTTCTGGGCCAGCTACACTTCGGCCTTCTTCGACATCGAGCATCCGCTGGGCAGTATCGGCGGCAATGTCGGGGCGATTTTTCGCGGCAATCGCCACAATGGCCGCGATCCCGATATCGATAAGGGCAACAGCTATCACGCCAACATCCGTGCCAGCCTGAAGACCAAAACCCCGCTGGAACCCTTCTTGTCGTTCGACTGGCAGAAGAACGATGCCAGCCGCTATCGCGATGGGGCGGGTCTGGCGTCCCTGCCCGGACATGATGTGGCGCTGGGAGCAGGCACGGTTCTGACCCTGTCGAAGAAAGTGGCGATCACGGCGCGCTATTCCCGCAGCATTGATGGCCGCAATGTGACCGCCACCAACGCCGCCTATCTCAAATTCGCGCTGATTTTCTGACCCGCCACAGCTGTGGCGCCGGTGTGGCGCCGCAGCGTTGCAAACAACCGGCCATCGTTACGCTGTCACCGGGAAAACAGCGCTTTCAAGCCTTTGGCACGGCGTTTGCAAAGCACTTCGCAAACACATGGGAGAGACTGAGATGGCCATCGATCTGAATGGCGTGCGCGTTGTCATCAACGGCGCCGGGCAGGGAATCGGCGCTGCGATTGCGCGTGGAGTAGCGGAATCGGGCGCCCGTGTGGTGATCGGCGATATCGATGGTGACAAGGCGCAGGCGGTCGCCGACAGCATCGGCGCAAGTGCGCGCGCCATCCGCGTCGATGTGCGGGACCGGGCTTCGGTGCGCGCGGCGATCGGTCTGGCGGTGGCCGATTTCGGCGGATTGGACGTGATGTTCAACAATGCGGGCATCGCCCAGGTCCGCCCTTTTCTCGACATCACCGAGGAGGATTTCCGCGCGGTGATGGAGATCAACGCGCTGGGCGTGCTGATCGGCACGCAGGAGGCCGTCCGCCAGATGCTGGCACAGGGCACCGGCGGCTCGATCATCAACACCGCCTCCATCGCGGGCAAGCAGGGCTATGAGCCGCTGGGCCATTATTCGGCGAGCAAATTTGCCGTCGTGGCCCTGACCCAGACCGCCGCGCGCGCCTTTGGCAAGGACAGGATCCGCGTCAACGCCATCTGTCCCGGCGTGGTCGCCACCGACATGTGGAAGACCATCGACCGCGGTTTTCAGGACAATGCGCTGACCTCCAGACCGCAGGAAGCTTTCGAAACCTTTGCGGCAGGCGCCGTGCTGGGCCGCCCCTCGACGCCGCAGGACCTGGTCGGCGTCGCACGCTTCCTCGCTTCCCCGGAAAGCGGCTTCACCACCGGGCAGAGCATCATGGCCGATGGCGGCATGGTGTTTGTTTGCCCCCCCATCAGAACAGGAGAGAGATGATGAACGATATGAGCAAGCTGTCCCCCGACCAGATGGTCAGCACCGCGCGCTTTGAAACCACCCGGTGGGTCGACGACCTCAATGCGGCGCTGGCCGCGAAAGATGCGCTCGCGGCCTCCAGCCTCTTTGCGACGACCAGCTTCTGGCGCGACCTGATCGCCTTCACCTGGAACCTGAAAACGGTCGAAAACCCCGAGGGCATCGCCGACATGCTCACGGCCACATTGCCGCACCTGGACGCGGTGCATTTTACCATTGCCCAGGAACCCACCGAGGCCGATGGCATCATCACCGCCTGGCTCTCGCTGGAAACCGGCCATGGGCGCGGCGAAGCCGTGGTGCGCCTGCGCGAGGGCAAGGCCTGGACGTTCCTGACCACGCTCGTGGAGCTCAAGGGCCACGAGGAACACAGCGGCCCCACCCGCATCATGGGCGCCGAACACGGCGTGGTTCGCGGCCGCAAGAGCTGGCCCGAGCGCAAGGCCGATGAAGCCGCCACGCTGGGCATCACCGAGCAGCCCTATGTGCTGATCATCGGCGGCGGACAGGGTGGCATCGCGCTGGGCGCGCGCATGCGGCAGCTGGGCGTCTCGCATATCGTGATCGACAGCCACGACCGCCCCGGCGACCAGTGGCGCGGCCGCTACAAGTCGCTCTGCCTGCACGATCCGGTCTGGTACGATCACCTCCCCTACCTCGATTTCCCCAAGAACTGGCCCGTCTTCGCGCCCAAGGACAAGATCGGCGACTGGCTGGAAATGTACACGAAGGTGATGGAGGTGAATTACTGGTCGAAGACCCTGGCCTGCAAGGCCGCCTTCGACGAGGAAGCCGGGCACTGGAGCGTCACCGTCATTCGCGACGGCAAGGAAATCACCCTGCACCCCACCCAGCTGGTGCTGGCCACGGGCATGTCGGGCAAGCCGAACATTCCCCGGATTCCCGGCGCCGAAACCTTTCTGGGCGAGCAGCACCACAGCTCGAAGCATCCCGGCCCGGATGCCTATGCCGGCAAGAAGGTGGTGGTGATCGGGGCGAACAACTCGGCCCACGACATTTGCGCCGCCCTGTGGGAAGCGGGCGCGGATGTGACGATGGTACAGCGCTCCAGCACGCATATCCTGCGTTCCGACACGATGACCGAAGAAGTGCTGGGCGATCTCTATTCGGAACGGGCCCTGGCCAACGGGGTCACCACGCGCATGGCCGACCTGACCTTTGCCTCGATCCCCTACAAGGTGATGCCCGAGTTCCATATCCCGCTCTATGAGCGGATCCAGCGCAAGGATGCGGCCTTCTACGATGCGCTGCGCAAGGCCGGTTTCATGCTCGATTTCGGCGCGGACGGCAGCGGGCTGTTCCTCAAATATCTGCGGCGCGGTTCGGGCTATTACATCGATGTGGGCGCCAGCGATCTGGTGATCGACGGCTCGATCAAGCTGAAAAGCGGGGTGGAAATCGACTGCATCACCCAGACCGGTGTGCGCTTTGCCGATGGCAGCGAGCTTCCCGCAGACCTGATCGTCTATGCCACCGGCTATGGCTCGATGAACGGCTGGGCCGCCGATCTCATCAGCCAGGACGTGGCCGACAAGGTCGGCAAGGTCTGGGGGCTGGGCTCCGACACGCCCAAGGACCCCGGCCCCTGGGAGGGCGAGGAACGCAACATGTGGAAGCCCACCCAGCAGCAGAACCTGTGGTTCCATGGCGGCAACCTGCACCAGTCGCGCCACTATTCGCTCTATCTCGCGCTTCAGCTCAAGGCGCGGATGGAGGGGATCCCCACCCCGGTCTACGGCCTGCAACAGGTCCATCACCTGAGCTGACACAGGTGCTGGCGCGGGGGGGCGTTACGACGCGCCCCGCGCCTTTTTTTTTCCAGAAAACAACAAAGCCCCAAGGCAAAAAGGAGAGGTTCATGAAAGCCCTGCGTTTCCATGCCGCGCGCGATCTGAGGATCGAGAGCGTGAAAGCGCCCCAGAACCCCGGCCCCGGCCAGGTCCGTGTTCGCAACCGCTATGTCGGCATCTGCGGGACGGATCTTCACGAATACGCATCCGGCCCGATCTTCATTCCCAGCAGCGCGCCGCACCCTTTCACCAAATCCCACGGCCCCCAGATCCTGGGCCATGAATTCGGCGGCACGGTCGAGGCCATCGGCGAAGGCGTGACGACCGTGGCAGTCGGAGATCGCGTTTCGATCCAGCCGCTGATCATGCCGCGCGTGGGCGACTATTACGCCGAGCGGGGCCTGTTCCATCTGAGCGACCAGATCGCCGTCACCGGCCTGTCCTGGCAATGGGGCGGCATGGCGGAAGAAGCGATCCTTCATGAATACAATGTCGCCAAAGTGCCCGAGAGCCTGACCGACCAGGAAGCCGCGCTGGTCGAACCGACCGCAGTGGCCGTCTATGCCTGCGATCGCGGCGGCATCCGCGCGGGCGCCAGCGTGCTGGTGACAGGGGCCGGGCCGATCGGGTTGCTCACCCTGCTGGCCGCGCGCGCTGCCGGGGCAACGACCCTGTTCGTGTCGGACCTCAACGATGCGCGCTTGAAGCTGGCCCAGGCCGCGGTGCCCGGCGTTGTTTCCATCAATCCCAAACGCGAGAATGTCGGCGATGTGGTCCGCGACCAGACCGAGGGCAAGGTCGGCTGCGATGTCGCCATCGAATGCGTGGGCAATGAACATGCGCTCAAGGCCTGTGTCGATGCGGTGCGCAAGCAGGGCGTGGTGGTGCAGACCGGCCTGCACCCGCACGAAAACCCGCTCGACTGGTTCAGTGTCACCTTCAAGGACATCGAGGTGCGCGGGTCATGGTGCTATCCCACCTGGTACTGGCCGCGCGTGATGAACCTGATCGCCAGCGGGGCGCTTCCTGCCAGCCGTGCCGTCACCAACATCATCACCCTCGATACGGCGGTGAAGGATGGCTTCGAGGCCCTGCTCGATCCGGCAGGCACCAATCTCAAGATCCTGATCGACCTGGCCGCCTGAGCCTGTCGGCAATCCCCGAGGAGAGACCATCATGAAAGCCTTGCGCTTCCACGCCGCGCGTGACCTGAGACTGGAAGATATTCAGGCACCGCAAAACCCTGGTCCCGGCCAGGTTCTGGTTCGCAACCGCTATGTCGGCATTTGCGGCACAGACCTTCACGAATATGCATCCGGTCCGATCTTCATCCCCGGCAACGAGCCGCATCCTTTCACCAAGGCACGCGGGCCGCAGATCCTGGGCCATGAATTCGGCGGTACGGTCGAGGCCATCGGCGAAGGTGTGACCACCATTGCCGTGGGCGACCGCGTTTCGATCCAGCCGCTGATCATGCCGCGCGTGGGCGACTATTACGCCGAGCGGGGCCTGTTCCATCTGAGCGACCAGCTCGCGCTTGCGGGCCTGTCCTGGCAATGGGGCGGCATGTCCGAGGCGGCCATCGTCCACGAATACAATGTCGCCAAGATCCCCGACAGTCTCAGCGACGAAGAAGCCGCGCTGGTCGAGCCGACAGCGGTGGCCGTCTATGCCTGCGATCGCGGCGGGGTCAGTTCTGGCAACAGCGTGCTGGTGACGGGCGCAGGGCCGATCGGCCTGCTCACCCTGCTGGCCGCGCGTGCGGCGGGGGCGACGCGGCTGTTCGTTTCAGACCTGAACGATGCCCGTCTGGCCTTTGCCGAAAAAGCCGTTCCCGGTGTCATTCCCGTCAACCCCAGACGACAGAATGTCGGCGATGTGGTCCGCGACCAGACCGAAGGCAAGGTCGGCTGCGATGTCGCCATCGAGTGCGTGGGCAATGAGCATGCCCTCAAGGCTTGCGTCGATGCGGTGCGCAAGCAGGGCGTGGTGGTGCAGACCGGCCTGCACCCGCACGAGAACCCGCTCGACTGGTTCAGCGTGACCTTCAAGGATATCGAGCTGCGTGGCTCATGGGCTTATCCGACCTGGTATTGGCCGCGTGTGATCAATCTGATCGCCACCGGCGCCTTGCCCGCCAGCAGGGCGATCACCAACAAGATCACGCTCGATACGGCGGTGAAGGAAGGGTTCGAGGCGCTGCTCGATCCGGCAGGCACCAATCTCAAGATCCTGATCGATCTGGCTGCCTGAACTGATCCTGCCCCTTGCTGGCGTGGCAGCAGGGGGCAGGACTGCTGCCGCCACAATGCCGCCGCGGCAATGCCTGCCCCGACCGATGCGGCCCCCTGAAAGCGAGATGACGATGGTTTTCGTTCCCGGAACGGCACTGCCTCTCCACGATTTCGCGGCTCCTCGCCGGATCATCCGCAGAGGCCACCGCTCTTTTCTGCGCCGCATGGCGGGCGTGCTGGTGCCGGGCCTGCTGGTCGCGGTCGGCTATATGGACCCCGGCAATTGGGCGACCGACATTGCAGCGGGTTCGGCCTTCGGTTTTGATCTGCTTTTCGTGCTGGTCGCGGCGAGCCTTGCTGCCATTGTCCTGCAATCGCTGGCGCTGCGGCTGGGGATCGCCTCGGGGCTCGACCTCGCCCAGGCATGCCGGCATCGCTATGGCACCACTGCGAATGTTGCGCTCTGGCTGCTGGCCGAACTGGCCATTGTGGCAACCGATGTGGCCGAGGTGCTGGGCGGCGCGCTGGCCATTCAACTGCTGCTTGGACTTCCGTTATGGGCAGGCATCGTCCTGACGGCGGGCGATACGCTGATCGTGCTTGGTCTGGAAGGACGCGGCTTCCGCCGGATGGAAGCGATTGTCGCCGCCCTGGTCGGAACGATCGCCCTGTGTTTCCTGATCGAACTGCTGATCGTGCCGCCCGATGGCCCGGCGCTGGTGGCCGGGCTGGCGCCCGATCTCAAGCGCCTCGCGCAACCGGGCGCTCTGGCGCTGGCGGTGGGGATCGTGGGGGCGACAGTGATGCCGCACAACCTCTACCTCCATTCCAGCATCGTGCAATGCGCGGCGCCCGCGCCCGGAGAGACCGGCAAACGCCGGGCGATCCGCGATGCCAACATGGGGTCGGCCATCGCGCTGCTGCTGGCGATGGTGATCAATGGAGCGATCCTGACGCTGGGAGCAGGTGCCTTCCACATGACCGGTCATACCCAGGTTGCGGGGATCGACGATGCCTATCGGCTGCTCTCGCCGATCACCGGCACGACAGCCGCAGCGCTGTTTTTCGGGATCGCCCTGCTGGCATCCGGGCAAAGCAGCACCTTCACCGGCACGCTGGCCGGCCAGATCGTGCTGGAAGGCTTTCTTCAACTCAAGATCCCGCTGTGGCAAAGGCGGATGATCACGCGCCTGATCGCCATCGTCCCGGCCATGGCAGGGGCTATCCTGCTGGGCGATCACGCCGTGGGCGGCATGCTGGTTGCCAGCCAGATGGTGCTTTCCTTGCAGCTTCCTTTCGCAATCTGGCCGCTGGTTCGCGCCAGTCGCGATCCGGCGATCATGGGGGGATTGGCCACATCCCGCCTTCATGCCGCCTGCGCATGGCTGATCCTCGCGGTCATCTCGTTGGCCAACTTGTGGCTGGTATATGATGTTGTGACATATGGGATGCTGTGACAGGGGCATTTATTGCGCGAGGACTGGCATGACTTCAAAAAACACCGCCATCTTGTGACTGATGGCTTAAGAACGGACCATCAGCAGCATCAAGGCCCGCACCATCGCCGATCATCCTGCACAATACGGCCATGCCATTCGCATCTGCCTGCCACAGCCGCCCAATAGCGAGCATGGCTTGACCCGGCGCAAGGGCCGCGCAAAACAGCCCCATGGCTTCCGACAAGACCCTCAACGCCAAAAATCTCGCGGCTCTGGGCGCAGACCGGCTGGCCGATTTGCTGCTGGAACTGGTGTCCGGCAATGCTGCCGCCAAGCGCCTGCTGCGCCTTGAACTGGCAAGCCGCAGCGATGGTGGCAATGTCGCAGCGGAAATCCGCAAACGGCTTGCCACCATCGCCAAGTCGCGCTCCTTTGTGGACTGGCACAAGGTGCGCCCGCTCGCGACGGATCTCGACATGCAGCGCAGCGCCATCGTCAAACATGTCGCGCCAACCGCGCCAGCCGAAGCCTTCGATCTCCTCTGGCGTTTTCTCGAACTGGCCGCGTCCGTCCACGAGCGCTGCGACGACAGCAACGGCACCATCGGCCACATCTTTTCCGAAGCGCTCGACGATCTGGGCGCGATCGCCCCCCAGGCAAAGCCCGATGTCCGCAAGCTGGCCGACCGGGTTCATGCCGCGATCTTCGCCAACGACTACGGTCAGTTCGACGGCGTAATCGGCCTGATGGCCCCGGCACTGGGCGGCGAAGGCCTCGCCATGCTCAAGACCCGGCTGGAGGCAGAAAGCACCACCCCGCCCAAGGCCTCCGACCGCAAGGTTATTGCCATCACGACACGCGGCCCGATCCAGCGAGAAGATTTCGAGGCACGCTACAAGGCCCGCCGCATCCAGTCCGCCCTGACCGACATCGCCGATGCGCTGGGCGATGCTGATGGCTATGCCGCGCGCTACTCCGACGAGGAACGCGGCAATCCGGCCATCGCGGCCCAAATCGCCGAACGCCTGCTGCGCGCTGATCGCCCGGACGATGCCATGGCAGCCCTCGAACTGGCCGAGCCACAGACCCGTGGTGGCCGCCATTGGCCCGATTGGCACAGGGTCTGGATAGACACACTCGAAGCCCTGGGCCGGGCCGATGAGGCCCAGAGCGCCCGATGGTCCATCTTCGAGCGCGACCTCGACGCCGATTATCTGCGCGCCCACCTCAAGCGCCTTCCCGATTTCGACGATGAAGAGGCCGAAAACCGGGCACTGGCCCATGTGCGCCAACATCCCGATTTCCATCAGGCACTCGATTTCCTGATGAACTGGCCGGCCCCTCACCTGGCCGCATATCTGGTCCTGCAACGCCATGGCGAACGCGACGGCGACCAATACTGGCTGCTGACGCCTGCTGCCGAAGCGCTGGAACAGATCAATCCCCTCGCCGCCACGCTTCTCCTGCGCGCCATGATCGATTTCTCCCTCGATCGCGGCAAAACCAAGCGATACGGCCATGCCGCCCGCCATCTCCAAACCTGCCTCTATCTGGCCAAGCGGATCGACAGCTTCGCCCCGCACCCGGACCACGAGGCCTACATCGCGGCTCTCAAAGAACACCATAGCCGCAAAAGCGCATTCTGGAAATCATAGGCCAGGCCTTGGGCCAGGTGCCGCCCGCCGCCAGAAAGCGGATATCCAGCCCCGTCTCGCGCCGAAGGTCGGCAAGCGCGGGGATCATCAGCCTGAGGCACAATGTCGGCGCGCACGAGACGATCAGGGGCCTTGGTTGCCCATGCGCGTAAAAATCCTGAAACGTGCCGGTCAGCTCGGCGAACAGGTCCGTGAGCCTGAGACTGAGCCACTTGCCGCGATCGGTCAGAAAAATCCCTCGATTGCGACGCTCGAACACGCACTCTCCCAGATGGTCTTCCAGCGCCTGGATTTGCCGGCTTACCGCGCCATGCGTCACATGCAGTTCTTCGGCCGCGCGCACCAGGCTTTGATGGCGTGCAGCCGCTTCGAATACCCTGAGTGTGCCGAGCGGAGGAAGGAGGCGGGTGCGCGAGACCATGGATCAATCTGTGATTATTTCTCACAGGATCAGGTCAGAAGAGATCGATTTTCAAGAAACAGCCCGCCCGGCACACATCGCCCCGGCTCCGCGAACGAGGTGAGAGTCCTGATCGTCACAGGAGGGCAAGGTGTTGGAAGAAATCACAGCGCATGAAGGAAAGGGTGGCCTCGACGCCCTCGGCAGGACAACGCTCGGGGGCCTGTCATGAACGCGCTTCCCCTGATTTTCGGTATCACCTGGCTTGCAGTCATCAGCCCCGGCGCGGATTTCGCGATGATCTCGCGCAACAGCTTCCTGCACGGGCGCCGCGCGGGAATGCTGGCGGCGCTGGGCATTGCCATTTCCTGCTGGTTCCATGTGTTTTACGCGGTGTTCGGGCTGACCGTTATGGAACGGCTGTTTCCCCATCTCCTCAATATCGTGAAAATCGCCGGTGCGGCCTATCTGGTTTACGTGGGAGCGGCGACGGCCCTGGCGCGGCCTGCGATCCGGGCAAGGGTGCTGGCCAGCCAGCGCATCTTCAACGCGGCCATCGGGGCTGTTCTCGTCCTGCTGGGCACTGCGCTGGCCCTGTTCGATGCCTCGCATGCCCTGGATGGGTAAGAGGACAGCTCCACTCCGCAAGATGTCGCTGCTGTCCCCGCCTCGCGTGGACCGCGCGACAGGAAACGGACTTTCCAGCCTTCTGCTACGCCAAAGTCAGAATGGCCCCGTTTGCGTTCATGATATGGGTGGCTCGCCGGAACAAGCACGGGCAAAACTCCCCGGCGGGCAGCCGATGCGCTTGCGAAAGGCCGTACTGAAAGCACTGGCCGAGCCATAACCGATATCCTCGGCAATGCGGTCAAGCGATTGGCCGCCCCGCACCAGCGCATCGCGGGCCACTGCCATGCGCCAGTCGATCAGATATTCGATCGGCGCGCAGCCGACTACCGAGCCGAACTTCGCCGAGAAGGCCGAGCGGGACATGCCGGCGATCCCGGCAAGACGCGCGACGGTCCAGTCAGCCCGAATATCGGCGTGCATGGCCGTCAGCGCGCGCGCCAGCGAGGGATCGCGCAAGCCCGCCAGCAGCCCCGCAGGATCTGTAGAATGATCGCCGCCAGCCCAGCGCAAGGCTTCCACCAGAAGGACCTCAAGCATCCTTCGGACAATCAGATCCTTGCCGGGATGGCTGGACCTGCATTCCTCGGCCAGCAGGTCGATCATGCGCCCCAGCCGACCGGTCACACCTTGCGCGGCGGGAATGAAGATCTGTCCGGGCAACAGCGCGAGCCGAAGCGGAGCGTTGGCCCGCTCGAAGGAAAAGCTGCCGCCAAGAGCCAGGAAATCAGGCTCCCCCTGTGGTTCGCCATGGCGAACCGCATCACTGCCGGGTTCCAGCAGGGGGCCGACCAGGCCCGGCTCGCTGCCCAGCGAAAAGGCCGGCGTGGCGGGCATCAGCAGAAAATCACCCTGCGCAAGGCGCAGCGGCGCAGATCCCTCGAACGTGACCCACGCTTGCCCGGCAAGGATCAGCGTAAACCCGGGGGCCTCATGCGCACGATAACGGATGCTCCAGCAGCCGCGCGCCGTGATCGGTTTGGAGATGGCCGCATTGGGCCGAAGCAGGGCGATGATCTCGCTGAGAGGATCCATATCTTGGACGATCGATAATAATATAGCGATATATGATTATGTATCGCCTTGCACATTCTGTCTACCCTTCCCCCATCGCCACGAAGGAGACAGGCCATGAACGAAACCATTCTCATCACCGGAACCTCATCAGGCTATGGCAAGGCAACGGCTGACTTCTTCCTTGAAAGGGGCTGGAATGTGGTGGCCACGATGCGGCGCCCAGATCCGGCGGTATTCGGCCCCTCATCGAACCGGCTGCGTATCCTGCCGCTCGATGTGACCTCGCAGGACAGCATCGCCGCGTTGGTGGAGGCCGCCGGACAGATCGATGTGCTGGTCAACAATGCCGGCATAGGCGGCGTGGGCGCTTTCGAGGCCATGCCGATGCGCCTGATCCGGCAATTGATCGAGACCAACACGATCGGCGTGATGGCGATGTGCCAGGCCTTCATCCCGCAGATGCGGGTTCTCCGCGCCGGTTGCATCGTCAATGTCACCTCGAGCGTCACGCTGGGGGCGTTTCCGCTGGCGGCAGCCTACACGGCAACGAAGCAGGCGATCGAGGGCTTCACCGCGTCGCTGGCGCATGAACTCGGCTATTTCGGCATTCGGGCCAAACTCGTCGAGCCGGGCTACGCACCTACCACGCGTTTCGGGGCCAATGCCATTGTGCCCGTAAGCGACTTGCTGCCTGGCGACTACGCCGATTTTGCCCGCCCCATCCTCGATGCTTTTGCCGCCCCGGCGCTGACAACCCACGAGAGCGATGTCGCACAAGCGGTGTGGTCCGCAGTACACGATCGCACAGGCCGACTTCGCTTTCCGGCCGGGGCCGATGCGCTGGCGCTGGCAGATGCAAGGTGACGCAGTCCCTGGCCGCCACCCTGCGTGCGCATCCAACACGGCGCTTGTCCCTTGTTCCGGTCATCCGCGTTCAAGGCTGCGCAGCGTGACCGGGAGCATCCGCTGCGAACGTCGAGCTCGTCAAGGCACTGGACGGAGGTGGGCCGGGGGCGGGTGATCACTGCCTCGACAGACGGGCAGCGACAGGCGGCACTACTGCGTGTCCGTCAATGCAACCCGTCGGCGAAACAGCGTTGCGCCAGGCGCAGACGCCATTGGGCCAGATAGGCAAACCACAGCATCGCTTCAACGCGAAGCCCGGCAACAATCGCCAGCACGACAGGAACGCGTGCTTTCCTGATCGACGGTTCAGATCGAGGACACTGCCTCGCTGGAGCGCTGCCCTAACCGCCAAATGAGCAACCGCATGAACGGCTCCGGATCGTCCAGGCGGAACGCGATACGGACAACCGCCCCCCGCTTCTTCAGGAGCGAGCGAGGGTGCAGCGGGCGGTTCAGCTGCAGCATGATGTTCGGCCAAGCGAGCAGCGCCGCGTTGAGAGTGGCCGGGTCGCGCACCTCCTCGCCGGTAAAGCCTCCTTCAATGGCCACGATCGCGTCGAGTGGAACGAATTGGTCAATGAGGAACCCTGCCCGTACCCGGACGCCTTCGGGCGTCAGCAATACCGGCCTGAACCGGAACGACTTGATGAGGCCGAGCAAATACACGAAACCGACGTCGCTCAGGATGAACATGACGACGGCGGCGGCACGGCTCCAATGCCCGACAAGCAGGTGATAGACTGCAATCTCGATCGCCGACAGAATCAGCAGTGTCGCACACATCGGTGTCAGGTGCTCGTGATAGGCGAAGGCTCGGGCGTCTTCCGGCACGTCGGCCGGTCCGCCCCAGCGGAACAGCGCCATGTGAATCACCGTCAACTCCGCCACGACCAGACGGACCAATGCGGGCGGGAAAAACTCAGAGGCGACAGATGCCCACCGCTCCTTGCGATCGATGTTCTCGCTGCTTGCCACCCGGCTTGCTCTTGCCGTGGCCCAGGCAACATGCCCCAGAACCACGGCCGTCATCGTCAACGCAAGGATCGGCGTATCCAACAGTACGCCTCGTATCACCGAAGGCGAGCCCAGCCAGACAGTGAAGCTCGCTCCGGCCAACACGCCCAAAACGGCGCGCCACTCCGGCTTGCCGGATGATCGGACGACCAGCGCAAGCATCAACGTGTCCGCGACAATCCAAAGGAATAGAATGAGGGCTAAAAATGGATGAGCAGATGCCAACGGGGTTCGCACCGCCATCCCAGCCAGCGCAACGATGATGAATGGCACAACTTGAGCGACGATCTGCGGTCGAGCAAAACCGATACCGATCTTGACTGTCATCAGCCCCCCATCCGCTTGCGCGAACGACCGGATTCCAGTCCGGCGCAGCGCCAGCCTTTCTTATACGTCGACTTTCCTTGTCGGGAAAGAAGCGACGGTTCGCGGCAAACAGGTGCTTTCTGGCAAGCCCCTCCCCAAAAGAGGGCGTTGCCGGAAGCAAAGCTGTTCGTCGGACTGTGCCGCAGGTTCAGACTGCGAGGCGATTTATGCGTTCGGCTTCTGTAGAAGAAGTGGCCACCCCCGCCTATCTTGCCCGGCACGGCACACCGCAAACGCCCGATGACCTGAAAGCACTCCTGGCCGTGCGCGCTTCCTACCCTCATCTGCAGTGGAATTACGTCTTCGGAACGTTATAGTGCTTCCATCAAGGGCTTGGGGGCACATGAAAATTCTTCTCGCTACACTCGTTGCCACGAGTACGCTCACGAGCGTAACCTACGCTGCAGATAAGCCGGTGATCGGCCCGGCGCCTGCCTGGGTGAAGCCTGTTACTCCGTCACCGGCTCCCGTAAAGGCGGACGAAGCGCCGGTTCGCATCCTGCTGTCCGATCAGCAGATCGCGTTGGAACCGGGACGGCAGACCGTCTACTCCGAGACATCGCTGAAGATTCAGACGCCGCAGGGGCTAGCCGCCGGCAACATTTCGCTGCCGTGGCGCCCCGAGACCGATGTCCTGTCGGTCCACAAACTTCTGATACGTCGCGGCGACCAGACCATCGACGTGCTCAAGTCTGGTCAGACGTTCACGGTGCTCAGGCGTGAGCAAAACCTTGAGAGCGCGACACTGGATGGCGTCCTTACAGCCAATATCCAGCCGGAAGGCTTGCAGGTCGGTGATACGCTGGAGTTCGCGGTGTCGGTTTCGTCGAGCGACCCGACGCTGAAGGGGCACATCGAGCAGATTGCAGCAGCCTGGAACGGCCTCCCAATCGGACGGGCGCATCTCCGCATGGAGTGGCCAACCAACCTGCCAGTGCGCCTCCGCCAGACAGCCTCCCTGCCCGCATTGAAGCCGACGAAGACAGGCAATACGTCCACTGTCGAACTCTCGCTTGACAATGTGGAGCCGATCATTCCGCCGAAGGGGGCGCCGCCTCGCTATCGCATCGGGCGCCTTGTTGAGGTGACCGATTACGCCTCTTGGGCCGATCTAGGGGCACTCATGGCGCCGCTCTATGAGAAGGCTGCCGCGATCCCGGCGCAAGGTCCGTTACGGTCGGAACTGGAGCGCATACAGAGCCTCTCGCCCGACCCTAAGGTTCGCACCGAGGCGGCGCTCGCACTCGTACAAGACAGGGTGCGTTACGTCGCGCTTGCGATGGGAGCGGGCGGCTATGTTCCCACCGACGCCGAGACGACGTGGTCGCGCCGGTATGGCGACTGCAAGGGCAAGACAGCCCTTCTGCTCGCACTCCTTCACGCCATGGGGATCGGGGCGGAACCCGTTGCGGTCAGCACCACCCTCGGCGACGGCCTGGACGCACGTTTACCCATGGTGGGGCTGTTCAATCATGTGCTGGTCCGGGCATCCGTGGCGGGACGCACTTACTGGCTGGACGGGACGAGAACTGGCGATACCAGCCTCGACAGGCTGACCATTCCCAATTTCGGTTGGGGTCTTCCCCTTCTCGCCAAGGACGCCGCGCTTGTCCGCATGATGCCCACGCCCCTCGCGGCACCGACG
Source organism: Novosphingobium sp. IK01 (assembly GCF_033242265.1). NCBI lineage: Bacteria > Pseudomonadati > Pseudomonadota > Alphaproteobacteria > Sphingomonadales > Sphingomonadaceae > Novosphingobium > Novosphingobium pituita. The sequence goes on along the minus strand of NZ_BTFW01000001.1, from coordinate 371,262 downwards.
CAGGACGTTTCCATTCGGATCGACGCGAGCAAAGGGATCTCGGTTTCCGCCCCAGCTATCGTCGAGACCATCATACGTGGTGATGAGGCGATCGGCGTTAACGCCGCGCTGTCGAACCTTGTTGGGGAAGCTCGGGATCGAGCGTTGAAGAACTATTGGAAACAGCAGTACGACTTCATCGATGGGAAAACAGCGAGCGCTAGCTTCGACCAGAAAGCCGGAGAGCTCCGTCTGTCGATGACAGGCGAGGCGAAGCTGGATTGGGCAAATGGCAATTATCAGACGGACGGAACGAACGTCGGTTACAAGGCCGATTTTGGCCGTGATCCGGGTCCAGACAAGGACGCCCCTTTCGCCGTCCCGTATCCCTACTTTACCCGCACTCGCGAGACGATCGTGCTCCCGAAGGGGGCTGGCGAGTTTCAGATCGGGACGGGAATGGAGGTCGACCAGACCGCAGGAGGTATCGAGTATCGACGTCACGCGAGCATAGCGAGTGGCGTGTTCACCATCGAGAAGACTGAGCGAAGCGTCGTTGCGGAGTTCCCTGCCAAGGACGCTCCTGCACAGCAGGCGGCGTTACGCATGCTCAGTGATCGACCTGCTTCGGTACGCATGCCGGCGGGTTATAAGTACTCTGGCAGTGATATCGCTGCAGTTCAGGCCGACGTGCCGTCAACCTCGTCAGGCTACGTCGGGCGCGCCAAGATTTTCATCAACCGGGGCATGGTGAAGGAAGCCCTCCTCGACTACGACAAGGCTGTCGAACTCGACCCGAACAACGTCTACGCATGGGCAAACCGCAGTATCGCTCGTGTGCAGGTCGGGGACCTCGCAGGAGCACGAAGCGATCTTGCCAAGGCCGAGGCTATCGATCCTTCGTTCGTCCAGAACGGCATCGGCCGGGGGATGCTTGCCGATATCGAACGCCGCCCCCGTGACGCCGTAGAGGCCTATACAAGGGCTTTAGAGCAGGAACCTGACAACCGCTATGCAATCGAGCATCGGGCAGCAGCATATGCCAGCCTCGGGGACACGCAAAGAGCGCTCGCTGATCTGACAGCGATCGTTGAGAAGAGGCCCGACGATCCAGCCGCCTACGTCGACAGGGGCAACTTCTTCTTGGACCAGCGGGAGTACGACAAGGCCATAGCGGACTTCGACAAAGCCCATTCTCTAGACCCATCCGATGAGGAGCCACTTGCAAATCGGGGCATGGCACGAGTTTGGGAGCGGGATTTCGCCGCAGCAGTTAGCGACCTCGACGCAGCGGCCAAAATCAACTCGAAGAATGCCGTAGTGTTTCGTGCCCGTGGAATGATGGCACAGCGGAAGGGCGAATGGCAGGACGCGATAGCAGCATATACTTCGGCTTTGCAGGTTGAGCCGAACAGCAGCTTCGCGTTGGGCCATCGCGCCGAGTCGGCGCGCGCGACAGGTGATTATGAGGCTGCCCTTCGGGATGCAGCCGCGGCGATCAAGCAGCAACCCGGATGGATCGAACTCTATCTTCTTCGGGCGAATGTTCTGCGAAGCCAAGGCAAAGAGGCCGAGGCGATCGCCGAGGCCAGGGCTGTCACCGCTGCCAACCCGGACAATAGCTACGCCCATGTCGTCGCCGCGAACATCTACAGCGCCTTTCATAAAGACGCTGAGGCGATGCACGCCTATGACAGGGCTATCGCGCTTGGTCCTGAGGCTTACATCTACCTGAATCGCAGCCTGCGCAGACCAAAAGCGGATGTGGCAGGTCGCCGGGCAGACCTGGATGCTGCCTTGGAGCTCGATCCAAACCTGACCGAAGCCATCGCTCGGAAGGCCGATTTGCAGACGGAAAGCGGAGACCTGACCGGAGCAATCTCGACCTATTCCTCCGCTATTGCGAAGTCTCCAGACGACTTCACGCTTCTTATGGGGCGTGGCATCGCTTATGCTCGCTCAGGTGAAGTTGCCCATGCTGACGCTGACTTCCAGCGGGCCAGAGGGAAGGCTGCCGAGCCGGTGATCTTCAACAATATGTGTTGGGCGAAGGCGACTGCCGGAGTGGCGCTCGAATCCGCGCTTGCCGATTGCAACGCGGCGCTTGCAAAGGCACCCGACATGGCCGGATATCTTGACAGCCGCGGCTTGGTTTTGCTCCGGCTGGGCCGAATTGATGACGCAATAGCCGACTATGATCAGGCACTCGCTAAAAGTCCGAATACACCCTCAGCGCTGTTCGGCCGAGCCATAGCCTGGGCGCGTAAGGGTGATCGCGCCAAGGCCGAAAGCGACGCTGCCGCTGCTGCAAAAGTCGACCCGGATATCCGAGCCGAATTTGAGCGCTACGGCGTCAATCTGTGAAGGATTTGTCTCAGTGGCCTGCTGCAACCAGATCGAAGAATTTGCTGCGGCTCAGCCCAAGAAAAGCAGCAGCTTCCGGAACGCGAATGGCGAGCCGCTCATCCGATGCCATGTCCGGCGCCAGTTTGGGCTCTGCGGCCCGGTCCTTTGCCATGGATTTTCTCCTGTCTGAGGCTGAGTGGCCTTCACTATGGTCGTCATCGCAGCGATCGCCGCCGCAGCACCGGCAGAGGCCGCGCCGCGCCCTCCACGCCGATCGCCGGGCGCTGCACGGAACTGCCAGATATCGGCGGCGCGTGAACGGTTGTCGCCCTGGGCGGCGGCGAGCAATAGTCTGCCCATTGCTGCATCAACCTGGCACGCTTGCGGAAGAAGTCCGTGCGCAGATAGACAGCTTTGGCCTTGTCACCCACGGCATGAGCCAGACAGGCTTTGCGCGGAGATCGTCCAGAAAGCTGGCGACGTCATGATAGGCCAGCGCCGCAAAATGCCCTTTCCGCTTGGGTTGGCGCGGGAGCCCCTTGGTCAATGAACGCTATCGCGAAAGCCGTTGGAATAGGACCAGTCGAGCACCGCGCCGATACGCTGGCGCACACGCCTGGCCGTCTCGGGGATCTTCAGCCAGATTTCTGAACATCGGCCCGTCGATCTTGTCGACCGTCAGCTTGCCCAACTTGGGATAGGTATAGAGCTCGAGCGTTTTGAGCCATTGTTGGGTGTGCTTACCGTTCTTCCAGCCCTTGAGCATCTCCGCATGTGTGCGCCTCGCCGCCTCCTCAAAGGTCGGTATGACCTTGAGAACCTTGCGTCGCTCCTCAAGCGGATCGATACTCAGGGCAGCGAGACGTCTGGCCGCGCCTGCCTCGAGGCGGGCAGTCTTGACCGAGACGTAATTTGCATCACCCAGCTCAATGCCCCGCCGGCCCCGGTTTACCTGGATGCGCAGGACCCAGCTCTTGCCGCCCGAAGGCGAAATCCTGAGGTAGAGCCCCTCCGCCGTCAGCATAGCGCACCATGGCGAGCTGGGGGATGGAAGGCTTGGCGGAGAGGGTGGGATTCGAACCCACGGTACGGTTGCCCGTACACCGCATTTCGAGTGCGGCGCATTCGACCACTCTGCCACCTCTCCGTGAAGTGCCTTGCGGAGGAAGCGACTTGCGCCTCCCGGGTCGATGACGGCGCCTCTAACGCACGATTCGCGACCTGCCAAGAGGGAAGTCGAGTTATCCCCAGCCTGATATTCCTCTTGATGCTTGCTTGTTTCACCACGAGGGCAAACCTATATCTCCCTCATGTCGAATGTTGCCGAAAATGCCCGCTATTTCTCCCCTCAGGCCGGTCGCCAGATTTCCGTGCCTGCCGTGAGCGAGGCGCGCTTTGCCATCGGCGATGTGGTGCGCCATCGGCTCTTCGGGTTTCGCGGGGTGGTTTTCGATATCGATCCCGTCTTCGCCAACAGCGAGGAATGGTATGAATCCATTCCGGAAGACATGCGCCCCGTGCGCGAGCAGCCGTTCTACCACCTCCTCGCCGAGAACGACGAGAGCAGCTACGTTGCCTATGTAAGCCAGCAGAACCTGACTTCGGATGCCGAGGCCGGGCCGGTCGACCACCCTTCCCTGCGCGAGATGTTCGACGGGTTTTCTGATGGGCGCTATCACTTGCGCCGCAGCCTCTCGCACTGAGCCCTGCTCCCCGGAAACAAAAAAAGGGCGCCCCGTTCGGGAGCGCCCTTTTTTGTGGCCCGATGACCGGAGGCTCAGGCCTTCAGCTTCCAGCCCGACCGCAGCAAGGCATAGACGCCAATGCCCAGCAGCAGGTTGAGCACGCCCAGCCCGACCGCACCGTGCAGAACGGCCATGTTGTCGCTGCCAATGTCGCTCTGGCCCAGAAAACCATAGCGGAAGCCCGAGATCACGTAGAAGATCGGGTTCATGCGGCTCACGGTCTGGAAGGCCGGGGCGAGGCGGTCGATCACGTAGAAAGTGCCCGAAAGCATCGACATCGGCGTGATGATGAAGTTGGTCACCGCCGCGTTGTGATCGAACTTTTCCGCCCACATCGAGGTGGCCACGCCGATCAGCGAGAGCAGCGTCGCCCCCATCAGGCCGAACCACACGATGGCCCAGGGATGGCGGGCCTCAAGCGAGACGCCCGGCCAGAACATCATGGCCGCCGCCACCGCCAGGCCGACCAGCACCGCGCGCGTCACCGCCGCACCGACAAGCGCAGTCAGCAATTCGCCCTCGGACACCGGCGGCATCAGATAGTCGATGATCGTGCCCTGGATCTTGCCGCCGAGCAGGCCGAAGCTCGAATTGGCAAAGGCGTTGTTGATCATACCCATGGCGATGAGACCGGGCGCAACGAAGCTGGCGAAAGGAACGCCCAGCACCACCCGGCCACCACCGCCCAGCGCGAGCGTGAAGATCATCAGGTAAAGCAGCGTGGTGACCGCAGGGGCCCAGATCGTCTGGGTCTGCACCTTGAAGAAGCGGCGGACCTCCTTCATATAGAGGGTCCAGAGCCCGACTCGGTTGAAACTGCGGAAAATCGGCTGTCCGGGCGGCGGGAAACCGGCTAGATGCCCGTAGGCATAAGCTGCCGAGGTGCCGGTGAACGCAAGTTCGCCAGCCTTGCTCTGGTCGAGCGGTTTCGTGTCCCCGGTGGGGGACGGGAATTGATTGGCCATGGGCAAGGCGGTATCGCGCGCCGGGGCCAATGGCAAGATGATGTAAGGGCCAGGGAGCATCCCTGCCCATAAAAGGGTTTTCAAACGGATGAGCTGGACCGACGAGCGGATCGAGAAACTGACCAAGATGTGGGAAGGCGGCGCCACCGCCAGCCAGATCGCTGACGAACTTGGCGGGGTCAGCCGCAACGCCGTGATCGGCAAGGCCCATCGCCTGGGCCTCAAGGCACGCCCTTCCCCGGTCAAGGCCAATGAAAAGGGTGAAGTGGCAGAAGCGCCCGTGGCCAAGGCGGCCAAGCCTGCTGCGCCCGCGCCGGTCGAGGCGCGCCCTGCCGCACCCAAGCCGGTGAGCCCGCCTGCCGCACCTGCTCCGGTCGAAGCGCGTCCGGCGCCTGCAAACCCGCCCGCAGCCCCGGCTGCGCGTCCGGCACCTGCCGCTCCGGCCCCCAGCGCCGCACCGGCTGCCGATGCTCCGGTTGCCGCGCCAACCCCGCGCGTGGTCTCGGTCGGCCCCGGCGGCTTCCTGCGTCAGGGCCCCGGCGACCAGCAGGCACCGATCCCGCCTGCCCCGCCCCGCCGCCTCGTGCCCGCGCGCCCGAGCCCGGAAATCGCCGACAAGACCAGCCTGCTCGACCTCAACGACCGCATCTGCCGCTGGCCGATGGGCCATCCCGGCGAGCCCGATTTCCACTTCTGTGGTGAGAAGGTGAACCCCGGTTTCCCCTATTGCGTCGAGCATTGCGGCCGCGCCTATCAGGCGCAGCTTCCGCGTGGCCATCGCCGCCCGCCCCCGCCGATGCCGTTTGGTGGTCCGCGCGTGCGCTGAGGCACAGGCTTCTTGCCATAAGAAAGGCCGCATTCCCTGATGGGAGCGCGGCCTTTTCTTTTGCCTCCTGAAGACGAAGAAGCCCCTCCGTCAGGCCTTCGGCCTGCCACCTCCCCGCAAGCGGGGAGGATCTGGATCTTATGAAAAAAGGGCCCGCACCGGGTGGTGCGAGCCCTTTTTTGTTCAGGCCTCAGGCCCCTCAGTCGTCCGACTTGAGGAACGCGGGCATGTGGTCGGGAGCCGGACCTTCGTCGCGGTCGCGACGGGGACGGTCGCCGTCACGGCGCGGGCCACGGGGGCCGCGATCACCACCACGGTCGCCGCTGCGGGGGCCACGACGGTCGCCGCCGCGATCACCACGGTCGCCGCGCGGTTCACGCGGTTCGCGGGCCGGACGGGTGTCTTCCAGCTCGGCACCGGTTTCCTGATCGACGACGCGCATCGACAGGCGGACCTTGCCACGGTTGTCGATCTCGAGGACCTTGACCTTGACTTCCTGGCCTTCCTTGACGACGTCGGTCGGCTTTTCAACGCGTTCGTTGCGCATTTCCGAGACGTGGACGAGGCCGTCCTTGCCGCCCATGAAGTTCACGAACGCACCGAAGTCGACGATGTTGACGACCTTGCCGGTGTAGATCTTGCCGACTTCAGCTTCCTCGACGATGCCGAGAATCCACTTCTTGGCCGCTTCGATCTGCGCAACATCCGAAGACGAGATCTTGATCACGCCTTCGTCGTCGATGTCGACCTTGGCGCCGGTTTCAGCGACGATCTCGCGGATCACCTTGCCGCCGGTGCCGATCACTTCGCGGATCTTCGACTTGTCGATCTGGATCGTCTCGATGCGCGGCGCGTGAGCCGAAAGTTCGGTACGCGCAGTGCCCAGAGCCTTGGTCATTTCGCCCAGGATGTGCGCGCGGCCTTCCTTGGCCTGGGCCAGAGCCTGACGCATGATCGTTTCGGTGATCCCGGCGATCTTGATGTCCATCTGGAGCGAGGTGATGCCTTCGCTGGTGCCGGCGACCTTGAAGTCCATGTCGCCGAGGTGATCTTCGTCACCCAGGATGTCCGACAGGACGGCAAAGTCGTCGCCTTCGAGGATCAGGCCCATGGCGATGCCCGAAACCGGACGAGCGACGGGAACGCCGGCGTCCATCATCGAGAGGCAGCCGCCGCACACCGTGGCCATCGACGACGAACCGTTCGATTCGGTCACGTCCGAGAGCACTCGGATGGTGTAGGGGAACTCTTCCTTGCTGGGCAGGACCGGGTTCAGCGCGCGCCAGGCGAGCTTGCCGTGGCCGACTTCGCGGCGACCGGGAGCGCCGAAGCGGCCCACTTCACCCACCGAGTAGGGGGGGAAGTTGTAGTGCAGCATGAAGCGCTGATAGGTCAGGCCGTCGAGACCGTCGATCATCTGCTCCGCGTCCTTGGTGCCAAGGGTGGTGGTGCAGATGGTCTGGGTTTCGCCGCGGGTGAACAGCGCCGAACCGTGGGTGCGCGGCAGGAAGCCGACCATCGATTCGATCGGGCGAACCTGCGTGACCGAACGACCGTCGATGCGCTGGCCTTCCTTGAGGATGGCGGTACGCACGATCTCGGCCTCAAGCTTCTTGAGGGTCTTGATCGCGACCATCTGGGTCTGCGGGGTTTCGTCCGCGAACAGCACCTTGGCCTTGGCGCGCACTTCGTTCAGCGCGTTCGAGCGGGCCGACTTGTCGGTCAGCTTGTAGGCAGCGGCGATGTCGGCGCCCAGGCCCTTCTTGAGCTTCGCCTTGATGTCGGCCGTGTTGTCCGACAGGTCGATTTCCCAGGGGTCCTTGGCGGCCTTCTCGGCCAGCTCGATGATCGCGCCGATCACCTTGCGGCTTTCCTCGTGGGCGAAGATCACCGCACCGAGCATTTCTTCCTCGGTCAGTTCCTTGGCTTCCGATTCCACCATCATCACGGCGTTGTCGGTCGCGGCCACGACGAGGTCGAGGCGGCCCGTGGCGGCTTCGGCCAGCGACGGGTTGAGCTGGTATTCGCCGTCCTTGAAGCCGACGCGCGCGGCACCGATCGGGCCCATGAAGGGAACGCCCGAGATGGTCAGCGCAGCCGAAGCGGCGATCATCGCGACGATATCGGGTTCAGTCTCGCCATCATAGCTCATCACCTGAGCGATAACGTTGATTTCGTTGTAGAAACCTTCGGGGAACAGCGGACGGACCGGACGGTCGATCAGGCGCGAGACCAGCGTTTCCTTTTCGGTGGCGCCGCGTTCACGCTTGAAGAAGCCACCGGGGATGCGCCCGGCAGCCGAAAACTTTTCCTGGTAGTGGACGGTGAGCGGGAAGAAGTCCTGGCCTTCCTTCACCGACTTGGCGGCGGTCACCGCGCAAAGCACCACGGTCTCACCATAGGTGGCGAGCACGGCGCCATCGGCCTGGCGAGCGATACGGCCGGTTTCCAGAGTGAGGGTCTTTCCGCCCCACTCCAGCGATACGGTCTTGACGTCGAACATTTGGTTTCCTTCAGCCCGCAGGCCCTATTGCCCACGGGGTTTTGCTGCCGGGGATGCCGTCCCGGTCCGGTCTGGGGCTTGGCCCCTTGGTGCCCTGGCCGAATTGCCGGGGCGCCGATAATCTAGCACTGTTTTGTGACAGCTCCGAAGGCCTTTTGCCTCCACTCAAGCCGCAACACTCAAAAACAGCGCCCAAAAAGAACGGCCCGCCGATGGCGGGCCGTTCGTGAAATCACTTACGCAGACCGAGCTTCTGGATCAGAGCGTTGTAACGCTCCACATCCTTCTTCTTCAGGTAGTCAAGCAGCGAACGACGCTTGTTGACCATCTGGAGCAGGCCACGACGCGAATGGTTGTCCTTGTGGTGGGCCTTGAAGTGTTCGGTCAGGTTGACGATGCGCTCGGTGAGGATGGCAACCTGGACTTCGGGCGAACCGGTATCACCGGCGACGCGCGCGTTGTCCTGGATGATTTCCTGCTTCTTTTCAGCGGTAACCGACATAATTTCACTCCGCGACATACTTTACAGGTTGAAACCCCGTTCGACGCGCAAGGCGCCGTCCGCAAGCATGACCAGCGCCACCGGCTTGCCGCCGCATCGCGCCCACCACAGCCCGTCGGAAAAGGGCAACCCCGCCAGAACACGGCCCTGCTGGACCGCCCTTGCCTGTTCGGGGTCGAGGTCAAGAGCCGGGATGTCGACCAGCCCTGCCTCCAGCGGCAAGATTACGTTCTCGAAGGGGGCGCCTTGGCCCCATTCGTTCAATTTGTCCAGCGAAATCGCCTGATCGAGCGTGAACGGCCCTGCCTTCAGGCGGCGCAGCATGGTGACATGACCGCGCGTTCCCAGTGCCAGCGCGATGTCGCGCGCGAGGCTGCGGATATAGGTGCCTTTCGAGACATGGGCTTCGAGCGTGGCGCTTTCCAGGGCATCGTCCGGCCCCGCCGTTTCCAGCACGCGCAAGGTGTGGATCGTCACGTTGCGCGAGGCCAGCACGACCTCGTGCCCTGCCCGCGCCAGATCATAGGCACGCTCGCCATCGACCTTGAGCGCCGAATAGGCAGGCGGAACTTGCGCAATCGGGCCGGTAAACGTCGGCAGAACGGCGTCGAGCGCCGCGCGCGCGGGCCGTACCGCGCTTTGCCCGATCACGGCGCCTTCAAGGTCGAGCGTGTCGGTCTCCGTTCCGAACGCGACCGTGAAGGCATAAGTCTTGCTGGCGTCGAGCATCCGCCCGCACAGCTTGGTCGCCTCGCCCACGGCAATCGGCAGCACGCCGGTCGCCAGCGGGTCGAGCGTGCCGCCGTGCCCCACTTTCACTTTGCCAAGGCCGCGCGTGCGCGCGTTGCGCTTTACCGCCGCCACACCCTGGGTCGATCCCAGCGTGAGCGGCTTGTCGAGAATGATCCAGCCGTTTGCCATTGCCCGCGCCCTAGCTTGCGCATCGCCCCCTGTCAGCCGGCAATCCCTGCCTGCCCGCAATTCCTCAGGAGATCGGGTGCCCTGCGACCAGCGAGGCAAGCGCGAGGAATTGTCCGCCCAGCCACAGCACGGGCGGCGCCAGGACCAGACGCACGAGATCGAAACGCGGCGCCAGCCAGGGCAGGATCACCAAGAGGAGCAGCACCAGCGGCATGCCCAGACGCCGCAACTGCGCGTAGCGATCCGCCAGCGCCGTCGGCAGCAGCCCCTCGACGATATGCGAACCATCGAACGGGGGCAGCGGGATCAGGTTGAAGCTGCCCAGAAAGAGGTTGATCGCCAGAAAGTTGACGAGATTGTCGGCCACGAACTGCCCGATCACGCCCGGCGCGGAAAGAAACCGCGCCTCCAGCCCCAGCGCCACCGAGGCCAGCAGCGCCAGCGCGAAATTCATCGCCGGCCCTGCGGCCCCCACCAGCATCATCGCCTGACGCGGGCGTGGCAGGCCACTGACATCGACCGGAACCGGCTTGGCCCAGCCAAACACCGGCGCATGGGCCAGCGCCAGCATGCCCGGCAAAAGCACCGTCCCGACCGGATCGACATGGCGCAGCGGATTGAAACTGAGCCGCCCGAGGCGCTCGGCCGTCCGGTCGCCCAGCAGGCGCGCCATGCGGCCGTGGGCGACCTCGTGGAACACGATGGCCACGATCATCGGCACGGCCAGCGTGGCCAGCGCATAAAGGGTATCCATCATCGGTGCAGATCCAGGGCCGCGCTGAAATGGGCGCGGCAGAGGGAAAGATAGCGCTCGTTGCCGCCGATCTCGGTCTGCGCGCCTTCGCGCACGGCACGGCCTTCAGCGTCAACGCGCAAGTTCATTGTCGCCTTGCGCCCGCAGTGGCAGACCGCTTTCAACTCGATCAGCGAATCGGCCAGCCCGAGCAGCGCGGCAGCCCCTTCGAACAATTCGCCCTGAAAGTCGGTCCGCAAGCCATAGCACAGTACAGGCAGGCCTGCCCGGTCAGCCAGATCGGCCAGTTGCCAGACTTGCGCGCGGGTGAGGAACTGCGCCTCATCGACCAGCACGCAAGCCAGAGGCCCCTTCCCCTGTTCGGCGAGAACTTCCGCCCGCAGATCGGTTTCGGGCCCGAAACGATGGGCATCGGCATGGAGCCCGACGCGACTGGCAATCGCATGCCCGTCAGCCCCGGTACGGTCATCGATCGCGGCGGTCCACAGCATCGTGGCCATGCCGCGTTCGCGATAGTTGAAATCGGCCTGGAGCAAGTTGGTCGACTTGCCCGCGTTCATGGCCGCATAATAGAAATAGAGCTTGGCCATGGGCTGCTGCCAAGGGCGCTCAGCCCTCGGATTCGTCCCCGGAGGTCTCTTCACCCTCTTCCAGATCGCGACGAACGCGCGGATCGGCGAGCAGGGCATCGATGCGGAACGCCTCGTCGAAGCTCTCGTCGGCCAGGAACTTGATCCGGGCGGCATACTTGAGCTTGAGGCGCCCGGCCACTTCCTTCTGGAAGAAGGCCGTGTGGGTGCGCAGGGCCTTGAGCACGATCTCCTCGTCGGTGCCCAGCAGCGACTTCACGAAGACGGTGGCATGGCGCAAGTCGGGCGACATGCGCACTTCGGTGACCGAGACGGTATGGGCGCTGAGCACGTCATCGTGGACCTGCTGGCGGGTGAGCAGCTCGGAAATGACGTGGCGCACTTGCTCGCCGACCTTGAGCAGGCGGACCGAGCGTTGTTCGGGAGAGGCAGACTGACGGTTCATTGCCGCCCTATATGGGGCATCCCGCGCGCCAGTTCCAGACGGGAACACCGATTATCGGGGAAGAACCTTGCGCTTGGTGCCGCGCCGGGAAACAACCGCACGCCATACCAGCACGCCTACCCCGGCCAGCGCCAGCGCGGCACTGGCGCGCCCGAAAACCGTAATCGCCAGATCCGCGTCTGGCCTGGCCCAACGTGCCATGGCCACAGCCACAACCAGCAAGACAAGACTGACACTCCAAGCCAGTCCCGGCAGACGATCAAGCCACCCTTTCTTCATGGCACACCCCACAATGCGAAGAACCGGTCCTCTTGTACCGTTCCGCAAGCAAGTTGCCCATGCAAAAGCAAGGCGCCCACTCCTTGCGGAATGGGCGCCCAGCCAGCTTTGCAGAATGGATCGAATCGATCAGAGCGTGCGTTCGCGCTCTTCGACCTCGAACACTTCGAGCGTGTCGCCCGCCTTGATGTCGTTGGTGTCCGTAAGGACCACACCGCATTCCAGACCGGCGCGCACTTCGGCCACGTCGTCCTTGAAGCGACGCAGCGAAGCAATCGTCGTCTTGCTGACGATAACGTCGTTGCGGGTAAGACGCGCGTAGATGCCCTTGCGGATATAGCCTTCGAGCACGAGCAGACCGGCAGCCTTGTCCTTCTTGCCCGCGGGGAAGACTTCCTTGACCTCGGCGCGGCCCACGACCGTTTCGATGCGTTCCGGACCCAGCTCGCCCGCCATCTCCTTGGCGATGTCGTCGGTGAGCTGGTAGATCACGTCGAAGTACTTCATCCGCACCTTGTTGCGCTCGATCAGCTCGCGCGCCTTGGCGTTGGGACGGACATTGAAGCCGACGATCGGCGCACCCGAAGCCTGGGCCAGGCCCACGTCGCTTTCGGTGATGGCGCCCACGCCCGAATGCAGCACGCGCACCTTGATCTCGTCGGTCGAGAGGCGGTTGAGTGCATTGACGATGGCTTCGGTCGACCCTTGCACGTCCGCCTTGATCACCACCGGATATTCGATGACGGTCTGCTTGGCGGCCAGCGCCGAGAACATGTTCTCGAGGCTCGACGGGGCCACGGCGGTGCGCTTGGCAGTCGCCTTTTCCTGACGGTAGGCGGCCACTTCGCGGGCACGGGCCTCGTTCTCGACGACGGTCAGCGTGTCACCGGCCATCGGCACGCCGCCGATGCCCAGCACTTCGACCGGCAGCGAGGGCGGCGCCGACTTCACCTGACGGCCCTTGTCGTCGAGCATGGCGCGCACGCGGCCCGACTGGGTGCCGACAACCAGAATGTCGCCGACATGGAGCGTGCCACGGTTGATCAGGACAGTGGCCAGCGGCCCCTTGCCCTTGTCGAGCTTGGCCTCGATCACGGTCGCTTCGGCGGCGCGATCGGGGTTGGCGCGCAGTTCCATCAATTCAGCCTGGAGCAGGATCTTCTCGATCAGCGTCTCGAGACCGGCGCCGGTCTTCGACGAGACTTCCACGTCCTGCACGTCGCCCGACATCTCTTCGACGATGACTTCATGCTCAAGCAGGCGCTCGCGGATCTTCTGCGGGTTCGCCTCGGGCTTGTCGCTCTTGGTGATCGCCACGATCATCGGCACGCCAGCGGCCTTGGTGTGATGGATGGCCTCGATCGTCTGGGGCATGATGCCATCGTCAGCGGCCACCACCAGGATCACGATGTCGGTGACATTCGCCCCGCGCATGCGCATTTCGGTGAAGGCTTCGTGGCCCGGCGTGTCGAGGAAGGTGATGTAGTCACCGCCCTTGGTCTTGATCTGGTAGGCGCCGATGTGCTGCGTGATGCCGCCCGCTTCGCCGCGCACCACATCGGTGCCGCGCAGCGCGTCGAGCAGGCTGGTCTTGCCGTGGTCGACGTGGCCCATGATCGCAACCACGGGGGGACGCGCCTTGAGCGTGGTTTCGGCGTCGACGTCAGAAGCACTGTCGATGTCGACATCGCTTTCGTTCACGCGCTGGATGTTGTGGCCGAATTCGGTCACCAGCAGTTCGGCCGTGTCCTGGTCGATGGTCTGGTTGATGGTGACCATCATGCCCATCTTGAACAGCGCCTTGATCAGATCCGCAGCCTTTTCGGCCATGCGGTTGGCCAGATCCTGCACGGTGATCGCCTCGGGCACGATCACGTCGCGCACCTGCTTTTCACGCTGCTGGGTCTGCCCGGCGAAGTGCGCACGGCGTTCCTTTTCGCGGGCGCGCTTGAGCGCGGCGAGCGAACGGGCGCGGGCGCCCTCGTCCTCGTTGAGGGCGCGGGTGACGGTCAGCTTGCCAGCCTGGCGACGGTCGTTGGTGTTCTTGTCGCGCGGGGCGTGGGCAGGCTTCTTGGGCGGTTCGGGACGCTTGGGCGCAACAACCGGGGTGAAGCGGCGCGGCGCGGGAATGGCCGCCGCAGGCGCAGCAGGACGCGCTGCGGGCGCGGCCGGGGCAGCAGCAGCAGCCGGAGCGGCCGCAACCGGAGCGGCAGGGGCCGCAGCAGCAGGCTTGGCGGCCTCGACCGGCGCCGGAGCGGCGGCGGCAGGAGCCTGCGCAACAGGAGCCGGGGCCGGTTCGGCAACCACGGGGGCCGCTTCCGCGACGACGGCTTCGGCAGCCTGCTGGGCCGCAGCGGCGGCCGCTTCACCGGCAGCAGCGCGGTTTTCCTCGGCGCGGCGGCGTTCTTCCTCGATCGCACGCAGGCGTTCTTCCTGCTCGCGACGGTTGGCTGCCTCAAGGGCGGCCAGACGCGCTTCTTCAGCCTGACGCAGCAGACGGGCCTGCAATTCCTGGCGCGTCTCGCGCGAGGCAGCAGGCGACACCGGCGGCGGCGGCGGCGGGACGATCGGGGCACGGGCCGCCGGACGGGGTGCCGCCGGGGCAGCAGGCGCGGGCGCTGCCGGCGCGGCGGCCTGACCGCCCTGCACCAGCTTGCGGCGCTTCACCTCGACCACCACCTTGTTGGTGCGACCATGGCTGAAGGTCTGCTTGACCTCTCCGGCTTCCACTGCGGTCTTCAGGCCCAGTGGCCTGCGGCCCAGTGTCGGCTTCTTGTCGCTATCGCTCATCGAACTCATTCGCCCTTCGTATCAATATCATCGTTCGCCGCATGCGCGGCCGGTCGTGCGGCTTCGGCCAGGCCACCAGGTGGCCCGTCCGGCGTCGCAGACCCGAGAAAGTGCATCAGACGGGCCAAAGGCCCGGCAATACGCGCTGCAGCGCCCGCATCGGTGACGCCAAGGTGAACGACGTTGTCGCGGCCCAATGCCACAGACAACGCCGCGCGGTCCAGCGGCAAGATGATGCCCATCTTGCCCGATCCCTCGGCCATTTCGCCCACCCGCCAGGCCTGTCCCAGCTTGCCCACACCATCGGTGCCGGCGTCGCAGGCATGACCCAGCCAGGCAATCGCGCCCGAACGGGCTGCCTGGGCAATCTTTTCGGTTCCCAACACCAGATTGCCCGATCGCAGTTCGATCCCGAATCGATCCAGCAAGGCACGGGTCAGCGCCTGCTCGATACGGTCGGCAAGGTTGTCAGGGATGGTCAGCGGCGCGCCTTTATAGGCGCGCGCCAAGGCACCCTTCAGTTTGCCATTGGCAAGGGCGATTTCAAGGTCTGCACGGTTCACGCCGATCCACGCGCCGCGCCCGGGGGCACGCGCGAGCGGATCGGGAAGAACCAGCCCCTCGGGCGAGATCGCCAGCCGCAGCAAGGCATCCCGCCCGTCATGGACAGCGGTGAGAATACATTTCCGCTCCGGCGAGGCGTCAGAGCGCCTTGCCGGACGGTCCTGCGGCCTTCCGGCGCTCAGCGTCTCATTGCGAGGATTCCGCATTGGCGGCCTCCTCAGTTTCGGTGGCGGCGGTTTCGCCAGTCGCCACATCTTCAGCGACGGCTTCGCCAGCAGCCGGTTCATCGTCGAACCAGTGCGCGCGAGCGGCCATGATCATCTCGTTGCCCTGCTCTTCGTTCAGGCCATATTCGCCCAGAACGCCGCCCTTGTCGTCCTGACGGTCCGAGCGGTCCCGGTCGCGACGATCGTTGTTGCGACGGCGCTGGTCGGTGCCGCGCTTCTTGGCGATCAGTTCGTCGGTGGCAAGGTCGGCCAGATCGTCGAGGGTCTTGATCCCGGCCTTGCCGAGCGTGACCAGCATGGCCTCGGTCATGTGCGGCAGCTCGGCCAGGGCATCCTCGACGCCCAGCGCGCGGCGTTCCTCGCGCTGGCCTTCCTCGCGGCGTTCGAGCGCTTCGAGCGCACGGTTCTGAAGCTCGGTCGCCAGCTCCTCGTCGAAGCCTTCGATCGTCGCCAGCTCGCTGATGTCGATATAGGCCACTTCTTCCAGTTCGCTGAAGCCTTCGGCGACGAGCAACTGCGAGAGGGTTTCGTCAACGTCGAGCTCTTCCTCGAACGTCTTCGAGCGTTCCGAGAATTCCTTCTGACGCTTTTCGCTCGCCTCGGCCTCGGTCATGATGTCGATGGCCGAACCGGTGAGCGCGGAAGCCAGGCGCACGTTCTGACCACGACGACCGATCGCCAGGCTGAGCTGATCGTCGGGGACGACCACCTCGATACGGCTTTCTTCCTCGTCGATCACCACGCGGCTGACGGTGGCGGGCTGGAGCGCGTTGACCACGAACGTCGCAGCGTCTTCGCTCCAGGGAATGATGTCGATCTTTTCGCCCTGCATTTCCTGCACGACGGCCTGAACGCGGCTGCCCTTCATGCCGACGCAGGCGCCGACCGGGTCGATCGAGCTGTCGCGGCTGATCACGCCGATCTTGGCACGGCTGCCCGGATCGCGGGCAGCGGCCTTGATCTCGATGATGCCATCGTAGATTTCGGGCACTTCCTGCGCGAAGAGCTTCTTCATGAACTCGGGGTGCGCGCGGCTCAGGAAGATCTGTGGACCGCGGTTCTGGCGCTCGACCTTGAGGATCAGCGCCCGCACGCGCTCGCCCACGCGCGGCACTTCGCGCGGGATCTGCTGGTCGCGGCGGATCACGCCTTCGGCGCGGCCCAGGTTGACGATCACATGGCCGAATTCGACCGACTTGATCACGCCGGTGATGATCTCGCCCGCGCGGTCCTTGAATTCATCGTACTGACGGTCGCGCTCGGCGTCACGGACCTTCTGGAAGATCACCTGCTTGGCCGACTGGGCGTCGATGCGGCCCAGATCCACCGGGGGCAGCGGATCGACGATGAAATCGCCGACCTTGGCACCGGGCTGGAGCTTCTCGGCCTGCTTGAGGTCGACCTGCTTGAAGTAGTCCTCGACATGCTCGACCACTTCGACGACGCGCCACAGACGCAGGTCGCCCGAACGCGGGTCCAGCTTGGCGCGGATGTCGTTCTCGGCACCATAGCGGTTGCGCGCCGACTTCTGGATCGCTTCTTCCATCGCTTCGATCACGATGGACTTGTCGATCATCTTTTCGGCGGCGACCGCGTTGGCAATTGCCAGCAGCTCGGCACGGTTGGCGGAAATCGCACTGGCCATGTCTTAGTCTTCCTGTTCCTCAAGAAATGCGGCGGATTGAGCCGAAACGTCTTCGTCTTCGAAATCTTCCTCATCGACGCCACTGGCATCGACAGGGCGCGAGGCAGCGATCAGCTTGTCCGTCAGGATCAGCTTGGCATTGGTGACGAGCGCGAAAGGCACCGCGAACACAGCGCCATCATCCTCGATCGAGATCACCCCGGCCGCTTCGTCGAAGGCCACCAGATCGCCACGGAAGCGCTTGCGGTTGTCGAGCAGCTCGGCCAGTTCGACCCGCGCCTCGTGACCGATCCAGGCGGCAAAATCCTTGGGACGGGTGAGCGGACGGTCGATCCCCGGCGAGCTGACCTCGAGGCGATAGGCCTCCTCGATCAGCATTTCACCAGCCTCTTCGAGCGCGTCGATCTTGTCGGAGATACGGTGCGAGAGCGCGGCGCAATCCTCGATCACCAGCTGCCCGGTCTCGGGCCGCTCGGCCATGATCTGAAGCGTATGCTCCTCGTCGCCCACTTCGCTCTTGCCGTAAAGGCGCACGCGCACGAGATCGAAGCCCAATGCCTTCACCTCGGGCTCAACAATCTCGATGATCCGCGCAATATCCGTCATGCCGTCTCCAATGACCCGCTCCTGAACACCGTGCAGGAAATGCCTTTTCGCGCCGGCCCCTTCCGGCGCCAGCCC